>JBQTJV010000220.1:0-7825 GCA_052386775.1 Betaproteobacteria bacterium
GATTCAGCCCATTGCGATGGAAGAGGGCTTGCGCTTTGCGATCCGCGAGGGTGGGCGCACCGTGGGCGCCGGCGTGGTGGCGAAGATCATTGAATAACGCGATTAGGCCAGTAGCTCAATTGGCAGAGCGTCGGTCTCCAAAACCGAAGGTTGGGGGTTCGAGACCCTCCTGGCCTGCCAGGACTGCCTAGAACGATGGCGGACAAGATCAAAATCGCGCTGGCAGCGATGCTGGGGATGGCGGGCATCGCGGCTTTTTACTATTTCAGCGAGAGCCCGGCGGTCGTTCGCTTCGTGGCCATTCTCGTAGGACTGGCAGCCGGTGCCGCCGTTTTCTGGACCACGGAGCCGGGCAAGCGCTTCTACGTGTATTCGCAGGAATCGGTCACGGAAACCAAGAAGGTGGTTTGGCCGAACCGCAAGGAAACGCTGCAGACGACCGGCATTGTTTTCGTGTTCGTGGTCGTGATGGCGCTCTTCCTGTGGCTGGTGGATGCGAGCCTGCTGTGGGTGGTCCGGAAGCTGATGGGGCAGGGTGATTCATGAGCAAGAAGTGGTATGTGGTCCACGCGTATTCCGGCTTCGAAAAGAGCGTGCAGCGCGCGCTCCTGGACCGCATTCAGCGGGCCGGCATGCAGGAGCGCTTCGGTCAGATCCTCGTTCCGGTCGAGGAAGTGGTGGAGATGAAAAGCGGGCAGAAGAACATCAGCGAGCGCAAGTTCTTTCCCGGTTACGTGCTGGTCGAGATGGAGATGAACGACGACACCTGGCATCTCGTGAAGAACACGCCCAAGGTGACGGGGTTCGTCGGCGGTACGGCGACCAAGCCGACGCCGATCAGCGAGAAGGAAGTGCAGAACATCCTGCACCAGATTCAGGAGGGCGTGGAGAAGCCGCGTCCGAAGGTGCTGTTCGAGGTGGGGGAAGCGGTGCGCGTGAAAGACGGGCCGTTTGCCGATTTTCACGGCAACGTCGAGGACGTCAATTACGACAAGAACAAGCTGCGCGTGTCGGTCACGATCTTCGGCCGCTCGACGCCGGTGGAGCTCGATTTCGGCCAGGTGGAAAAGGCGTAGGGTTAACCGGGGAGGGCGCGCGGCGCCCGTTTGCACCCGACAGGAGCGTAAGTCATGGCAAAGAAAGTAGTCGGCTTGATCAAGCTGCAGGTGCCGGCGGGCAAGGCGAATCCGTCGCCGCCGATCGGCCCCGCGCTCGGCCAGCGCGGTTTGAACATCATGGAGTTCTGCAAGGCCTTCAACGCGGCGACGCAGAAGATGGAGCCCGGCATGCCGGTGCCCGTGATCATCACGGCCTACCAGGACAAGAGCTTCACCTTCGTGATGAAGACGCCGCCCGCGACGGTGCTCATCAAGAAGGCGGCGAAGATCGAGAAAGGCAGCCCGCGTCCGCACACCGACAAGGTCGGCAAGATCACGCGCGCGCAGGCCGAAGAGATCGCGAAGCTCAAGACGCCGGATTTGACCGCCGCTGATCTGGAAGCGGCGGTGCGCACGATTGCCGGCAGCGCCCGCAGCATGGGCATCGAAGTGGAGGGCCTGTAAATGCCTCACACCTCCAAGCGATATAACGGTATCCGGGCGAAGGTCGATCACGTCAAGCTCTACCCTTTGCAGGAGGCGCTGAAGATCGTCAAGGAAAACGCGACCGCCAAGTTCAATGAGTCGGTCGACGTGTCGATGAATCTGGGGATCGACGCCAAGAAGTCCGATCAGGCCGTGCGCGGCTCGGTCGTGCTGCCGCAAGGCACCGGCAAGAGCGTGCGCGTGGCGGTGTTCGCACAGGGCGATCGTGCCGCGCAAGCGAAACAGGCCGGTGCCGACATCGTCGGCTTCGACGACCTCGCGAACGATATCAAAGGCGGAAAACTCGATTTCGACGTGGTCATCGCCACGCCGGACGCGATGCGCGTCGTCGGCGGCCTGGGCCAGATCCTGGGTCCGCGCGGGCTCATGCCGAATCCGAAAGTCGGGACGGTCACGCAGGACCTCGCGACCGCCATCAAGAACGCCAAGGCCGGACAGGTGCAGTATCGCGCCGACAAGGCCGGTATCGTCCAGTGCACGATTGGCCGCGCCTCGTTCAGCGTCGAAGCGTTGACGGAAAACCTCCGCGCGCTGGTCGACGCCGTGAACAAGGCGCGTCCGGCCGGGGCGAAGGGCATGTATCTGAGGAAAGTCAGTGTGTCGAGCACGATGGGCGTCGGGGTTCGGGTTGACCAGTCGAGCCTGACGCAGCAGACGCAGTGAGGATGGCAAAAGGGCCCCGGAGCAGTTCCGGGATGAACTTTGGGCCGCCGGGCGAGGTGTCCGGCGGGTTGTCAAAGACCGTAGGAGCCGGAAGGTTTAATTTTTTGGGAACGGAATGCGGGGTCGTGGGTCAGAGGCTCTCCGGGTCGCTGTCCGCAGTTTCGAAGACCGTTTTCAACAGTCCTACGCAGACGGCGCACCCGAACACAGGTTGTTCCAGCTTGAACTACTCCTGGACCAAAGGTCGCCGTATTACTGGGATGAGGGAAGAGGGACGCGGGGCGGAACGGTTCGTCCTCGCCCAAAGCTTTCATCCCCGGAAGCTGAATGGAGGTAGACCTTGGGTCTAAATCTTGAGCAGAAACAGGCGGTAGTGGCCGAAATCAGCGCTGAGCTGGCGACGGCCCAGACCATTGTACTGGCCGAATACCGCAGCCTGCAGGTGGGCGAAATGACCGAATTGCGCAAGAAGGCGCGCAGCTCGGGCGTCTATCTGCGCGTTCTGAAGAATACCTTGGCGCGCCGCGCGGTCGCCGAGACGCCGTTCAAGGGCCTGGCCGACAAGATGGTCGGTCCGCTCGCGTACGGCATTTCGAGCGATCCGGTGGCGGCTGCCAAGGTGCTGCACGAGTACGCCAGGGGCAACGAGAAGTTCGTGATCAGGGCGGGCGCCATGCCCGATGTGGTGATGTCGCCGAAGGAAGTGGCCGACCTCGCCGGGATGCCCAGCCGTCAGGAACTGCTCGCGAAGCTCATGGGGACGATGCAGGCGCCGGTCGCAAAACTGGTTCGCACCTTGAACGAGGTGCCGGGCAAGTTCGTGCGCACGGTGGCTGCCGTGCACGATCAGAAACAGAAGACGGCTGCGTGATTCCGCGGACAACGGTACCGTTTTCGTCATAACCTCGATTAACAGGAGTTAGGAATGGCACTCGCCAGAACTGAGATTCTCGATGCAATTGCGAACATGACCGTGCTTGAGCTTTCGCAGCTCATCAAGGACATGGAGGAAAAATTCGGCGTTTCCGCGGCGGCCGCCACCGTGGCGGTTCCCGCGGCAGGCGGCGGGGGCGCTACCGCCGCGGCCGCCGAGGAAAAGACCGAGTTCACCGTCATGCTGACCAACGCCGGCGCGAACAAGGTGAACACCATCAAGGTGGTGCGCGCGATCACCGGCCTGGGCCTCAAAGAGGCGAAGGACCTGGTCGACGGCGCCCCCAAGCCGGTAAAGGAAAGCATTGCCAAGGCCGATGCCGACGCAATCGCCAAGCAGCTTACCGAAGCCGGCGCAACGGTAGAAATCAAGTAACCGCACTACGGAGCAAAGGCCGGCGGGAAACCGCCGGCCCACCCTTTTTTTGAGACGGTCACGAAACATGGCAAGCGCTGCGCGGTTTTCCACGCAGTCGCCATGTCGCGTACCCGAATTCCTGACTCTTTCGTGGAGTTGATATGGCGTACTCTTTCACCGAAAAGAAACGTATCCGCAAGAGCTTTGCCAAGCGCGACAGCGTGCTGCCGGTGCCGTACCTGCTGGCGACGCAGCTCGAGTCGTATGCAGGCTTCCTGCAGGAGCTCGTTTCCCCCGAGAACCGCAAGAGCGAGGGGCTGCAGGCGGCGTTCCGAAGCATTTTTCCGATCGAGAGCCACTCCCGGAACGCGCGGCTGGAGTTCGCGAGCTACACCCTCGGCGAGCCGCCGTTCGACGTGAAAGAGTGCCAGCAGCGGGGTCTTACCTACGCCGCGCCGCTGCGCGCGAAAGTGCGCCTCACCATCATGGACAAGGAAGCGTCCAAGCCGACGGTGAAGGAGGTCAAGGAACAGGAGGTCTACATGGGCGAAATACCGCTCATGACCACCACCGGCTCGTTCGTCATCAACGGCACCGAGCGCGTGATCGTGTCGCAGCTTCACCGCTCGCCCGGCGTGTTCTTCGAGCACGATCGCGGCAAGACGCATTCGTCCGGCAAACTGCTGTTTTCCGCACGCGTGATTCCCTACCGCGGCTCGTGGCTCGATTTCGAATACGACCCGAAGGACTATCTCTACTTCCGGGTGGATCGCCGCCGCAAGATGCCGGTCACGATTCTGTTGAAGGCGCTGGGCTACACGCCGGAGCGCATTCTCAAGGAATTCTTTACCTTCGATACGTTCCAGCTGAGCGCCGAAACGATCGAATTCGAACTGGTGCCGGAACGCATGCGCGGGGAAATCGCGCGCTTCGACATCGCGACCAAGGGCGGCAAGGCGATCGTTGCCAAGGACAAGCGCATCACCGTCAAGCACGTGCGGGAGATGGAACAGGCGGGGCTCAGGCAGATCAGCGTGCCGGAGGATTTCCTCATCGGCCGCGCGCTTGCCCACAACGTGGTCGACAAGGAAACCGGGGAGATCGTCGCCAACGCGAACGATGAGGTCACCGATCAGGTGCTGGCGAAGCTGCGCGCCGCGACCGTGCAGCAGATCCAGACCATCTATACCAACGATCTCGACCAGGGGCCGTACATTTCCCAGACGCTGCGGATCGACGAGACGGCCGATCAGATGGCGGCGCAGGTCGCGATCTATCGCATGATGCGCCCCGGCGAGCCGCCGACCGAGGATGCGGTAAAGACCCTGTTCAACGGGCTGTTCTTTTCCGAGGACCGCTACGATCTTTCGGCGGTCGGCCGCATGAAATTCAACCGCCGCGTTGGCCGCGAGGCGCTGGAGGGTCCCGGCACGCTGTCGCCGGAGGACATCGTTGCCGTCATCAAGATCCTGGTCGAGCTGCGCAACGGCAAGGGCGAAATCGACGACATCGACCACCTTGGAAACCGGCGCGTGCGTTCGGTGGGCGAGCTGGCCGAGAACCAGTTCCGCGCCGGGCTGGTGCGGGTGGAGCGCGCCGTGAAGGAACGCCTCTCGCAGGCGGAGTCCGAGAACCTGATGCCGCACGACCTGATCAACGCCAAACCGGTGTCGGCCGCGATCCGGGAGTTCTTCGGCTCCATCCAGCTCTCCAAGTTCTTGGATCAGACGAACCCGCTCTCCGAGATCACGCACAAGCGCCGCGTTTCGGCGCTGGGGCCCGGCGGGCTGACGCGCGAGCGCGCGGGCTTCGAAGTGCGCGACGTGCATCCGACCCATTACGGCCGCGTGTGTCCGATCGAAACGCCGGAAGGCCCGAACATCGGCCTCATCAACTCGCTGGCGCTGTATGCGCGCACCAACCAGTACGGCTTTCTGGAAACGCCCTACCGCAAGGTGAGCGACAGCACGGTCGGGAACGATATCCACTTCCTGTCGGCGATCGAGGAAGGACAGTACATGATCGCGCAGGCGAACGCCGCGCTCGACAAGAGCAGCCGCTTCAGCGACGAGCTGGTGTCGTGCCGGCACCGCAACGAGTTCACGCTGTCCTCGCCGGAGCGGATCGAATACATGGACGTTGCGCCGGCGCAGGCGGTGTCGGTGGCGGCGTCGCTCATCCCGTTCCTCGAGCACGATGACGCGAACCGCGCACTGATGGGTTCGAACATGCAGCGCCAGGCGGTGCCTTGCCTGCGCGCGGAAAAGCCGCTCGTGGGGACCGGCCTGGAGCGCACCGTCGCCGTCGACTCGGGCACGGCCGTGCAGGCCCGCCGCGGGGGCGTCGTCGATTACGTCGATGCCGGGCGCATCGTGGTGCGGGTCAACGACGAAGAGACGTCGGCCGGTGAAGTCGGCGTGGACATCTACAATCTCGTCAAGTACCAGCGCTCCAATCAGAACACCAACATCAACCAGCGGCCGCTGGTGAAAGTCGGCGACGTCATTGCGAAGGGCGATGTGGTTGCCGATGGCGCTTCCACCGACCTGGGTGAGCTCGCGCTCGGCCAGAACATGCTGGTCGCGTTCATGCCGTGGAACGGCTACAACTTCGAGGACTCGATCCTCATCTCCGAGCGTGTGGTGGGGGACGAGCGCTTCACCTCGATCCACATCGAGGAGCTTTCGGTCGTGGCCCGCGACACCAAGCTCGGTTCCGAGGAGATCACCCGCGACATTTCGAATCTCTCCGAATCGCAGCTCGCGAGTCTCGACGAGTCGGGCATCATCTATATCGGCGCGGAAGTCGAGGCCGGCGACGTGCTGGTCGGGAAAGTGACGCCGAAGGGCGAGACGCAGCTCACGCCGGAAGAAAAGCTGCTGCGCGCCATCTTCGGTGAAAAGGCATCCGACGTGAAAGACACCAGCCTGCGCGTGCCCTCCGGCATGTCGGGTACCGTGATCGACGTGCAGGTGTTCACCCGCGAGGGGATCGAGCGCGACAAGCGGGCGCAGCAGATCATCGACGACGAGCTTAAGCGCTACAAGAAGGATCTCGCCGACCAGCTTCGCATCGTGGAAGACGACACCTACAGCCGGCTCGAACGCCTGCTGATCGGCAAGACGGCGAGCGGCGGTCCCAAGAAGATGGGGCTTGCCAAGGGCACCAAGATCACCAAGTCGCATCTCTCGGAAGCCGAGCATCGCAGCCACTGGTTCGACGTGCGCCTGGCGAACGATACGGTGGCCGCGCAGATGGAGAGCCTCAAGGAAAGCCTGGCGCAGACCAAATCGCTCTTCGACAAGATGTTCGACGAGAAGAAGAAAAAGCTGACCCAGGGCGACGAGCTGCCCCCCGGCGTGCAGAAAATGGTGAAGGTTTACCTGGCGGTGAAGCGCCGGCTGCAGCCCGGCGACAAGATGGCCGGACGCCACGGGAACAAGGGTGTCATTTCCAAGATCGTACCGGTGGAGGACATGCCGCACATGGCCGACGGCACGACCGTGGACATCGTGCTCAACCCGCTGGGAGTTCCCTCGCGGATGAATGTGGGGCAGATCCTGGAAACCCATCTCGGATGGGCCGCGAAAGGTCTCGGGCTGAAGATCGGCGAGATGCTGCGGGCGCAGGCGTCTGCTGCGGAAGTGAAGAAGCTGCTCGGCAAGATTTACAACGGCAGCGGCCGCATCGAAGCCATCGACGCGCTGAGCGAAGGAGAAACGCTGGAACTCGCGCGCAATCTCGAGAAAGGGGTGCCGTTTGCGACCCCGGTGTTCGACGGCGCCACCGAGCACGAAATCAAGCACATGCTGGAGCTTGCCGGCTTGCCGCGGTCGGGCCAGATAACGCTCTACGATGGACGCACCGGCGACCCGTTCGAGCGCGCGGTGACCGTGGGTTACATGCACATGCTCAAACTGCACCACCTGGTCGACGACAAGATGCACGCGCGTTCGACCGGCCCCTACAGCCTCGTCACGCAGCAGCCGCTCGGCGGCAAGGCGCAGTTCGGTGGCCAGCGCTTCGGCGAGATGGAAGTGTGGGCGCTGGAGGCGTACGGCGCGTCGTACACGCTGCAGGAGATGCTCACGGTGAAATCGGACGATACCGAGGGCCGGCGCAAGGTGTACGAGTCGATCGTCAAGGGCGACCACCGCATCGCGGCCGGCATGCCGGAGTCCTTCAAACTGCTGGTGAATTAGAAAAGTTACCAAGAGATAGACAACAATATAGATCACAACCGGTATTGATATGTAATTGGTGAACC
>JBQTJV010000221.1:0-2149 GCA_052386775.1 Betaproteobacteria bacterium
GTCGGAGGCATCGCTCGAAAAGGTGTAACCCAGCACGACGTTGCGGCCTTTCATCCGGCTCGCAAATATTTCGTCGTAGTTGAGCTGCGGCTTGATCTTCTCGAGCACCGGCAGAAAACCCGAGACCGCTTTCAACTCCCCGTCGGCGAGTTGCTCGAGCACGCGTATGCCCGAGGACTCATCGCGCTCCGCGAAGACCACGTCGAAACCCACCACGGCGATGCCGTACTTGTCGAACAGCTTGTCGAGCAGCAGGGCGATGCGGTGCCGCGGCCACGGCCAGTGGCCCTCACCGCCCGCTTCGCGCTCCTGGAGGCTTTTTTCGTCGATGTCGAGGATGACGATGCGGTCGTCCACCGTGCGCGGCATGGTGAGCCGCAGCCGTGCATCGTAGATGATCGCCTCGAAACGCTCCAGGATCGGGACCGTGTAGTGATCGAGCGCATGGCCCAGGAAAAAGGCCACGATCAGCAGGCCACTCAGGATCCGCACGAAGTTCTTGCGCAAAAACCCCTCCCTGTATGACCGGCGCGAGGCTGGCTACGCGTTCTTGAAAAAGAATTCCATCTTGACGCCGGCCAGTTCGATCACGTCGTGATCGTTGAGCGGATGCGCCTGCGTGTCAAGCGTCTTGCCGTTCACCACCGGAAACCTTGCGCCTTCGACATGGGTGATGAAGTAGCCCTGCGGACGACGCGCGATCACCGCCACCTGGACGCCGGTCTTGCCCAGGGTCGTAAGATTCTTGGTGAACACCATCTCGCGACCGGCGCTCGGGCCGTTCAGTATCTGTATTGCCGCAACCGCGGGCCGTTGTTCCGCTGTGGGCGTCGGCGCCACGGTGGTCGCAGCGGCAGGGGCCGACGCCGGGACGCTCGCGGCGGCCGGCGGTGGACTCGCGTTTTCGCCGAACGCTCTCGCCGCCGCCTGCGCCGCGGCCGGTGCGCGCAGGATCATCGTTTTCTCGAAATCCTCCATCGAGGCCCCTTCCGCGGGCTGGGCGGCGGGCGCCTCCACCACGAACTTGAGCTTGTACTTCCCGATTTCGACGACATCGTTGTCCTGAAGGATGTGCTTCTTCACCGGATTGCCGTTCACCAGCGTCCCGTTGGTGCTGCCGAGATCTTCCAGAAACGAGTCCTTGAGGATGGTGACGACCCGGGCATGCTCGCCGCTTACGGCGAGATTCTCGATCTGGATGTCGTTCTGCGGTTTGCGGCCGATCGTGACGCGCTCCTTGTCCAGCGGGACTTCGCGGATCACCGAACCTTCCAGACTCAGTATCAGTTTTGCCATCGTCACTCCCACTTTTTGACCGTTGGCGAGCCGGTCGTACCCTGAACACGCTCACCCTTCGACTTTGCTACGCTGCGCTCAGGGCGAATGGCTTTTTCGGTGCTTCGCATTTCCTCAGAACAGCGACTTCACTTTGTCGAACCAGCCGGCACGCGCGGGAAATTCTTTCAGCACGCGCACCAGTATGACCGATATATTGTCGCGGCCGCCATTGTCGTTCGCCTGCTGCACCAGTTGCTCCGCCGCCAGGCCGAGATTCGCCTTCACTGCCGACAGGGTGTTCTCGATATCCTCGTCGGGCACCATGTCGGGAAGACCGTCGGAACAGATGAGGTAGATGTCTCCCCGCTGCGCCGGGTGAGTGTGGACCTCCGCCTCGACTTCCGGATCGATGCCGACGGCGCGCGTGACGAGATTCTTGTTCGGCGCGTGCCTCGCCTCCTCCTTGCTGATCATTCCGCTGTCGATCTGTTCCTGCAACAGCGAGTGGTCGCGCGTGATCTGTTCCAGCTTGTCGTCGCGCAGCCGGTAGACGCGGGAATCGCCGATGTGCCCCACCGAAACCTGGTTGTCGTGCCACAGTGCGACCACCAGCGTGGTTCCCATGCCGCGATACTGGGATTCCTTTTGTGCCGCCTGGAAGATGGTCGAGTTGGCGCGGGCGGCCTGCTCGCCGATGAGCCGCTCCATCCGCGGGCCGTTCAGGGCGTTGGGCGGGAGCGCCGCCAGCGCCTTTCTCATTTCAGCCGGGATCATCGCCACGGCGATGCCGCTCGCGACTTCGCCCGCGTTGTAGCCGCCCATGCCGTCGGCCAGCACTGCGAGACCGATTTCGCTGTCGGCCGTAATGCTG
>JBQTJV010000222.1:0-3597 GCA_052386775.1 Betaproteobacteria bacterium
ACTCGACCGTGACCTTGGAGGTTTTGTTGTGCTTCGCATGAAGGGCGACGCCATGGCAGAGCGCATCCGGGATGGTGCGCCGCTGCTGCTCGACACCAACATGACGCAGATTACCGATGACAACGGCATCTACGCCCTTTTGCTCGGCGAAGCGGTGATCGTGCGGCGCGTCCAGCGACGTCTTCAGGGCGGATTTGTTATCGCGTGCGACAACCCCTCCATCGCAAGCGAAATCGTTGATCGGCTGGGATCGCACCGCGAAGTTTCCGGATCGGCACGGGATCTGCTCGTGCTGGGTCGCGTCGCGGCGGCCATTCAAAAACTTTAGCACCGCTCGGTCAAGCGGGCCATCGCAGCGCAATGGCGCCGATTCAGATTGCCAAATGAGCGTTGGGGTCGGGCCGACGACGACAGGCCCGTGGGAACTTCAATCGTGGTCCGAGAACTCGGCAATAACTTGGCCCGCCTTCTCCAACTGGCAGCCAAGTGCCTCGACGCACATCGGGTCGAAGTCGGTGCCTTTCCTCGACGCGAGTTTGCTCATGGCCAATGCAGCCGAATTGGCCCGATTGCGACCCGGCTTCGAGGTGAGCAAGTCGAATGCCTCCGCTACGGCCACGATTCGAGCGGATAACGGTATGTCGTGGCCTCTGACGCCCCTCGGATAGCCGCCACCGCCGTAGCGCTCGTGATGGTACAAACAGATCTCAGCTCCCATTTTCAGGAATTCGGACGAACTTTGCCCGAGTAGCCTGTAGCCAATCTCCGTGTGTTCCCTCAGCGCCTGGTCTTGCGCGTAGGTAATCGGATCGGCCGCGAGTAAGATTTCGTCGGCAACGCCGATTTTGCCAACGTCGTGCAGTGTCGATGCAACTTCGATGCATTCCACTATTTCCGGCGGCAACTCCATTTCCTCAGCGATCATCCTTGCGTAAGTCGCAATCCGGACGATCCGGAGGCCGTCCTGGTGCGCGTGGTACTCCGACAGGTTGGCAGCGAGCATGATGGTCTCACGCTCGCGATAACGGAGCTCACGCACCGCCGCAGCGATTTCGCGCTCAAGCAGCTTCGCCCGATCCTTCAAGAGCAAGTGCTGGTCGCGCAAGCTCAACAAATTGCGGCAACGGGCACGGCATTCGTACGCGTCATACGGCTTGAGCAGGAAATCCGTCACCCCTGCATCGAAGGCAGCGTGACGAATCTCGGCGTCCTCGACAATCGTTACCATCACAATCGGCACTTCCGCGCAGGTCGGCAACTGCCTCAGCCGGCGGATCGTTTCAATACCGTCTATCTCATTCATCTTGTGATCGGTCAAAATGAGATCGGGAACCTTGACCTTCGCCCACTCAACTGCTTCGAGGGGGTTCGCGAACATCTCCACGCCGATATTCGGGTCGATGCTGTGGATGATTCGCGCAAGAATCATCCGGGAAGTGCTCTGATCGTCGATTACGAGGACATTTCGCGCGGCGATCGCGAACCTCTCGCCACCGGCCCACGCGGGCCTCAGATTGAGTGCGGCTGACATAGCTTCGAAATGAACCAAGCAGGAAGGCCGGCGAATTTACATTGAATGGTCTGGCCGATGTTGGATCAGAACGGTTAAATTGTGTTTGAGCGCCGACGGCGGACGGAATGCCTCGCCCGCCGAGCCTGAATCGGGCCTTTTCCTTTCCAACCCCCGATATGGCAGCCCTGGTTAGGTGCGCCGCAAGTTCTCAGTCGGCACGAAAATTCACGCATGCGCGACGTGCGGTCTCACGTGTCGGTCGAATGCCAACGCCTGTATTTCGCTGGAACCGGCGAAAACGAGGACGTGGTGTTAAGGGCTCCGCTTAAGGGCGACCATGGCGCTGTCGCCCCATCGTACGGCAGCTATTTCATTCAGCGCCGCAACGCCAGCGTTCGGGGTGCTCATTTCCACCCCGGCACAGTACGTGTCTGTTCAGAATGAACACAGCGTTTGCCCTGCTCTCCCGCTTCGAATCTCCTACCGTAAGACTAGAAGATATCTCAGAGGAGTACTTCGGGATGAAAAAAGAAAAGGCTTACGAACGCGCCGCGCTCAACGAGTTGCCGGTGCCAACGTTCCGGGCGTCGCCGAGTCAAAAGGCCCCGCGCCTGGTTCACGTGGACGATCTTGCGCGCTGGCTCGATGAGCAGCGTGCGCGCGCCCGCGAGCAGTGGGAACAGTCTCAAGTGTGATACCCGGCCGCCGATGCAGTGACTCTGGCTTGAGTTTCGTGTAGGTCCGCCACAGCCCGTTCAGGTCCTTGTGCCCAGTCACTTGGGCGACTTCGTGGATCTGGTAACCCGCCTCGAACAAGCGACTCGCCGCCTCGCGCCTGAGATCGTGAAAGCGCAGGTTCGCGATGCCAAGCTTCCTCTTCGCCCGGGTGTAGCGCGCCCCGACAGACTTCTCGTCATACGGGAAAATTCGCTCGTCGATTCTGGGCTGACGCTGCAGAATGTCCCAAGCTTTGCCCAGCAGCGGGAATTCGAAGTTGTTGCCGATCTTATGACGTGGGTCTTTCATGTCGCGCAGAAGGCACGTACGACGTTTCGTGTCTACGTCTTCCCACCGCAGGCGACAGATCTCCCCCATCCGCTTCGCAGACCAGATGGCGAACTCCATGATGTCGAGCATCGGGATCACCGAGCGCTTGTCCTGCTCGGTGAAGTACTTGACCAGACTGCCTAGCTCCCCGACTGTTGGCCTTCTGTCGCGGCGGTGTGGCCGTGCGACGAGCTGCAGTTTGTCGAGTAATGGCCGCGCCTCATCCAGCGGCTTCGTCGACGCAGTGATATTCCATGCCACCTTCGCCATGCCGAGCGGGCCACGCAGGAACACGAGGTCCTGCAGCACCGTTGCTGGTCCTGCGCCTTTTGCCTGGCGCGCTCGACAGTGCTCAACCACGTCGCTCGCCTTGAGGGCAGCCGCTGAGGCTGCGGCAATCGGCCAGTCCTCCAGCATCTCGAGCGTGAAGCGGTGCGTACGGCCGAGTGGTTTGACGGGTTCGACCTCCCTTATATAACGACGGATGAGGTCGCCGACTGTCGCACCCGCGCCGGCGCCGCGGCGCTCAAGCGTTGCCGGATCCTGGAGCTCGGTCTCGAGCCGCTTCGCCCAGCTCGATGCGACTGCGCGCTTTTCGAACGTTCTCGCCTGCGAATAGACCAGCTTGCCATCGCGCTTGATTCGGACGAGGGCCTTGTAGCACATGCCACCATCGGCGCGTCGCTGCGAAATAATAGTTGCCATCTACATTCCTCAGGTCTGGTGTATCTTGGGCTCAAATCATACTGGAGAAGCGGTGTACCTGGTACACTTTAGGTACACCGAAACAGTGAGAAATGGCGGAAAACAGAGGAAAATAGCGGAAAATGAACAACCGCTGCAAGAGATCTAAGTGACTGAAAATTCGATAAACTCCGGAAAATACAGGGATCATCGACTTTGTGTCGCTCCGATGATGGACTGGACCGACCGGCACTGCCGCTATTTCCTGCGCCAGGTCTCCTCCAGCGCCTTCCTCTACACCGAGATGATCACCACCGGCGCCCTGCTCCACGGCAACGTCGAGCGGCACCTCG
>JBQTJV010000223.1:0-2938 GCA_052386775.1 Betaproteobacteria bacterium
AGTACTGGATCGGCGACGACGACGTCGCCACGCCGTTCAACGCCGTGATGACCGGCTTCTTCGCCGGCCTCGCGCGCGCCGGGGTGAAGGTCTTCGTCATGCACGGCAACCGCGACTTCCTCATGGCCGGGCGCTTTGGCGAGGCGACCGGCGCGACGTTGCTCGAGGACCCGGCGCTGGTCGAGCTCGGGGGGGTCAGGACGCTCCTCATGCACGGCGACACGCTGTGCACCGACGACGTGGATTACAGAAATTCCGGGCCACCGCCCGCAATCCGAAATTCCAGGCCGATTTTCTGGCGCAGCCCGTCGCGGCACGCCGCGCGCGGGTCGGGCAATTGCGTGAACTGAACGCGCAGGCCAAGCAGGCGAAGAGCGCGGAGATCATGGACGTGTCTCCCGCGACGGTGGAAGACACCCTGCGCCAGTTCGACTACCCGCGCCTGGTCCACGGCCACACGCACCGTCCGGCGCACCACGTGCATGTCGTGGACGGCCGCACCTGCGAGCGCTGGGTGCTGAACGATTGGTACGAGCGCGGCGGTTATCTGCGCTGCGATGCGAACGGCTGCTCCGCGGTGATGCTGTAGCGTCACCCGCTTCATTTCACGCGCGTTTGATCTAAGTCAACCCGCCATTCCCCGCCAAAATTAATCTGGCAGCGTGTCGCACCGGCACGGCTACGCGGGACTGCCCGATCAAGGCTATACGGGGATGGAAATCATCAAAGCGGATGTCGCCATACTCGGCGCCGGGGGCGCGGGGTTGCGCGCTGCAATTGCGCTGGCCGAGGCCGATCCCGCGCTCCGCATTGCGCTCATCTCCAAGGTCTACCCGATGCGCAGCCATACGTGCGCGGCCGAGGGCGGTGCAGCCGGTGTGGTAAAGCCCGACGATAGCCTGGAACACCACTTCAACGATACGGTGGGCGGCGGCGACTGGTTGTGCGATCAGGACGCGGTCGAGTACTTCATCAACGAAGCGCCGAAGGAGCTCGTCCAGCTCGAGCATTGGGGCTGCCCGTGGAGCCGGGAAGCCGACGGTTCGGTCGCGGTGCGGCCTTTCGGCGGCATGAAAAAGAAGCGCACCTGGTATGCCGCGGACAAATCGGGATTTCACATCCTCCATACGCTGTTTCAGACCTCGCTCAAGTATCCCGCGATCGAGCGCTACGACGAGCATTACGCCCTCGACCTGATGGTGGATGACGGTCGTTGCCGGGGTTTGACGGCGCTCGAAATGCGCAGCGGCACGCTGAGACTGTTTGCCGCGACCGCCGTGATCATCGCAGCCGGAGGCGCCGGGCGCATGTTCCGCTTCACCACCAACGGCGCGATCAAGACCGGCGACGGCATGGCGATCGCCTATCGCGCCGGCGTGCCCTTGAAAGATATGGAGTTCGTGCAATATCACCCGACCGGGCTGCCCAATACCGGAATACTGCTCACGGAAGGCTGTCGCGGCGAAGGGGGCATCCTGGTCAACAAGAGCGGCTACCGCTATCTGCAGGACTACGGCATGGGGCCCGAAACCCCGCCCGGGCGACCGGTGCTGAAAACGATGGAACTCGGTCCGCGCGATCGCTTGAGCCAGGCGTTCTGGCACGAGCAGCGCAAGGGCAATACCGTTTCGACGCGTTGGGGCGAGTGCGTGCTGCTCGACATGCGCCATCTGGGTGAAACGCTGATCGACGAGCGCCTGCCGTTCGTGCGGGAACTGTCCACGAGCTACCTCAGCATGGATCCGGTGAAGGAGCCGATCCCCGTGCGGCCGGTCGTGCACTACATGATGGGCGGGATCCATACCGATGTGCGGGCCGCGACGCCGATGCCCGGGCTCTTCGCGGCAGGCGAATGCGCGTGCGTGAGCATCAACGGCGCGAATCGCCTCGGCTCGAATTCGCTGACCGAACTCCTCGTGTTCGGACGGCGCGCCGCATTGAGCGCGCTCGAATACGTGCGTTCCGCCCCGCCTTTCGTGAGCAATACCGCGCTTGCCGCACCGGCTACCGAGTCACAGGCGTTCGTGCGCACGCTATTCGAAGCCGCCAAAGGCAGCGAAACCATCGCCGGCCTGCGCGATGAAATGATGGATGCGCTGGAAGCGCACGCCGGCATATACCGCACCGCGCAGGGTCTCCAGGCGGCATGCGCCACGCTTGCCGAGCTGCGCCGTCGCCACGCCGGTATCGCGCTCCACGACAGGTCGAACGTCTACAACACGGAACTGCTGCAAGCCCTGGAGCTGAAGTCGATGCTCGAATGCGCGGAAGCGGTCGCGTGCAGCGCGCTCGCGCGGAAAGAATCGCGCGGGGCGCACCAGCGACTTGATTTCGAGGCGCGGGACGACCAGAACTTTCTCCGCCACTCGCTCGCGCACTACCGTCAGCAGGATACGCCCCGCATCGATTATCTCGACGTGGTCATCACCAAGTCGCAGCCCGGCGTGCGCGTATATTCGGGAGGCGGGCAATGAGCGTGCGGCAGATGCGGCTCGACGTGCTGCGCTACAACCCGGAAACGGACAGCGCACCGCACGTGCAATCGTATGATGTCCCGTGCCAGGACGAATGGGTGGTCCTCGACGCCTTGAATCACGTCAAGGACCGCATCGACACGACGCTGAGCTACCGCTGGTCGTGTCACATGGCGGTGTGCGGAAGCTGCGGAATGATGGTGAACGGCGAGCCCATGCTCGCGTGCAAGGCGTTCCTGCGCGATCTGCCCGACCGCATCCGCGTGGAACCGCTCGCGCACTTCCCGATCGAGCGCGATCTCGTCACCGTGGTCGACGATTTCATCGCCAGGCTCGCCGCAGTAAAGCCTTATCTCCTGCCCAAGAAAGAGAAACCGCTGAGTGCGGGTGAGCATCGTCAGACGCCGGCAGAACTCAAGCGCTACAAGCAGTACACGCTGTGCATCAATTGCATGCTGTGCTAC
>JBQTJV010000224.1:0-4092 GCA_052386775.1 Betaproteobacteria bacterium
CGGTGACCGGCCCGAATTTACGCCCGGTCTTTTGCGTCTCCGCTTTGTGATGAAACCAACGCAGGGAGCCGTGAGCAGGATGTCCGAACGCATCTACCAGAAACTCGAACAGCTCGGCATCGTCGGCCTGATCGAGGCCAAAACCGAGGCCGCCGCAAGCACGGTTTCCGGCTTCATGGACCTTCACTTCGACAGGCTTCACGAGCACGGCGGCGCGGTCGTCATCGCGCTCGCGCATTACTTCGAGCAAAACGGCGATCTGTGCTGCGACCCGGATATGCAAGTCCGCGTCGATCCCGCGCGGCGCATCGCCGAGGCGCTGACCTTCCAGCAGGCGATTCCGCCGGTTTATACCGAGGTCTATCCCGAGCCGGGCAAGGTCAACGGCCACGCCAGGCAAAGCCTTAACAGCTTCCTCGACGGCTGGCTTCGCAACGCCATCGCGCAGGGCCACCGCTTCTAAGACGGCTCCGGCCTTCAGCTCCCCGGCGGCAATATCCGCCGGGGAGCTTTCCGCGCTTTGCAGAATCGTCCTTGAATTCATCTTTCCCGGAAGGTAGCCTTAACTCAGCGAGGGGCGATGTCGGAATGGGTTACGATTGAAGATGGCGGGTTTGTCGGCGCCGATGTAATTCGATGGAAAGAGGGAATCTACAAGCCTCGCAGATCACGCAAGGCAAAGCCCATGCGCATAGGCGATCAGATAATCACCGCCGAAGTGCTCAAGGAACCCGATGCAAAGGGATGGGTGCGCCTGCTGGTCAGGAAATGTGAAATTCTGGATGAACTGACAACGAAGAAGCTTTTCCCCATATCGCCCAACACCGAGATCAGGCGCGCGAGAAAAACGATCATGAGAGGAAAACCCGAGCGCCTTCTATGGAGCGATGAAGACGCGCGGGCAATCGTGGCGGATAAAGAACTGGAAACTGGCAGCCGGCAGGGCGAGAAAAAAGAGCCAAAATTTACACAAAAAGTTACACACTAAAGAAAACATGCGCGTTCTACCTTGTTATTACAAAGACTTAATAATAGTGTAAAATGACTCAAAATCCCGCGGTAGCGATACCGTGAGGGTTCGACCCCCTCTCCCGGCACCACCTCGTTGATTCATCTCACGGTAGCGCGGGATTTCAGCGAGGCGCGTCAGCGCCGCAGCTAAAATCCCAAATACCGTGAGGGTTCGACCCCCTCTCCCGGCACCACACCTCAACGCTGCAGCACCGCCTCGGCGTTGTCGATGAGCCGCGTCCTGCCCAGGCGCGCCGCGGCGAGCACCACCACCTCGCGGTCATCCGGCATTGGCGGCTGCAGATCGGCCTGCCGGCGTACCGTTACGTAGTCGGGTTTCCATCCGTGGTTCGCCAGTTCCGACATTGCGTGCAGTTCAATGCGCTGGAAGTCGCGCGCGCCGCCCGCCATCTCGTCCCGGGCGTAACTCAGCACCTGATAGAGCCGGGGCGCTTCACGCCGCTCCTCCGCGGACAGGTAACCGTTGCGCGAGGAGAGCGCGAGCCCGTCCGCAGCGCGTACCGTTTCCGCCGGGATGATATCGATGGGCAGCGCGAACTGCCGGACCATGTCGCGCAATACGATGTATTGCTGGTAGTCCTTCTTGCCGAAGATCGCGGAGTGCGGCATGACCAGGTTGAAAAGCTTCAGCACCACGGTCGCCACGCCGCGGAAGTGCCCCGGCCGGTGCGCGCCTTCCAGTATGTGTTGCAGGTCCGAAGGCTCGACTACGAACGTCTGCGGCTCGGGATAGATCTCGGTCTCGTCCGGCACGAAGACGACGTCCACACCGGCTCGGCGCATCTTGGTGCAATCGGCATCGAGCGTTCGCGGATAGCGGTCGAAATCCTCTCGCGGCCCGAACTGCAGGCGGTTCACGAAGATGCTCACGACGGTGCACGCAGCGCGCGGTTTGGCCACGTCGATGAGCCGGATGTGACCCTCGTGCAGATTTCCCATGGTCGGCACGAAGACGTTGTTCGGCTCGCGCTGCAGGCGCGCGCGCAGGTCAGCAACCGAGTGAATGACGTCCATGGCGCCCGGCCTCAAGCCGCAAAGGAATGTTCGGGACCGGGATAGGCCTTGGCTTTCACTTCACGCACGTACATCTCGGCGGCACCCTGTATCGTTCCCGCAAGCCGCATGTAGTTCTTGACGAACTTCGCTTTCTTTCCGGGATACACGTCCAGCATGTCATGCAGCACCAGCACCTGTCCTGAACACTCCACGCCGGCGCCGATCCCGATGGTCGGCACGCGCAGCGCCCGGGTGATATCCGCCGCGAGCGGCGCCGGAATCGCCTCCAGCACGATCATTCCCGCGCCGGCCTGCTCCAGCAGCTTTGCTTCGTCCAGCATGGTCTGTGCGGCCGCATCGCCCTTGCCCTGCACGCGGTATCCGCCGAGCTGATGCACCGACTGCGGCGTCAATCCAAGGTGCCCGCATACCGGAATGCCGCGGCGGGTGAGAAAGTCGATGGTCTCCAGCATCGGCTTGCCGCCTTCGATCTTCACCATGTGGGCGCCGGCCGCCATGATGTCGGCGGCATTGCGAAACGCCTCCTGCGCGGAAATCTGGAAGCTGCCGAACGGCATGTCGCCGATGATGAATGCGCGCTTCGCGCCCCTCGCCACGCATGCCGTGTGATACACCATGTCGCGCAGGGTAACGGGCAAGGTCGACTCGTGACCCTGGAGCACCATGCCGAGAGAATCGCCGATCAGCAGCGATTCGACGCCCGCCTCCTCCAGCAGGGTCGCGAAGCTGGCGTCATAGCACGTCAGCATGGTGATCTTGTTGCCCTCCTGCGCCATCTTCTGCAGGGTGTTTAGAGTGATACGCATGGTGTCCCCTCAGTTTCCGAGAGAGAAGAATTCGCGCGGGCCGCGCATGGCGCTGATGCGCTCCAACAATAAATCAAAGTCGCCCGGCGAATCAACAAAGTTGAGATTCTCGGAATTGACGATCAGCAGCGGTGCGCCGGTGTACTGGTAGAAATAGCGCGTGTAGGTCTCCGCCAGGCGCTCCAGGTAATCGGGCGGCATGTCATTTTCATAAGCGACCGCACGGCGCCGCACCCGCTCGACCAGGGTAGCGGTGCTCGCCTGCAGGTAGATAACGAGATCGGGCGCGGGGGCCTGGGGCCGCAGGTGCGTGTAGATCTGCTCGTAGAGTTTGAGTTCGTCGTCGCCCAGCGTGAGCCGCGCGAACAGCGGATCCTTGTCGATCATGAAATCGGCCACGGTGACCCGCTCGAAAAGATGCGTCTGGCGCAGCGCGCGCACCTGGTTCACGCGCTGGAACAGGAAATAGAGCTGCGTCGGCAAGGCATACCGCTCCGCATCCTGATAAAAGCGCGGAAGAAAAGGGTTGGCTTCCGGGTCTTCCAGCAGCGCGGTGGCGGCACAGCGCTCGCTCACCAGCCGGGCGAGGCTTGTTTTCCCCGCGCCGATGGGTCCCTCGACGACGATGTAGCGGTATTTCTCGGGCAACGACATACTTCAGGTCCTGCGCAAGGGGACGACGCTCGCACGATCGACGGCGCTCAGCAGCTCGAGCGCAGTGCCGCGACCCGGTATCGCGGCGTCGGGCGCGATTTCGGCCAGCGGCACGACCACGAAAGCGCGCTCATGCATCCGCGGATGGGGAATGACGAGTCCCGGCTCGCGCACAACCCGATCTCCGTAGAGGATGATATCGAGGTCCAGCGTGCGCGGGGCATTGGGAAACTGGCGCTCCCGCCCGTGCTCGCGCTCTATCGCGAGCAGATGCCCGAGCAGCGCGCGCGGCGTCAGTGCGGTGCGCACTTCTGCGACGGCATTGACGAAATCCGGCTGGTTGCGGTAGCCGACCGCGGCGCTGCGGTAGAGGGTAGAGCTGCGGATCAAAACGGTATCGGGCAGGCCGCGCATCTCGTGCAATCCCCGCGCGATGTGCTGTTCCGGCGCATCGAGATTGCCGCCCAGCGCAACGAATGCGGTCACCGGCGCAGGCCGTTCAGCCAACGTCAACGGCCCCTGCTCCGCGCGGCAGCCCTCGCACAGTCATGACGCACTCTCCTTGGAAACCGGCCCGGCGTCC
>JBQTJV010000225.1:0-7973 GCA_052386775.1 Betaproteobacteria bacterium
TGCCCAACGTGGTGCTTACGCCGCACAATTCCGCCGCCGCGGCGGGCAACGACCAGCGCGTTTACGAAATCTTCAGCGACAATCTGGGGCGCTGGATGCGCGGGACGCCCCTGGTGAATGAAGTGACCGCATCTAACTGAAGCACGACGAGGAGAGTACCGCCATGCAAGCTGCACTCAGCGCGCTCATCATCCTTGCACTGTCCGCTGCGGGAACGGCGGCGGCGCAGAACTATCCCTCGCGCACGGTGCGCGTCATCGTGCCGTATGCGGCCGGTGGCAACACCGACATCACGGCGCGGGCGATCGGCGGCAAGCTTGCCGAAGTGTTCAATCAGCAGGTCATCGTCGACAATCGTCCGGGCGGCGCGACCAACATCGGTTCCGAACTCGCGGCGAAGGCGCCGCCTGACGGCTACACCCTGTTCATGGGCGGCGCTTCGAACGCCATCAACATGTCGCTGTACGCCAAGCCGCCCTACGATACCCTGCGCGACTTTGCGCCCATCACCTTGTGCGTGAAGGGTGCCAACGTGCTGTCCATCCATCCGTCGCTCCCGGCAAGAACGCTGAAGGACCTCATCGCGCTGGCCAAGGCGCGGCCCGGTCAGCTCAACTTCGCCTCGAGCGGGCTCGGCAGCTCCAACCAGATGGCCGGCGAGCTGCTCAAGGTGATGGCGGGCATCAATATCGTTCATGTCCCGTATAAAGGGAACGCCCCGGCCCTGACGGACACCGTCGCCGGTCACGTGCACATGATCTTCAGCGGCGTGCCGGCGCTCGTCCCGCACATCCAATCCGGGCGGCTGCGTGCGGTCGCGATCGGCAGCCTCAAGCGCTTCCAGGCGATTCCCGACGTGCCGACCTTTGACGAATCAGGCGTCACGGGTTACGAAGCGACCACCTGGTTCGGTTTGATGGCGCCGGTCAAGACGCCGAAGGACATCGTGGCCCGCCTCAACGCCGAGGTGGTGAAGATCATCGCGAGCTCCGAGATCTCCAGGCGATTCGTCGGCGACGGCCTGGAACCCATCGGCAACAGCCAGGCCGAGTTCGCGCAGTTCATCCGGGACGAAATCACGAAATACGCCAAAGTGGTGAAGGCCGCCCAGATCAAGCCGCTATGAACGCACACCCGGGATACCGGCGGCTTCTCAACCCGCGCGGCATCGCGGTGATCGGCGCATCGGCGGACCCCCGTCGCATCGGCAGTGAACCGGTCAAAATCCTGCAGGAGACGGGTTACCGCGGCGCCCTCTATCCCGTCAATCCCAAATATGCGGAACTGCGCGGGCTGCGCTGCTACCCCGATATCGCCTCGCTCCCGCAACCCTGCGATCTTGCCATCGTCGCGGTCAACGCGGCCGCGGTGCCGGCCGTCGTGCGCGAGTGCGGGCGCCAGGGCATCCCGTACGCCATCGTTTTTTCCGCGGGTTTCCGCGAAGCGGGCACCGCCGGCGCGACGCTCGAAGCGGCGCTGAAGACCGCAGCGCGCGAGGCCGGGATAAGGATAGTGGGCCCGAATTGCATCGGCATGATGAATCTCAACGACCGCGTCTATTGCGGCTTCGGTGCCGGATTCGCGAATCCCGACCTGAAGGCGGGCCCGGTGGCTTTTGTCTCGCAGAGCGGCGGCTTCGCCTTCAGCGTGGTGAGCCTCGCGGACGCGGAAGGAATAGGCTTCAACTATGTCGTGTCCGCGGGTAACGAGGCCGATATCACGTCGCTCGACCTGATCGCCGATTTTCTCGAGCGCGACGACGTCGAGATCGTGGTGAGCTACATGGAAGGCGTGGCCGACGGACGGCGCCTGAGAGCGATCGGACAGCGGGCGCTGGAACTCAAAAAACCGCTGCTGGTGTGGAAAGTGGGAAATTCCACATCAGGCCGGGCGGCGGCGGAATCGCATACCGCCAGCATGACGGCCGATTATGCCTTTTACCGCGCTGTATTTGCGGAGGGCGGGTTCATCGAGATCTCGGATGTCCACGATCTCGTCGACCTGACGCGGGCCTTTCTTGCGCGCCGGCTGCCGCGCGGCCCCAACGTGGCGGTGATCACCACCTCGGGCGGCTCCGGTGTGCTGATCGCGGATGTGTGCGAAAAGCACGGTTTGACGCTGCCGCGCTTGGCCCCCGAGACGGTGCAAAACATTGCGCCGCTCGCGCCGCAGTATGCCGCGTTCGGAAACCCGATCGACCTCACCGCGCAGATCACCGGCGACCACGAACGGGTGAACCAGGTGTGCGCCCACGTGCTGGCCGACCCTAACGTCGACCAGCTCATCGTGCGATACGGCGCCGTGCAGGGCGCGAAAGGCGAGGCGTGGGCGAGAGGACTGACCGCGGTCGCGGCGGCGACCGACAAACCGCTCATGAGCGCGTGGAGCCGCGTGCGCGATCCCGGCGAGGCGTCGTTGCAATGGCTGGAAAAGCATCGCATTCCCTGCCTGCTCACGCCCACCCGTGCCGCCAGAGCGGCGGCCGCGCTCTACGCGTTCGCCCACAAGCAAACCCGCTGGCATCGGCACAGAGAACGGCCGTTTCGGCGCCTGGTCGAACCCGTGGCATTGGACTTCCCCGCCGCCGGTGGCGCGCTCTCCGAGCGCGAATCGAAGCGATGCTTCGCGCAATACGGCATTGCAGTGACGCGGGAAGTGGCGCTTTCGTTCGATGAAACCGAGCGGCTGACCGACACGCCCCTGCCGTTCCCGGTGGCGGTGAAGATCGACTCGCCGGACATCGCGCACAAAACGGAAGCCGGCGCAGTGCGACTCAGCGTGGCGAGCCTTGAAGGATTGAAGCGCGCTGCCCGCGACGTGCTTGCGGCCGCGCGGTCCTACAATAGTGCGGCACGCCTCGAGGGCATCCTCGCATGCGAAATAGCGCAAGGCGAAGAGGTCATCATCGGCGTTGCGAACGACCGGTATTTCGGTCCGATGGTCATGTTCGGCCTGGGCGGGGTCTACGCCGAGGTGCTGAAGGACGTCGTCTACCGCTATGCGCCCTTCGATGTCGAGACCGCGCGGGAAATGATCGGCGAGATCCGGGGCCATGCATTGCTCGCCGGCTATCGCGGCCGGCCGGCGCTCGCGATCGAGGCGCTGGCCGAAACCCTGGCGCGCGTGTCGCTGCTCGCGGTCGATCATGCCGAGCGCATCGCCACGCTGGACATCAACCCGCTCTTCGTCAGCGAGGACCGGGTAGCGGCCGCCGATGCGCTGATCGTGCTGCATCCGACTTGCGGAGGCTGAGCGTGCTGTTCGAGAACGTCGATTTTTCCGCACTGGACCTGCCGCAGGCGGCGCTCGAGCTGCGCGAAGAGGTGCGCAAATTTCTCAAGGATGAAGTCGCGGCCGGATCCTATACCCCGCATCTCGGGCACGCCGAGTTCGACGCCGCCTTCACGCGCAAAGTGGCCGCCCGGGGCTGGATCGGCATGACCTGGCCGCGATGCTACGGCGGCCAGGAGCGGTCTTATCTCGAGCGGTTCGTCGTCACCGAGGAACTGCTCGCCGCCGCCGCGCCCTGCGCGGCGCATTGGTTCGGCGACCGCCAGACCGGGCCGAGCCTGTTGCGTTACGGATCGGAATATCTCAAGCAAAAATATCTGCCGCCGATTGCGCGCGGCGAGTGTTACTTCGCGCTGGGCATGAGCGAGCCGAATTCCGGGTCGGATCTGGCATCGGTCAGGACGAGGGCGGAGCGCGTGGCCGGCGGCTGGCGCGTCACCGGGCAGAAGGTCTGGACAAGCTGGGCGCACAAGGCGCACGCATTCTTCGTGCTGTGCCGGACCTCCGCCGATCCCGGCGACCGCCACGAAGGTCTCTCTCAACTCATCATTGAACTCAATGCGCCCGGTGTGACGGTGCGGCCGATCCACTTCATGAACGGGCACCATCACTTCAACGAAGTGTTTCTCGACAACGTCTACGTACCGGACGAGATGGTGGTCGGGGAAATCGGCCAGGGCTGGAAACAGGTGACCTCGGAGCTGGCGCTCGAGCGCAGCGGACCGGAACGCTACATGACGACCTTTCCGTTGCTGGTGGAGCTGATCCGCCGTCTTGGCTTCACTGCCGACGCCAGATCGCAGGACATGATAGGTCGGCTCACGGCGCGCCTGTGGACGCTGCGGCGCATGTCGCTCGCCATCGCGCTGGCGTTGGAACCGTCCGGCGCCAGTGCGCATGGGGCTGGCGCCGACCTCGCCACGGAAGCCGCGCTGGTGAAGGACATGGGGACCTTTTTCGAGCGCGAGATCGTGGATGCTGCGCGGCTGCTGGTCACCGTGGACCCGTCGCCGGACGCCACCGACCTGTTCGAGCGCTATCTCGCCGAGACGATCGTCTGCTCGCCGATCTCCACGCTGCGCGGCGGCACGACCGAGGTGTTGCGCACGCTGATTGCGCGGCGCCTGCTGGGGCCGCTCAAATGAATGCGCCGAACGAAGTGCGCACCATGCTGGTCGAGTCGGTGACCCGGCTTTTCGACGACCACGTCGACCACAAGTTGCTGGACAGCGCCAAGCGCGAAGGATGGTCACCCGTGCTG
Organism: Betaproteobacteria bacterium; assembly: GCA_052386775.1. Classification (GTDB taxonomy): domain Bacteria; phylum Pseudomonadota; class Gammaproteobacteria; order Burkholderiales; family SG8-41; genus DSOT01. The sequence goes on from JBQTJV010000225.1 coordinate 4,553, forward strand.
TGGCAGGCGCTCGAGCAGGCGGAGGTGACGCGCATCGGCATCGGTGAAGCGGCTGGAGGCGCTGGCGGCACGCTTGCGGATCTTGCGGCGGTGCTGCGTCTCGCGGGACGCTATACGGCACCGGTGCCGCTGGCCGAGACCGCCATGCTCGCGGCATGGATGCTCGCTTCCGCCGGTTTGCCGGTGCCGCGCGGACCGCTTGCCGCCGGTCCGGCGGGCGACGAGACGCTCCAAGCGCGGCGCGAACGCGATCGCTGGGTGATATCGGGCACGCTCTCACGGCTGCCGTGGGCGCGCATGGCGCAGCGCCTGGTGCTACTGGCGCATGCCGAGGACGGGGCGGTGATCGTGAGCGTCGATCCGGCACGCTGCCATCTTCAGCGCGGGTGCAATCTCGCCGGTGAGCCGCGCGACACGGTGGTAGCGCAGGATGTGATCGCTGAAGCGGCCGCGCCCGCCGGCGCGGTGACGCACAGCGCGCTCAAGCTGCGGGGCGCGCTGGCCCGATCGCTGCTGATGGCCGGGGCGCTCGAGCGCGCGCTGGAACTGGCGGTGGGCTATGCCCGGGAGCGCGTGCAATTCGGCCGGCGCATCGGCCAGTTTCAGGCGATCCAGCAGGAACTGGCGCGTTTCGCTGCGGAAGTCGCCGCCGCGGTGGCAAGCGCGCTTTCGGCGGCGGGCGCAATGGAGCGCGGCGCCGACGTGACTTTGGCGGTGGCTTCGGCCAAAATCCGCACTGCCGAGGCGGCGCACGTGGGTGCGCTCATCGCGCACCAGGTCCACGGCGCCATCGGCGTCACCGACGAATATCCACTGCATCACGCCACGCTGCGGTTGTGGTCATGGCGTGAAGAATATGGCAACGAAGCGCATTGGGCCGCCCGGCTGGGCGGAATTACACAAAAACGCGGCGCCGATCTGCTGTGGCCCGCACTGACAACGTAGGAGGAAAGCATGACGTTTTACCGGATAGCGGGCGTGGGGCTGTTTGCGCTCAGCATGGCGGTGCAGGCGCAGGTCTGGTCGCCGCAGCGCAATGTCGAAATCGTCGTCGGCTCGGCGCCCGGCGGGAGCAATGACAAGACCGCGCGCGCCGTCGAGCGCGCACTGGTAGACAAGAAGCTCGTGCCGACCTCCATCACCGTCGTCAACCGCCCGGGCGGCGGCAGCAGCATCGCGTTCACTTACGTCTCGCAGAGACAGGGCGATCCGCACACGCTGCTGGTGGGTACCACGGCGCTGCTCACCAACCACATCACCGGCAGGAGCAAGATACACCACAGCGATTTCACCCCCATCGCCTCGCTCTTCAATGACTATGTCGTCTTCGCGGTGAACGCGAATTCGTCGATCAAGGTCGGCAAGGACCTGATCGCGCGGCTGAAGAAAGACCCGCAGTCGGTCGCCATCGGGTTTGCAACCGCGCTCGGCAGCCACAATCACATCGCGGCCGGCCTGCTGATGAAATCCATAGGCGGCAACGCCAGGGACCTGAAGGCCGTGGCTTATAAGGGATCGGCGGAGGCCATCACGAATCTCCTCGGCAGCCATATCGATCTGGTCACCACCGCCGCCGGGAACGCTGCCCCGCACGTGGCCAACGGCAACATGCGAGTCGTCGCAGTGGCCGGGCCGCGGCGATTCGGCGGCACGCTCGCCAATGTGCCGACCTGGAACGAACTGGGCGTCAAGCTCGTTTATGGCGGGTTCCGCGGGATCGTGGGGCCAAAAGGGCTGGCCGCGCCGCAGGCGGCCTTCTGGGAGGGCGCGCTGCGCAAAGCGACCGAGGCGCCGGAGTGGCAGGCCGACCTCGAGAAGAACTACTGGTCGAACGATTTCCTGACCGGCACGGAATTCCGCAAGGATCTCGACGAGACCTACGACGCGATGAAATCGGTGCTGGTCGATCTCGGTCTCGCGAAATAGATCCTCATGAGCACGCCCGCCGTCGTCCTCGTCGAACGTCCCGCCGAAGCGGTGACGCTGATCCGCATCAATCGTCCCGAAGCGCGCAACGCCCTCAATATGGAGGTGCGGCGCCTCATCGCGACGCACCTTGCCGAAGCAGGCGAGGACGACACCGTCCGCTGCATCGTTCTCACCGGCAACGAGAAAAGCTTCGCGGCCGGAGCGGACATCAAGGAAATGGCGGGCGCTGGCACCATCGACATGCTCGCGCGCGGCACCCACAAGCTGTGGCGCACGATCGCAGCGTGCCCCAAACCGGTCATCGCCGCGGTGAACGGTTTCGCGCTGGGCGGCGGCTGCGAACTGGCCATGACCTGCGACATCATCATCGCCGGGGAATCCGCCAGGTTCGGGCAGCCCGAGGTCAAAATCGGCATCATCCCCGGCGGCGGCGGTACGCAGCGCCTCACGCGGGCGGCGGGCAAGTACAAGGCGCTGCGTTACATTCTGACCGGCGATCTCTTCGGGGCGAAAGAGGCATTCGACATGGGGCTGGTGAGCGACATCGTGCCCGACGCCGAAGTCGAAAAACGGGCGATCGAAATGGCGCAGCAGATCGCCGCGCTTTCTCCGCTCGCCATTCAGCAGGCGAAGGAGGCGGTGCTGCGCGGCATGGATGCGGCCCTCGACACCGGGCTCGCACTGGAAACCAAGGCCATCCAGATACTCTTCTCTTCGCAGGACCAGAAGGAAGGCATGGCCGCCTTCATCGAGAAACGCAAACCGAAGTTCACCGGCAAATAGCGACCAGGCGCCGCTTTACGCGCGGCCGTCATGCCCCCCTACCCACCAGAGGCGTTGCACCGCAACCGGAGCGTCGCGCTCGTCGCCTTGTTCGCCGGCGCCGTGGCCATCGCCACCGCACCGCTGTTTGTCAAAGTGAGCGAGACCGGACCGGTCGCCACAGCGTTCTGGCGCGTGTTTCTCGCGCTGCCTTTCCTGTTCTTCTGGGCCTTTGCGGAAGGAATGCGCGGCACACCGGCAGCACTCACTCGCCGGCAATGGATCGGTATCGTCGCGGCAGGTCTGTTTTTCGCCGGCGATCTGGCGGTGTGGCACTGGTCGATCGTACTGACCTCGGTCGCGAACTCCACGCTCCTCGCCAACCTGGCGCCGATCTTCGTGACGCTCGCGGCGTGGTGGCTGTTCGGCCAGCGCCCCGCCGTGCTTTTCATGACGGGACTGGCGGCCGCCATGACCGGCGTCACCCTGCTGATCGGTGCCGATTTCCGGGTATCCGGCCAGGCTCTGCTGGGTGACGCGCTGGGCGTCGTCACCGCCCTGTTCTACGCGGCCTACCAGCTCACGGTGACGCGCTTGCGCGGCACGCTCAGTACCGCGCACATCATGGCCTGCAGCAGCGCGATCATGGCGGCGGCGCTGCTGCCGATTGCGCTTCTTTCCGGGGACCAGCTCGTGCCTGACTCGGGCGGCGGCTGGCTCAAGCTGTTCG
>JBQTJV010000226.1:0-2313 GCA_052386775.1 Betaproteobacteria bacterium
TGATACAGACCGACCGCCTCTCGGCTTTCGACGTGATCCTGCCTACGCCCATACCGGGAAAAGGGCGCGTGCTGACCGAGCTGTCGTTTTTCTGGTTCGAGAAACTGCGTCACATCGTGCCCAACCATCTGACCGGCATTTCACCGGAATCGGTGGTCGCTGCGGACGAACGCGCTCAGGTTGCCGGACGAGCGATGGTCGTGCGCAAGCTCAAACCGCTGCTGATCGAAGCGGTGGTGCGCGGCTACATCATCGGTTCGGGCTGGAGCGATTACCAGAAGACCGGGGCGGTGTGCGGCATCAAGCTGCCCGCCGGATTGAAGCAGGCGGAAAAGCTGCCGCAGCCCATTTTCACACCGGCATCCAAGGCGCCGGCGGGCGAGCACGACGAGAACATCACCTATGCCGAAGCGGAGAAAACCATCGGCGCAACGCACGCCGCGCAGGTGCGCGACCTTTCCCTCCGGCTCTACAGCGAGGCGGCGGAGTATGCCGCAACCCGCGGCATCATCATCGCGGATACCAAGTTCGAGTTCGGGGTGGATGGCCGCGGCGAAATCGTGCTGATCGACGAAGCGCTCACGCCGGATTCGTCGCGTTTCTGGCCGGCGTCCGAGTATCGCGTCGGCATCAGTCCGCCGTCCTTCGACAAGCAGTTCGTGCGCGACTGGCTGGAGACGCAGCCCTGGAACAAGAAGCACCCGGCGCCGGCGCTGCCTGCGGACGTGCTCGCGAAAACGTCCAAAAAATACCGCGAAGCGCTGCGGCTTTTGACCGCGTAGAAGAAGAGCCGGAGCACGAGCGCGCGGTTCCATGAATGGTCTCCGATCAGGACATCGAACGCGCCGTTGAGGTATTGCATGCCGGCGGGCTGGTCGCGTTTCCCACCGAGACGGTATACGGCTTAGGGGCTGACGCGTCGAACGCGGCGGCCGTAAAAAAGATCTTTGCTGCAAAAGGCCGGCCGCACGATCATCCGCTCATCGTTCATATCGCCGGTGCGGCGCAGATCGCCTCATGGGCCCGCGAGATCCCGGACGCGGCTCATCTGCTCGCGCGCTGTTTCTGGCCCGGACCCCTCACGCTCGTGTTGAAGCGCGCGCACGGCGTGAGCGATCTGGTCACCGGCGGACAGCAAACGATCGCGCTGCGTTCGCCGTCCCATCCCGTTGCCCGTGCGCTGCTTGCGCGCTTCGGCGGCGGCATCGCGGCGCCCTCCGCGAATCGCTATGGCCGCGTGTCGGCGACCGCGGCCGAGCACGTCAGGCGCGAGTTCGGCAGCGATGTCGATTGCCTGCTCGACGGCGGCGCCACCGATATCGGTATCGAATCGACGATCGTCGACCTCTCCGGCGCGCATCCCGGCATATTGAGACCGGGCGTGATTACGCAGTCCATGCTCGAACAGGCGCTCGGAGCGCCGCTCGCAGCACCGGGCGCGGCACCGCCCCGCGTGCCGGGCACGCACCAGCGTCACTATGCGCCGCGCACGCCGCTGATGGTGTTGGAAGCCGATCTGCTGCTCGAACTTGCGTCGACTCTCGCGCGGCAAGGCAAGCGCGTGGCGGTGCTGGCCCGCTCGGCGAAGCAGCCGGTGTTGCCGGGCATCACGTGGATCGGCGCCCCGTCCGACCCGGGCGGATATGCACGTGGTCTCTATGCCCATTTGCGCCTTCTGGACGAGGTCGGGTGCGATGCGATTCTTGCGGAAGCCGTGCCGGCGGAATCCGAATGGGCGGCGATTCGCGACCGCCTCACGCGCGCTTCGGTGAGCGGGTTGCCGCCCGAAGCGACGTAAATCGTTTACTTGAGCGCGCGATCGAGAAAGAGCCTGACGTGGCGGACCAACTCCGCCTCCCGCCCGTTGAAGAAGTGATCGGCCTCCGCGATCCGGATCTGTGCCGAGCCCCGCAGTTTGCGCAGCACTGAGGCGCGCTTTTCCGCGTTCTCCAGCAAGGCAGGGAAGTCCCCTTCCCCGTAGATGTCGAGAACCGGTTGCTTGAACGCCTGCGGGCTGATGAAGTCGCCCGGCATGCCGATGGCGACCCACGCATCAACACCGGGATCGGTCATGCGGTTCACAAAGAAGTCTGCCATGCGCGCCCCGAGGCTGTGGGCCACGATCGCAATTTTGCCCATGCTCCGCGCGCGCAGGTATGCGACCGCGCTGCTGAGTCGCTCCGCCGCCTCCGGATACAGCGGAGGATAGCGGGCGGCATCGGCGTCCGCGGCGAGCACGGGCATCTGCACCGAAAGCGTGGTATAGCCCTGCTCTGCGAGTCCGGTGCGCAACCGATTGACGAGACCCCAGTC
>JBQTJV010000227.1:0-9633 GCA_052386775.1 Betaproteobacteria bacterium
CATAGAAGGTCAGCTCCTGCATCGCCCGCGCGCGTCCCGTCAGCTCGAGCAGCCCGATCGTCAGCGCGACCGAGGAGTTCTTGATGATGTTGAGGAACTCGGAGGTGAGCGGCGGCAGGATGATGCGGAACGCCTGGGGCAGCAGGACGTGGCGATAGGTTTGCGGCAGCGTGAGTCCGAGCGCGGTTCCCGCCATGTGCTGTCCGCGGGGCAGGGACTGGATGCCTGCCCTCACCTGCTCAGCAACGCGCGCGGAAGTGTAAAAGCCGAGGCACAGCACCGCCGGCCAGTACGAGGCCCATGGCGGCGCCATCTGCTTCATCGCATCGCCCAGCACTTTGGGCAGCAGTTCCGGGAGCACGAAGTACCACAGGAACATCTGCACCAGCAGCGGAATGTTGCGGAACAGCTCGACGTAGGCGTTGCCGAGCCGCACCACCCATTTGAACGGGGTGGTGCGCAAGGTGCCGACTGCGGAACCCAGCGCGAGCGCGATCACCCAGGCGGCGAGCGCGGTGCCGAGCGTCCACCACAGGCCGGAGAGGAGCGTGCTGAAATAGGTGCCGGAGGCATCGGGAGCCAGTTGCCAGAATATGCCCCAGTTCCAGTGGTAGTTCACGCCTGCTCCCGCGTGCGAGACCGGATCAAACTATACCCCACAAAAAAGCGCGGGGCGCTGTGCGCCCCGCCCCGATATTTACGCTGGTCCCGGCCGGCCGTTATTGATAAGCGTTGGGATCGCCCGAATCGGTGGGATTGGCGAGCACCTTCTTGAACTGCGGGCTCATCGGCAGTTTGAGGTTGACGCCCTTGGGCGGGATGGGGTTCACGAACCACTTGTCGTAGATCTTGTTGATTTCGCCGCTCTTGTAGATCTTGGTCATCGCGCCGTCCACGACTTTCTTGAAGGCGGGATCGTCTCTGCGCAGCATGATGCCGTAAGGCTCGACGGTATACGCTTCGTTGCCGATCGCCCACTCGGAAGGATTCTTGGAGGTGGCCACCAGCGAGTAGAGCAGAATGTCATCCATGAAAAACGCCACCGCGCGTCCGGTCTCCACGGTGAGGAACGCTTCGGCGTGATCTTTCGCCGCGATGATGTTCATGCCCAGTTTCTGCTTGGCGTTCTCCTCCGTCGCCCAGCGGAGATTGGTGGTGCCCGAGGTGGAGACCACGGTCTTGCCTTTGAGGTCCTTCAGGCTCTTGATGTTCGAGCTTTTCTTTGCCACGTAACGGTTGGCCGTCACGAAATGGGTGATGGTGAACGCCACCTGCTTCTGGCGCTCGTGATTGTTGGTGGTCGATCCGCATTCGAGATCGACGGTGCCGTTCGCCATCAGCGGGATGCGCGTCGCCGAGGTGACGGGATTGAACTTCACGTCGATCTTCGGCATCTTGAGTTCCGCCTTCACCGCGTCGACGATCTTCAGGCAGAGGTCGATGGCATACCCCACCACCTGCTGCTTGTCGTCGTAGTAGGAGAAGGGAATGGAGGTGTCGCGGTGCCCCAGCGTGATGGCGCCGGTATCCTTGATCTTCTTGAGCGTTCCGGTCAGTTCCGCGGCCGAGGCCGTGGCGGCCATGCAGGCGGCCGTCAGCAAACCGACACACAAAGACAGACGTTTCATGGGGATCTCCTCTCGCAGCGGCTGCCGAATGGCGAGCCGGACTCAGCGGCAATCTAGCCGAATGGCATAGGTTTGTCCAGTGACATCCAGAGCGAAAACAATCGCCTAGCGTTACTATAAGGTGCGCGGGCGGTTCGGACGCCCGGCCGGAGGGATGTCATGTCGCAACGTACCACCCGACTGGAACACGATCTGCTGGGCACGCGCAGGGTGCCGGCGGCCGCCTATTACGGCGTGCACACGCTGCGGGCGCTCGAGAACTTTCCGATCTCCGGCACGCCGATCTCGATCTATCCGGATCTGATCACGGCGCTGGCATGCGTCAAGCAGGCCGCGGCGCTCGCCAACAACGAACTCGGCTTGCTCGAAGACGACAAGGCGCGCGCCATCGTGCAGGCGTGCCAGGAGATCCGCGACGGCGCGTTGCTGGAAGAATTCGTGGTCGATGTCATTCAGGGCGGTGCCGGCACGTCCACCAACATGAACGCCAACGAAGTCATCGCCAATCGCGCACTGGAGATCCTGCAGCGCCGGAAGGGCGAGTACCGTTACTTGCACCCGCTCGACGACGTCAACATGAGCCAGAGCACGAACGACGTCTATCCCACCGCAGTGAAGGTCGCGCTGCACTTCGGCATCCAGCGCCTCACCGCCGCCATGGCGGAATTGCGCGGCGCGTTCATGGTGAAGGCCGTCGAATTCGCCGACGCGCTGAAGATCGGACGCACGCAGTTGCAGGACGCGGTGCCGATGACGCTGGGCCAGGAATTCTCGACGTACGCCGTGATGCTGGAAGAGGACGAGCAGCGGTTGAAGGAGGCGGCGCTGCTGATACACGAGATCAATCTGGGCGCGACCGCGATCGGCACCGGCATCACGGCCCATCCGCGCTACGCCCTGCTGGCCTGCCGCCGGCTCGCGGACATCACCGGCGTGCAGTTGATCACCGCTGCGAATCTGGTGGAAGCGACGCAGGATGCGGGCGCGTTCGTGCAGCTTTCGGGCGTGCTGAAGCGCGTCGCCGTCAAGCTCTCGAAGACCTGCAACGATCTGCGACTGCTGTCGTCCGGGCCGCGTGCGGGTTTCAGCGAAATCAATCTGCCGGCGGTGCAGGCCGGATCCAGCATCATGCCCGGGAAGGTCAATCCGGTGATCCCGGAGGTGGTGAACCAGATCGCCTTCGAAGTGATCGGCAACGATGTGACCGTAAGCTTCGCGGCCGAAGCCGGGCAGCTCCAGCTCAATGCCTTCGAGCCGGTGATCGCGCACAGCCTGTTCAAGAGCTTGACGCACTTGCGCAACGGCTGCGACACGCTGCGCGAGCGTTGCGTGAAAGGCATCACCGCCAACCGCGAGCGCCTCAAGCAACTGGTGGAGCGCTCGATCGGCATCGTCACCGCGCTCAACCCCTACATCGGCTACGCCAACGCGACGCAGGTGGCGCAGGAAGCGCTCGCCAGCGGGCGCAGCGTCTACGAGATCGTGCTCGAAAAGCAGTTGCTGAGCCGGGAGCGGCTCAACGAGATCTTGCGGCCCGAAGCGCTCACGCGGCCGAGTTTCGAATCTCCGGACGAGCCCTCACGGGCGTGAGCCTCCCATGCCGCCGAGCACACCCGGCAGCGTTTGCGCGCTCCGTCATTTCCGAGGGCGGCCGGGGCGGCGCTCGGCCGATTCTTCGCCAGCGCCGAGGAACGACTCGATCAACTGTGCCAGTTTCTGCGGTTGATCGTGATGCATCATATGGCCGCAGTCGTCCAGCCAGACTTCGCGCAGATTGCGGAATGCGCCCTTGCGCTCGGCGAGCTGCTCGGGCGTGTCCTTGAGATACCCGGTGCCCTGCGAATCGCGTGCGAAGACCCATAGCACCGGGGCCTCGACCTGACGCCAGCAGGCGAGGATCTCGTCGAGGCGGAACAGGTAGGGATTGGTCATCTTGTGGCGCGGATCGCTCATGAGCCTCACCTCCCCGGGCCCGTGCTCCCTGGCCCAGTGCCGCGCCAGAAAGGCGGCCATCTCGTCGCTCAGTCGCGGGTTGGTGCGCTTCAGCCGCGCCGCGACCTCGCCAAAGGCGCGGTACGGCTTGAACTCGGGCGGTTCCTTGAGTTCATCCAGCCACCGGCGGTAGCGCGCGGGCGCAGCGTGCGGCGTGGTGCGCGCCAGTCCGAAGCCTTCCAGGGAAACCACCTTGGCGACGCGCTCCGGCCGCACGCCGGCATAGGTGCAGGCGACCACGCCGCCCATGCTGTGGCCGATGAGATCGGCCGGCGATCGGCCCGCGTAGCGCTCGAGGAGCACCTCCAGGTCGGCATAGTAATCGGGAAACCAGTACCCTTCGCGCGCCCAGCCGCTGAGGCCGAAGCCGCGCCAGTCCGGTGCAATGTAATAGCGCGCCTCGCGAAAAGCGTCGACCAGAAACTGGAACGACGCCGAAACGTCCATCCAGCCGTGCAGCAGAAAAAGCGGCGGGTCGCGCGGATCGCCCCAGGTGCGCACGTGGTAGCGCAGTCCGCGGATGTCGTGAAACTCGGATCGGCTTGTTTTCATGGGACAGTGAGACAAATGGCGCGCCATTATGCAGCAACTGTTCGTTGCGCATAAGGTTTGGCTGACGCCGCGGTTGCGGCAGCGGCAGCGGCGAGTCGCACCGCATGCCGGCGGAATCAGCGCTCGACCGTGTCCGCCGCGACGCCATATCGCGGAATCCTCGCGTTAATATTTTTGCGCGGTCGGACCTGAATTTTTGCTCGGACAGGTTATAGAATAGAGCGTCATGCAGCCGCCGTTCGTTCATCTGCGCCTTCACAGCGAGTATTCCATCGCGGACGGGATTGTTCGGCTGGACGAGGCTGTCTCGGCAGCGGCGGCGGACGGCATGCCCGCACTCGCGCTGACCGACCTTGCCAATGTCTTCGGCATGGTCAAGTTCTACAAGGAAGCGCGCGGCAAGGGCGTGAAGCCCATCATCGGCTGCGACGTCTGGATCGCCAACGAGGCCGATCGCGACAAGCCCTCGCGCCTGTTGCTGCTCTGCCAATCGCGCGCCGGCTACCTGCGGTTGTGCGATCTGCTGACGCGCGCCTACCGCAACAATCAGTATCGCGGCCGTGCCGAAATCAGCCGGAGCTGGTTTGCGGAGACCGGGACCCGGGGCCTGATCGCGCTCTCGGGCGCGCACCATGGCGACGTCGGCCAGGCGCTCGCCATCGGCAATGAGCAGCATGCGCGCCGGCTGGCCGGGGAGTGGAGCGAGGTTTTTCCGCAGCGCTATTACATCGAGCTGCAGCGGCTGGGCCCTGCCGCGACGACGACGGGCGCGGCAACGGTGCCGATCGAAACCTGCGTGCAGCGCGGCGTTCAACTCGCTTGCGCGTTGAAGCTTCCGCTCGTCGCAACCCATCCCGTGCAGTTCATCAAGCCGGACGATTTTCGCGCGCACGAAGCGCGCGTGTGCATCGCCGAAGGCTACACGCTGTCCGATCGGCGCCGGCCGCGGCGGTTCAGCCCTGATCAGTATTTCAAGTCGCAGGCGGAAATGGCCGCGCTCTTCCGGGATCTCCCGGCGGCGCTCGCCAACAGCGTGGAGATCGCGCGGCGCTGCAACCTCGAGCTGCAGCTCGGGAAGAGCCAGCTCCCGAATTTTCCGACGCCCAGCGGGGAAAGCCTGCAGGACTACCTGCGCGAGCGGGCCGCCGCCGGGCTCGAAGCACGCATGACGCGCCTCTATCCCGATCCGGCTGCACGCGCCGCGCAGTTTCCGCGCTACCGCGAGCGCCTCGAATTCGAGATCAATACCATCATCCAGATGGGTTTCCCCGGTTACTTCCTGATCGTCGCCGACTTTATCAACTGGGCGAAGGGGAACGGCGTTCCGGTCGGCCCGGGCCGCGGCTCGGGGGCGGGTTCGCTGGTGGCCTACAGCCTGGGCATCACCGACCTCGACCCGCTGCGCTACGATCTGCTGTTCGAGCGCTTCCTCAATCCCGAGCGCGTTTCCATGCCGGATTTCGACATCGATTTCTGCCAGGAGGGGCGGGATCGCGTGATCGAATACGTGCGCCAGAAGTACGGCGCGGATTCCGTATCGCAGATCGTGACGTTCGGCACCATGGCGGCGAAAGCGGTGGTGCGCGACGTGGGCCGGGTGCTCGACCTGCCCTACAACTTCTGCGACCAGATCGCGAAACTGGTTCCTTTCCAGCCGGGCCGGACCATCACCTTGCGGCGCCGCACCGGTGAACCGGAGCCGAACGTCATCTATGCGCGCGAGGCCGAGCCACAGATCAACGAGCGCGAAAAGAACGAAGAAGAGGTCCGCGAATTGCTCGCTCTCGCCGAGCAGCTCGAAGGCCTCACGCGCAACGTCGGCATGCACGCGGGCGGTGTGTTGATCGCGCCCGGCAAGCTCACCGACTTCTGTCCGCTGTATGCCGCGGACGGTTCAGGCAGCGTCGTCTCGCAGTTCGACATGAAGGACGTCGAAGCGGTGGGGCTGGTCAAGTTCGACTTTCTGGGATTGACGACGCTTACCATCCTCGATTGGGCGGTGCGCTTCATCGAAGGTCTCGATCCGCAGGCGAAATTGAAGCTGGACGAAATTCCGCTCGACGACGCCGAAACCTACCGGCTCTTTGCAAACGCCGATACCACTGCGGTGTTCCAGTGTGAATCGCGCGGGATGCGCGACATGATGAAGCAGGCGCGTCCCGACCGCTTCGAGGATATCGTGGCCCTGGTCGCGCTCTATCGTCCCGGCCCGATGGAGCTCATCCCCGAGTTCATCCGCCGCAAGCACGGCGGGCGCATCGACTATCCCGATCCGCGCGTCGAGCCGATACTCAAGCCGACCTACGGCATCATGGTGTACCAGGAACAGGTGATGCAGATCGCGCAGGTGATCGGCGGCTACAGCCTGGGCAGCGCCGACCTCCTGCGCCGCGCCATGGGCAAGAAGTTGCCGGAGGAAATGGCGCGTCATCGCGAGACGTTCGTCAACGGTGCGGGGCAGAATGGCGTGGCCGAGCGCAAGGCGCACGAGCTGTTCGACCTGATGGAAAAGTTCGCAGGCTACGGCTTCAACCGCTCGCATGCCGCGGCGTACGCGCTGGTCGCGTATCAAACGGCGTATCTCAAGGTTCATCATCCGGCCGCGTTCAGCGCCGCAAACATGTCCGCGGTGATGGCCGACACCGACAAGGTGCAGCTTTTCGCGGACGATGCGCGCGCTCATGGCATCGAGCTGCTGCCGCCGGATGTCAACGCGTCCAACTACCGCTTCGAGCCCTTGCCGCCCTCATCCCCGACCCCCGCGATCAAGGCGAACGGAGAATCGGGAAGATCCGCGGAGCCGGCCGGTCTTGAGTCATCGAGGCGGGGGATAATCCGTTACGGCCTGGGCGCGATCAAGGGGACCGGCGAGGCCGCCATCGAGCACCTCATCGAAGCGCGCAACACCGGCGGCCCGTTCAGGGATCTGTTCGACTTCTGTCACCGCGTCGACAAGCGCATCGTGAACCGGCGCGTCGTGGAATCCCTGATCCGGGCCGGCGCGTTCGACGGTGTGGACGACCATCGTGCGCGCCTGCTCGCCTGCGTGGGCACCGCCATGGAGAGCGCGGAGCAGGCGAGCCGCAGCGCCAACCAGGTGAGCCTCTTCGGAGAACTCGCGGACACCGTTCCCGGCATCGCGATGCCCGACGTGCCGCGCTGGGGGGAGCGCGAGCGGTTGCAGAACGAGAAGCTCGCACTCGGCTTTTACCTTTCCGGGCATCCGTTCCGCAGCTACGAGAACGAGCTGCGCGGTTTTGTCCCGACCCGGCTCGACGAGCTGACGCCGCAGCCGCATCCGGTCGTGCTCGCCGGCGTCATGCACAGCCTGCGCGTGCAGATGACGCGCCGCGGCCGCATGGCGGTGATCCTGCTCGACGATGGTCACGCGCGGGTCGAGCTGACGGTGTTCAACGAGCTGTTCGAGCAGCATCGGCACTGGCTCAAGGAAGACCAGCTGCTGATCGTCGAGGGCAGGGTCGCGCACGACGACTTCAGCGGCAGCCTCCGGATCTCGGCAGAAAAACTCTACGATCTCGCCGGCGCCCGCAACCGGTTCGCTCGCGCGATCCGGCTGACCTGCAACGGCGCCTCGTCGGGCAGCCGGCTGCGCGAGCTGCTGGCGCCGCATCGCGATGGCACCTGCCCGGTGTCGATCGTCTATTCGAACCATGGCGCGATATGCGAGATCAACCTGGGCGAGGCGTGGCGGGTGAACCTGCACGACGATCTCATCCGATCGCTCGGCGAGTGGCTGAAACCGGAGAACGTGAACATCGTCTATCATGCGGCGCGCACCGCCTAGCTCGCCGCTTCGCAGGGCGCCGGGGTTTTTTTTCGCGATTCTTCTGTGCGGGCTCCTCGCCGGCGGCGCGCAGGCCGGCGAGGCGATCTGGAAGGCGCTCACCGACGAAGTGGTGCCCCTCATTACGAAGGGCGAGCTGTACCGGGCGGAACGCACCGCCCGCCAGGCACTCGCCGAGGCCCACAAGAGTTTTGGCGAGGACCACCGCAACACGGAGACGAGCTACGCGAACCTCGCGCTCGCGCTGCGCTTTCGCGGCCGGCATGAGGAGGCGGAGAAGCATTATCGCTCCGCGCTGGCGCTCCGCGAGAAAGCGCTCGGCGCGAGTCATCCTTCCACGGCGCTCTTGATCGCCAATCTCGCCGAAGTCATCCAGGCGCAGGGACGCCATGCCGAGGGGGAAAAGCTGCAGCGTCGCGTCCTGCCGATATTCGAAAAGGCGTACGGCGACGATGCCAAGACCGCCACGCTGCTCAACAACCTCGGGGCAGCGCTGCGCTCGCAGGGTCGGCACAGGGAAGCGGAACCGCTGCTGCGTCGCGCGCTGACGATCAAGGAAAACACCCTCGGACCCTACAACCCCAGCGTCGCGCACACCCTGACGAATCTTGCCGAAGTGCTGGACCAACTCGGGCGCAAGGACGAAGCGTCGAAGATGCGGCTGCGCGCCGCCGCCATCACGAAATGAATCTCGGATTGGGCATCCCAAGGCTCCCGTATCATTCCGTCGGGCGCACTTCGAAGCCTTGATGCTGCCCGCTGGCAGCGGATACCTCGACCCCGGTCACCACCGCCCCGGCCGGCCCCCGGCGCGCTGCCGCGATCATCGCGTCGACCGCAGCCGATGTGCCTTGCACCTCTGCCTCGACGCTGCCGTCCAGCCGGTTGCGCACCCAGCCGGTGAGGCCTCCCTCGCGCGCCTTGCGCACCACGTACATGCGATACCCTACGCCTTGCACGTGCCCTCTGATCCGCAAGTTTCTGGTGATGGTCATGGCAGCCGCCTGAACCGGTTGCGGGATTGCGGGCCGGTCTGAACTGATCTAATGTTACACGCCTGAATGGATCACCATCCGGAGGAGTCATGAGAGCCATTACTGCCGGCGCCCTGCTCGCGCCGTTTCTTGCTGTTGCGACGCTGCTTTCGGGTTGTGCGACAGGCGGATCCGCTACGGGAGCGAAGGGCAATGTCGCCGAGGACAAGGTCGTCTACCACGTGAACGATACGGCCGAGCAGGCGGCGAACGCGCTGCGCAATGTCGGCAATCACCTGGAAGTGAATCCCAAGGCGAAGATCGTGGTGGTGACGCACGCGCGCGGCGTGGATTTCCTGTTCGACGGCGCCAAGGACAAAGCCGGCAACCCGTACAACATACGCGTCGAGGATTTGAAACAGCGCGGCGTTCAGTTCGACGTCTGTGACATCACGCTGCGAAATCGCAACCTCAAGAGGTCGCAGTTCATTCCCGAAGCGACCTTCGTTCCTTCCGGCGTGGCCGAGATCACGCGGCTGCAGCAGCGCGAAGGTTACGCCTACCTGCGGCCCTGATCGCCGGAACGCCGGGAATCGCGGGGGGCGTGGAGGCCGCCCGGGTTGTTTGGTGAGCGCCCACGCACGTGGCGGGCCGGGCCGCGCAGCGCGAAAAATTCAGTCGC
>JBQTJV010000228.1:0-20886 GCA_052386775.1 Betaproteobacteria bacterium
TTGGCCGGCGTTTTTGCCGCGGTGACGATCACCCCGGTTGAGGTCGCGGCCGAGAAGAAAGACGAAGCCCAGAAGGAAATGAAGAAAGGCGACGGCAAGAAGGCCGAAAGCAAGAAAGCCGACGCCAAGAAGGAAGCAAAAAAAGAAGACAAGAAGTAATTCTTGTCTTTTTTTGTATGAAGGCAGGGGCTCGCCCCTGCCTTTTTTATTGCGGGCGGTTTGCCAATGTCATGATTTTGGGCTAGGCTACTCCGGCTCAAAACGAGCTTGCGGCACAAAAATCAGCCGCAATGTCGATAACCACTTCCAGGGAGGAAGTACCATGAAGAAGTTGCTTGCTGCACTCGTTGCAGGTGCATTTGCTTTGACCTCGGCCTCCGCCGTGATCGCCGCGGAAAAGAAAGACGAGAAGAAGATGGACAAGAAAAAAGAAGAAAAGAAAGACAAGAAAAAAGAAGAAAAGAAAGACAAGAAATAATAACAACAGCTTCATCGATCGGGGCGGGGTTATACCCGCCCTTTTTCATTTTTGCGGTCGTGGGCCGGGCCGGAGCGCTGCGCTAAAATGGCGGGATGGCAAAGCAGCGGGTAATCGTAGGCATGTCGGGCGGAGTCGATTCCTCTGTCGCGGCGCTGCTGCTCAAGGAGCAGGGTTACGAAGTGACCGGCCTCTTCATGAAGAACTGGGAGGACGACGACACCGAGGAATACTGCTCTTCGCGCGAAGACCTCGTCGACGCGGTATCGGTAGCCGATCGCATCGGCATCGAAATCGACACCGTGAATTTCTCCGCGGAATACAAGGAACGCGTCTTCAGCGATTTTCTGCGGGAATACCGGGCCGGGCGCACGCCAAATCCGGACGTGCTGTGCAATGCCGAAATCAAGTTTCGCGCGTTCCTCGATCACGCACTCGCGCTGGGCGCGGACCTCATCGCCACCGGGCACTATGCGCGCAAGCGTGAGGTAGCCGGGTTCCACCAGCTCCTGAAAGCCGAGGACGGGACCAAGGACCAGAGTTACTTCCTCTATCGCCTGAGCCAGGAGCAGCTCGCCCGCACGCTGTTTCCGCTGGGAGATCGATACAAGCGCGAGGTGCGGGAAATCGCCCGCAAAGCCGGACTGCCCAATCACGACAAGAAAGATTCGACCGGGATCTGCTTCATCGGTGAGCGGCCGTTTCGCGAATTTCTGAACCGCTATCTTCCGCCCGATCCGGGCGACATCTGCACGCCGGACGGCAAGACGATCGGCCGCCATCTGGGACTCATGTATTACACGCTGGGGCAACGCCAGGGGCTCGGTATCGGCGGGCGGCGGGACGGTGACGGCGACGCATGGTATGTCGCCGCGAAGGATCTCCAGCGTAACCGGCTGATCGTGGTCCAGGGACACGACCATCCCGCGCTGCTGTCCGAGCGGCTCAACGCCGCCGAATTGAGCTGGATCAGCGGCGAGGCGCCGCACTGCGACTGGGTGTATGGCGCGAAAACGCGTTATCGCCAGAAGGATGCGCCCTGCGCCATTTCACGCATCGACGCAGAACGCTGCACCGTCGAGTTTGCCGAACCGCAGTGGGCTGTCACGCCGGGGCAATCGGTGGTGCTGTACGAAAGCCAGGTCTGCCTCGGCGGCGGCATCATAGAGTCAAGCGAGCGGGTACAGCCCGCGGGCGATACGCAGGAAGGGCGCTGTCCGCCGGACACGGTGGGCCTGAAGTAATCGCCTTGACGCCTGTTCGTCGCGCGCGGTAGCCTCGCGCTACCTCTCCAGTGGATGATCATCATGGGTAGCGTCGCAGACAAATTCGTTCTTTTCACCCAGCCGGGCTGAAGTTCCTGTCTCCGGGCGAAAGAGTTTCTTTCGCGCAAAGGCATCGACTTCGAAGCCGTGGACGTCCTGAACGATCCCGGTGGACGGGAACGGCTGCTCGCCCTCGGCGTGCGCAACGTGCCCGTGGTGGCCCGGGGCGAGCAGTACGTCTTTGGCCAGAACCTCGAAGATGTCGCCGAATTCGTCGGCCTGCAGGGCACCGGCCATACGCCGTTGCCGCCGGAGGAACTGGTCCGCAAATGGGTGGGCGTGCTGCGCGCAACACAGCGCTACCTGCGCCAGATGCCCCAGTCGAAACTCAACGAGCGGGTAATAGACAACCGGGACCGTTCGATCCGTCTCATGGGCCATCATGTCTTTCGCATCGGCGAGGCCTATCTCGAGAGCGTCATCGACGGCGTGGAGTACGCGGTGCAGCATGCCAACGTGCCGCCAGCGGATGGCACCTTTCTCACCGGCGAGGAACTGGCGCGGTATGGCGACCAGGTCATCGAGCGGCTGGGGCGGTGGTGGGACGGGCTTCCGGACAAGCGCTGCGAGCAGAAGATGAAGACCTACTACGGCATGCAGCCGCTGCATCAGCTCCTCGAGCGCTCCACCTGGCATTCGGCGCAGCATGCGCGCCAGTTGATGGCGGTGCTGGAACGTTACGGCGTCAAACCCGACGGACCCTTGACGCAGGAACATCTGGCCGGCCTGCCGCTGCCCGAGCGGCTGTGGGAATAGCGTAAAGCCGGCATGCTACCGCACAGCACTGCGCACCGCGTCATTTGCCCCGTTTCTGCCGGTGCCCCGCCATGTTGAATCCGGCGACCACCGCGCGTCGCGCGTTACCCTCGGTCGACCGCCTGCTGAAGCAGGCTGCGATCCGCGAACTCGTCTCCCGCTACGGTCACGCGCTGGTTGTCGAAACGCTGCGCGTGCTGCTGGACGAGCAGCGCGCCGCGATGGCTGCCTCGAGCGCCGACAGCTCTTTTGACGAGACCGCGTTGGTCGCTGGCTGCGCCGCGCGGCTCGCTGCACAATCACAACCCTCCCTGAGGCGGGTCTTCAATCTCACGGGCACCGTGCTGCATACCAATCTCGGCCGCGCGTGCATGCCAAGAAGCGCTGCACTGGCCGTGGCCGAAGCGATGATGCATCCCGTCAATCTCGAATTCGATCTGGACGGTGGCGGGCGCGGCGAGCGCGACTCGCATATCGAGCGCCTGCTGGTGCGGCTCACGGGCGCCGAAGCCGCGCTCGTGGTGAACAACAACGCCGCGGCGGTTTATCTCGCGCTCAACACGATCGCGTCGAAACGGGAGGTCATCGTTTCGCGCGGCGAACTGATCGAGATCGGGGGCGCTTTCCGCGTGCCGGACATCATGGCGCGCTCCGGGTGCAAACTGAAGGAAGTGGGAACGACGAATCGTACGCATCCGGCAGACTACGCTGCGGCGATTTCATCGAGCACCGCGGCCGTCATGAAAGTGCATACCAGCAACTACTCGATAGAGGGCTTCACGGCCGCCGTCTCCGAGGCCGAGCTCGCCGCCATTGCACACGAGCGCGGCCTGCCCTTTATCGTAGATCTGGGCAGCGGCATGCTGGTCGATCTCGAGCGCTATGGATTGCCGCACGAGCCGACGCCGCGGGAAGCCCTCGCCCACGGCGCGGACCTGGTAACGTTCAGCGGCGACAAACTGCTGGGCGGTCCGCAAGCCGGCCTCGTCGTCGGCAAGAAGGATCTCGTCGCGCGACTCCGGAAGAATCCGCTGAAACGCGCGCTCCGCGTCGACAAGATGACACTGACGGCGTTGGAGTCGGTACTGCAGCTCTATCTCAATCCCGAGCGGCTGGCCGACGAGCTGCCCACGCTGCGCTGGCTCACGCGGCCTGTGGCGGACATCGAGGCGCAGGCGGCACGCGTGCTGCCGCATGTCGCAGCGGCGATGCAAGGTGCCGCCGACGTCTCCGTGATTCCGTGCATGAGCCAGATCGGGAGCGGCTCGCTGCCGGTCGATCTGCTGCCGAGCGCCGGCATCGGCATCAACGGCGGCAAGCGCCAGCGCTCGTTCCCCGACAAGATCGCCAGCGCGTTTCGCGGGCTGCCGATTCCGGTCGTCGGGCGGATCAAGGACGGCGCTTTCATCATGGACCTGCGCTGCCTGGACGACGAAGCGGCGTTCATCGCGCAGCTCGGCGCGCTTGGTGTTTCATCGGGAACGCTGAAAGGGGTGAGGCCATGATCGTCGCGACCGCCGGCCATATCGACCATGGCAAGACCCTGCTGGTCAAGCGCCTGACCGGCGTGGACACCGACCGTCTGCCGGAAGAGAAGGCGCGCGGCATCTCGATCGATCTCGGCTTTGCGTATCTGCCGGTGCCCGGCGGCGGGACGATCGGTTTTGTCGACGTGCCGGGGCACGAGCGTTTCATCCGCAACATGCTCGCGGGGGTCTGCGGAATCGATTTCGCGCTGCTGGTCATTGCCGCCGACGACGGCATCATGCCGCAGACCATCGAGCACCTCAACATACTGGATCTGCTCAACGTCGAGCGCGGCGCCGCGGTGATCACCAAAACCGATCGCGTCGATGAAGCGCGCGTCAAGGACGTCACCGATGCCGTCAAGGCGTTCCTCGCCACAACCCGGCTCGCGGCGGCCCCCGTGCTGCCGGTTTCCGCCTTGACCGGCGCGGGCATCGAGCCGTTACAGCGCCTGCTGGAGAAGGAAGCGGCCGCGCTCAACGTCCGGCGTGCGATCGGCCAGCGCTTCCGACTGGCGATCGACAGAGCGTTCACCATCGCCGGCAGCGGCACGGTGGTGACCGGCACAGTGTTCAACGGCGCGGTGAAGACCGGCGACAAGCTCGTTCTCTCTCCCGCCGGCCTGCCGGTGCGCGTCCGGGGTATTCAACGGGGCGGCGCGGCCGCCAGTGAAGCGAACGCGGGACAGCGCTGCGCCCTCAACCTGACCGGCGTGGAACTCGATAAAGTGCACCGCGGCGACTGGGTGCTCGACGAAGCGCTGCATCAGGCAACACAGCGCATCGATGCGCGCGTGAGCGTGCTCGGCGCGGAATCGCATGGCCTGAACCACTGGACGCCCGTGCATCTGCACCTCGGCACCGCGGATGTACTGGCCCGCGTCGGCATCCGGCGCGGCGAAGCGATCGCTCCCGGCGCGTCGGCCATCGCGCAGCTCATACTGGAGAGACCCATCAGCGCCCTCCATGGGGATCGCTTCATCCTGCGCGACCAGTCGGGGAGCCGCACGCTGGGGGGCGGCATCGTGCTGGACCCGTTCGCGCGTGCCGGCCGCGTCCGCAGTTCCGTGCGCCTGGCGACACTCGCGGCGCTCGAGAAAGGATCGCCGGCCGCCACACTCGCCGCGCTCACCTCGGTTTCTCCTGGCGGCATCGACCTCGCGCGCTACGAGCGCACCTTCAACCTCACTTCCGAGCGCGCCGCAGCGCTTTACGCCGAGGCGGGAATCATCGCGCTGGGCAAAGACAATCGCCTCGGCGTCACGCGTGCTCTCCATTCCGATCTGCGCGCGAAAATTCCGGCAGAACTCGGTGCCTTCCATCGTCGCACGCCGCAGGCTCTGGGAAAGGACATCGAAGCGTTGCGCGCGGAACTCGCCCCCGACTTGCCGGCGGATGCGTTCGCCGCGTTGTTGCGCGAGCTCGCGGACGAGCGCAAGGTCGAAGTGAGCGGCTCGCTCGCACGCCTGCCCGGCCACAACGCGACGTCCAACCCTGAAGACGACCGACTGTGGCAGACGCTGCGTCCGGCCCTCGAAGCGGGAGGATTTGCGGTCCCGCCCCTGCGCGAGCTTTCCGCGAACCTGCGCCTGAAAGAACCGGTGGTGAAAGACTTTCTGCACCGCAAGGCGCGCGGCGGCGAGGTGATGAAGGTCACCGCGGATCGTTTCTACCCGAGGACCACGCTCGCGACGCTGGCAGCGATCGCCACGGCCACCGCCGGGAAACAGGCGAACGGCATGTTTACCGCGGCGCAGTTCCGCGATGCCACCGGCATAGGGCGCACGCTGGCGATCGAGATTCTCGAGTTTCTCGACACGCTGGGCATCACGCAGCGCGTTGGCGATGCACGCAAGATGCGCAAGGATTTCGTCCCGATACTCGGTGCGGCCAGCGCGCCCGCAAACGCACCGCCGAAATCCGCCGTCAAACCGCCGCCGCAAAAGCCGCCGGCACCGCGACCGTTCCACCCGGTCAAACGATGAGTGTTCTCACAGGAGATCGATGTGGTACAGAGAAGCTATGACGTCCTGGTGATCGGTGAAGGCATCAGCGGGTTGAGCGCTGCCCATGCCCTCGCCCAGGCGGGCGCAAGAGTCGCGACGCTGGAAGCCCAGCTCTTCGGCGGATTGGTGCTGAACGTCAACGAACTCGAACCGCAGCCCGATCCATCGCGCACCGTTTCCGGCGCCGAGATCGCGTCGGAACTCATGCAAGCCAACGCCGACCTCGGCGTGACGAGCATACAGGAAGCGGTCACGGCGATCAGAAGCGGTGCGCTAAAGCACGTGATGACCGCCGCTGCGACCTACGAGGCACAGCACGTGGTTGCTGCTTCGGGCGCGAGGCTGAGAAAGCTCGGCGTGCCGGGAGAAGCGGAATTCGAGGGCCGCGGCGTGTCACAGTGCGCCGATTGCGACGGCCCGATGTACCAGAACGAGGACGTCGTCGTGGTCGGCGGCGGCGACTCCGCGCTGCAGGAAGCGCTGGTGCTCGCGAAATATTGCCGCCAGGTCCACCTCGTCCATCGCGGGTCGAGCTTTCGCGCGCAGCCGCATTTCGTCGACCAGGTGAAATCCGATCCGCGCATCAGCACGGTATGGAACGCCACCGTCAGCGCCATCGCGGGCGGCAAGATGGTGGAGCGCGTGCAGATCGCGCATGGCGATGGCCGCAGCGAAGAGCTGCGCTGCGCCGGCATCTTTGCCTACATTGGGCTCACGCCCAACGGCGAGTACCTGCCGCGCGAGGTGGAAAAAGACGCCGCAGGCTGCGTGGTCACGCGCGACACGCTGGAAACCGCCGTGCCCGGCGTGTGGGCGGTGGGGGCACTGCGCGCGGGCTACAGCGGACTGCTGCCCGATGCGGTCGCCGAGGCAAAGCTGGCGGCACGCTCCATCATCGAACGACTTGGATGACCGACGCCTGCTTTACAATAGCGGGCCGCGCGTTGTTACAACGGAAGGGAATCGCTCCCGGTGGGGCGGCCGGACTTCAAACCCGGTAGGGGCCGCTGGCGGTCCTGTGTGGGTTCGACTCCCACTCTCTTCCGCCATTCTTACTTCTTGGCGAGTCCTTTCGCCATGCCGAGATCGGTCAGGATCTGCGCGTAGACCTTCACCTCCTGATCGAGGTCCTTGCGGAACGCGCCGGAATCGGCATACGCGTCAAACCAGCCGTGCTTCTCGAGCGCCTTTTTCCAGGAGTCGGTCTTGACCATCTTGCCGAGGGCGTCATCCCAGTATTTCACGGCTTCGGCGGGAACGCCCGGAGGCGCAAACAGGCCGCGCCAGTGCAGAATGCTCACGTCGATCCCCATCGAGCGCCAGGTCGGTACCTTGGACAGCTCGCCGGGCAGGGCTTGCGGCGAAGACACGGCGATGACGCGCACCTTGCCTGCCTTGACCTGCTCGATCGCCTCCGACAGGCCGGTTGAAATCACGGCGATGTGCCCGCCCAGCAACTGCACCATGAGATCGCCGCCCGCCTTGAACGGCACGATCTGCACTTTCTTGGGATCGGCGCCGGACGCCATGGCGGGACGCAGGATGTTCATCTGATCGTTGCTCGGGACGGTGCCGACGCCGAACACGACGGAAGAGGGATCGGCCTTCAGCTTGGCGAGCACTTCCTTCGCCGACTTGAACGGCGAATCGGCCCGCACCACCCACACCAGGTATTCCGTGATGAGCCGCCCGACCGGCGTGAGATCGCGGTGGTCGAGTTCGGTCGTGCCGACGATCTTGTTGACGTAGATGCGGTTCGACTCGACGTAGATGAAGTGCGGGTCGCCTTTCTTCTGATGGGTGTAGGTCTTGGCGATGTTGCCGCCGGCGCCGCCCATGTTTTTCAGGACGAACGTCTGATTGAAGAGCTTCGCCTCGCGCAGCGCGTTGTCCAGCGCGCGACCGGTGAGGTCGAGACCGCCGCCGGCGTTGCCCGCCACCACCATTTCCACCGGCTTGGCCGGATAAGAGGCCGCCGTCGCAGCGCCGGCCGCCAGCATTGTCAGACTCAGTATCGCGGTGATCCGTTTCATCGTTCCTCCTCGCTTGGTATCGGGTGCTGCAGCGTCGGTATTATACTGCGGCGATCTTCCCCTCCACGCCCGCCGGCCCGAATGGACGAAATCAGAATACTGTCACCGACCGGTGTCTGCGGATCCGGATTTCTCGAGACCTCTTTCGAGGCCGCGCTCGCGCTGCAGCCGCACTTTATCGGGTGCGATGCCGGCTCGACGGATCCGGGGCCCGAGTTCCTGGGGTCCGGGCGCACGGCATTTCCTCCGGATGCCATACGGCGCGACCTGCGGCTGATGCTGCTCGGCGCACGGCGCCTGAAGATTCCCCTGCTGATCGGCTCTGCCGGCACCGGCGGCAACGACACGCAGTTAAATCTCATGCACGAACTGGTTCGCGCCATCGCCCGGGCAGAGGGCCTCGAATTCCGGCTGGCGCTGATCCACGCGGAACAGGACAAGGCTTACCTGCGAAAACGCCTGCACGAGGGCCGCATCAAGCCACTCCAGCCGGCGCCGCATTTTGACGCGGCGGCCATCGAGCGCAGCGAGCACATCGTCGGCATGATGGGCGCGGAACCCTTCCAGCGTGCGCTCGAAGCCGGCGCCGAAGTGGTCATCGCGGGACGCGCCAGCGACACGGCGATCTTCGCGGCGGCTCCGATATTGCGCGGCTTCCCCGAGGGCATCGCCTGGCACGCCGCCAAGATCCTCGAGTGCGGCGCGGCGGCGGTGGTGAACCGCAAGACGCCGGACTGCATGTTTGCCTGGGTGCGCAAGGATCACTTCGTGGTCGAGGCCCCCGATCCCGCGCTGCGCTGCACGCCGCAGAGCATCGCCTCGCACAGCCTCTACGAAAACGCGGATCCTTTCCGGCTCGTGGAGTGCTCAGGGACGCTGGATCTCACGCCATCGCGATACGAAGCGCTGAGCGAGCGCGCGGTCAAGGTGTCCGGAAGCGCGTTTCTTCCCGCGGCACGTTACACCGTCAAGCTCGAGGGCGCCGAGAAGGCCGGCTACCAGAGCATCCTCATTGGTTCGATCCGCGATCCGTTCATCATCCGGCAGATCGACGACTGGACCGCGCGGCTCACAGAACGCATACACCATCGCGTGCGGATGGTGTACGGCAGCAGTCTGGCCCGGGACGATTACCTCCTCCACATCCGCGTCTACGGGAAGGACGGCACCATGGGCCCGCTCGAGCCGGTGAAAGAAATCCGCTCCCATGAACTGTGCCTCGTCTTCGAGGCCACGGCACCCACGCAGGAAATCGCCAGCAGCATCGCGGGCATCATCCGGCACCAGGCGCTGCACCTGCCGATACCGGAGTGGAGCGGCCTCATCACCGCGGTGGCCTGTCCTTACAACCCTATCGACCGCGGCGCCGTCTATCGTTTCAATGTAAATCACGTGGTCGAGCCGGACGACGCCTGGGAAATGTTCCCGATGGAATTGTTCCAGGTGACGCGCGAGACCGAGAAGAGGCTTGCGGCATGACGACGCTGGCAACGTTGGCGCGTCTCATACGCAGCAAGAACGCCGGGCCGTTCGAGCTGACGTTCGACATCATGTTCGACGACGAGGCGACGTACCGGCGCGTCCGGGATTCGGGCGCGGTGACGCGGGAAGTGGTCGCCCGCTGCTATGGAATCGCGCCCGAGCAGGTCAAGTTCTTCTGCTGCGACAACGCGCGCGCGATCAAGGCCTCGATTCCGCGGCCCTACTTCCAGGGCGATACCCGCGACAGCGATGGCCACGGCGGCCAGCAATATGCCCCGCTCATGGAGATCGAAATACCGTGAGACGAGACCGAAGCCCAGCACACGAATCGAGGAGAGGAAAAAAGTGATGACAACCCGGAAAACGCTACGACTGGCATTGATCTGCACCCTGGCCGGCGCGGCTGCGAACGTTCTCGCCGCGCAGGGCGACGCCGCGAAGGATTATCCGAACAAGCCCGTCCGTTTCATCGTCCCTTTCGTAGCGGGCGCGGGCACCGACATCACGGCGCGCGCGATTGCCGCCAAGCTGTCGGAGCGCTGGGGACATCAGGTCGTCGTGGACAACCGCTCCGGCGCGGCGGGCACCATCGGCGTCGAGCTGACGGCGCAGGCAACCCCGGACGGCTACACCATCTGCCTCATTTCGGCGTCGCACTCCGTAAACGCCGCGATCAATCCCAAGCTGCCCTACGATCTCACGCGCGATCTGCAGGCCGTGTCCCAGGCGACCTCGCTGTTCTACGTGGTCTACGTCAACCCCTCCGTGCCCGCAAAATCGATTCAGGAGTTGGTCGCGCACGCCAAGGCCCACCCGGGCAAGCTCAATTTCGGTTCTTCGGGTACCGGGGGACTGCAACACTTCGCCGGTGAAATGTTCGCCTATCTGGCGGGCGTCAAGCTCGTGCACGTGCCCTACAAGGGCGGCGCCGCAGTGATTTCCGACGCGCTCGCCGGCAACATCCAGATCGGGTTTGGGACGCTGCTCAGCACGCTCGGCCACATGAAGGCGGGACGGTTGCGGTTGCTCGCAGTGAGCACGCGTGAACGCGCCGCTGCGGCACCGGAGCTGCCAAGTGTCGCGGAATCCGGTCTGCCGGGGTACGAGGTGGACCAGTGGTACGGCGTCATCACCTCCGCCAAGGTCCCGCGTGCAATCGTCGACAAACTCGCCGGCGGTGTCGCCATGGCGATAAAATCGCCGGAAGTCGCGCAGCGCTTCAGCGCAGAGGGCTCGACACCGGTCGGCTCGCGGCCCGAGCAGTTCAGCGCGCACATCAAGTCCGAGATCAACAAGTGGCGCAAGCTCGTGAAAGACGCCGGGCTGGCGCTGCATTGACGGCACGACGGCGCCAACTGTACTGGAGAAAGACATGGCACTTGCTCTCGAACTCGCTCGCCGCGCCTGCGCGCTGCGCTACGACGATTTGCCGCCCACCGCGATCCACTGGGCGAAGGTCGGTTTGCTCGACTACATTGGCGTCACGGTCGCGGGCAGCACCGAGCCTGCGCCGCGGCTGGCGCTCGAAGCACTCGGTGCGCCGGGTGCCGGAGCAAGCGCGGTGTTCGGCATGGGACGGCGCTTGAACGGGCTCGATGCGGCGCTGGTCAACGGCACGGCCTCGCACGCGCTCGATTTCGACGACTGCAACAACACCTTCGGCGGCCACCCCTCCGTACCGCTGCTGCCGGCGCTGTTCGCGCTCGCCGACGAAACCGGTGTGTCGGGGCGTGACTTCATGCTTGCATACGTCACCGGCTTCGAGGTCGAAACGAAAATCGCCCTCGGTGTGCATTTCCACCACTACACCAAGGGCTGGCATCCCACCGCGACGCTCGGCACGTTCGGCGCTGCGGCGGCCTGCGCCAAATTGATGGGCCTCGACGAAGCGCGCACCGCCACCGCGCTCGCCATCGCCGCCTCCCTCGCCTCGGGCATCAAGGCCAACTTCGGCACCATGGTGAAACCGCTGCACGTCGGTCAGTGCACCCGCAGCGGCCTTTTTGCGGCACAGCTCGCCCGTGCCGGTTTCAGCGCGAACCCGGACAGCGTATTCGAGCACAAGCAAGGCTTTTTGAACGTCTTCAACGGCGAAGGAACCTATGATGTCGCGCGCATGCTCGCCCGCTGGGCCGATCCGCTCGACATCGTCGACCCCGGCATCGCGATCAAGCAGTATCCCTGCTGCGGCAGCACCCATTCCGCGCTCGACGCGATGCTCACCCTGGTGCGCAAGCATGACCTCAAGCCGGATCAGGTCGAGCGGATCGATGTGTGGACCCATCCCCGGCGGCTCGAACATACGAACCGCCCTGCGCCGCAGAGCGCGCTCGACGCCAAGTTCAGCGTGCAGTACTGTCTCGCGCGCGCCGTGACCGACCGCCGCATCATGATCGAGCACTTCGAAGGCGACACCTACCGCGATGCCGCCCCGCAGAAGCTGCTCGCGCGCGTGCACGCCGCCCCCTACGGAACCGATCGGTTTCCCGCGGACAACCACTTCGGCGCCGAGGTCCAGGTGCGCACGAAGGACGGGGCAATGTACGCCGAGAAGGTCGATCAGCCGTTTGGCCGCACGTCCGCCAATCCGCTCACCAAAGAAAGGCTCAGGGAAAAGTTCGAGAATTGCGCCGCGCGCGTGCTGGAGGCGAAGGCGGTTGCCGGCATCCATGCCGCCGTCGAGCGCTTTGAAACGCTGAGCGACGTGCGGGCCGTCACGACGTTCGCGTGCAACGAGGCGACGCCCGCTCAGCGCGGTTCGCGTGCCGCCAGCGCTTAGCCATTCGCCATGACGACACAAGCACAAACCAAGGCGCAACGCATGCGCACCATGCTCAAGTCCGGGAAAATCGTGGTGTCGCCGGGTGTCTTCGACGGCTACAGCGTGCGGCTCGTGGAAGCGATGGGGTTTCACGCCGCCTCGACGACCGGAGCAGGCCTTTCGAATTCGCGTATCGGGCAGCCCGACATCGGGGTCATGACGCTGCGCGACAACGTGGAAGCGTGCTATCACATCGCGCGCAGTGTCTCGATACCCGTGATGTCGGACGCCGACACCGGGTACGGAAATGCCGTCACGGTCTATCACACCGTGCGCTATTTCGAGGAAGCGGGCGTGGTGGGCATCAACATCGAGGATCAGGTCAGCCCCAAGCGCTGCGGCCACATGCGCGGCAAGGAACTGATCAGCGCCGCGGAGATGGCCAAGAAAATAGAGGGCGCGATCAAGGCGCGCCGCGATCCGGACTTCATCGTCAACGCGCGCACCGATGCCATCGCGGTGGAGGGCATCGACGGCGCGATCAAACGCGCGAAGATTTATCTCGCGGCGGGTGCCGACATGGTCTACCCCGATGCGATCAACTCGGAGGAACAGATCAAGCGCTTCGTCGACGCGGTGCAGGCCCCCGTCAGCATCAGCATGGGGCTGGGACTGCGCGGACGGGTCACCACGCCGCTCGTCCCGGTAAAGCGATTGCAGCAGATCGGTGTCGCCCGCGTGAGCTATTCCCGCATGTTGACCGCCTCCGCGCTCCACGGCATGAAAGCGGCCCTCCAAACTTTCAAGGAGTGCATGGATCAGGATCAGCCGCCGGAGCGGCCCGATCTCGTGGTCAGTGCCGAGGAGATCAGCGAGCTCATGGGCTACGGCTTCGTGAACGAATTGGAATCGCAACTGCTGCTCGACGAACAGATCGAAAAGAAATACGGCGGGGGCAAGGTCGACTACGTCGTGCGCGGGCGCTGAGCTTCGAATGGAGCAGCGCTTGCAGTAAAATTGCGCGCTCGATCCGCAACCCAAGGAAAGTCATGATTCGCTTCATCGCTTTCTCCCTTTTCCATACCGCTGTGCTTGCTGCGCTGGCATTGGCCGCCGGCCCGGCCCTCGCGGCCGATCCGGTCAAAGACTATCCGACGAAACCGGTGCGCTTCATCGCGCCGTTCGTTCCCGGCGCCGGCACGGACACCACGGCGCGCGCCATCGCGCAGAAACTGTCCGACACGTGGGGCCAGCAGGTGATCGTGGACAACCGCACCGGCGCAGCGGGCGCGATCGGCGTCGATCTGACGGCGAAGGCCCCGCCCGACGGCTATACGATCTGCCTGATCTCGGCCTCGCACTCGGTCAATTCCGCCACCAATCCCAACCTGCCCTACGATCTCACCCGCGACCTGCAGGGCATCACTCAGGCCACGTCACTGTTCTACGCGGTCTATCACCACCCTACCGTGCCCGTGAAGTCGATCAAGGAATTGATCGCGCATGCCAGGGCGCACCCGGGCAAACTCAACTTCGGCTCGTCGGGAACCGGCGGCCTGCAGCATTTCGCGGGCGAGATGTTCAACCATATGGCGGGCATCAAGATCACGCACGTGCCGTACAAGGGCTCGGCCGCGGTAATCGTCGCGATGCTCTCCAACGAAGTGCAGGTTGGCTTCGGCACACTCTTCGGCGTGCGCCCGCACATGGAATCGAAGCGGCTCAACGTGCTCGCCATCACCGCCGCCAAGCGCTCGCCCGCGGCGCCGGATCTGCCGACGGTAGCGGAAGCCGGCCTTCCCGGTTACGTGGTCGACCAGTGGTACGGCATCATCACTTCGTCCAAGGTGCCGAAGCCGATCGTGCGCAAGCTGAACGCCTCGATCGCGGAGGTGCTGAAGTCGCCCGACGTGGTGAAACGCTTCGCCGCAGACGGCTCGACACCGGTGGGCAGCAAGCCCGAGGAGTTCGATGCCCACGTCAAGTCCGAGATCGCCAAGTGGCAGAGGCTGGTGAAGGACGCCGGCCTCAAGCTGCATTGAGAACGCCGGCACATGAGTGAATACGATGTCGCGGTAGTCGGCAAGGGCAATGCCGCGCTGTGCGCCGCGCTCGCTGCACGCGATCAGGGCGCGCGCGTCGCCATGCTCGAGGCCGCCACCGAAGACGAATCCGGCGGCAACAGCCGTTTCGCGGGCGGCGTGATGCGCTTCGCATACGCCACCGTGGAAGATCTCAAGCGCGTGACCGACATCACGGACGAGGAGATCGCGTCGAGCGATTTCGGCACCAACACGCGCGAGGAGTTCCTCGATGTGCTCTACCGGCTGACGAGCTATCGCACCGACCCGGATCTGTCGGAGCTGCTGGTGAACCGCAGCCTCGACGCCATGGCGTGGTTGCGCTCCAAAGGCGTGCGCTTCATCCTGAATCATGGCCGGCAGTCGGGCATCGTGAACGGTCGGCGAGTATATTTCGGCAACATGCCGATCGAAGTGAATGGCGGCGGCGCGGGACTGGTGCAGTACCTCGATGTGGCCGCGAAGAAGGCGCAGATCGATGTCCATTACGAGACGCGCGCGACCTCGCTCCTCTATGACGGCGAGCGGGTTCAGGGCGTACGCGCGAAACAGCGCGGCAGGGCGGTGGAGATCCACGCCAAAGCGGTGGTGCTCGCGTGCGGCGGCTTCGAAGCCAATCCCGAGTGGCGCACGCGCTATCTCGGTCCCGGATGGGAACTGTGCAAGGTGCGCGGCACCCGCTTCAATGTCGGCGACGGCCTCAGAATGGCGCTCGACATCGGCGCCGCGCCCTACGGCAACTGGTCGGGCTGCCACGCGGTGGGCTGGGACCGCTACGCGCCGGAATTCGGCGACATCAACGTCGGCGACCAGTTCCAGAAGCACAGCTACATCTTCGGATTGCTGATCAACGCCGAGGGCAAGCGCTTCGTCGACGAAGGCTGGGATTTCCATTCCTTTACTTACGCCAAGTACGGCGGCGAAGTGCTGAAGCAGCCGGGACAGTTCGCGTGGCAGGTATTCGATTCCAAGGTGAAGCATCTGCTGCGCTCGGAGTACCGCATCAAGTTCGTCACCAAGGTCACCGCCAATACGCTGGAAGAATTGGCGCCGCAACTGGAAGGCGTCGATGCCCAGGCGTTTCTGAAGACAGTGCGCGCATTCAACGCGGCGGTGAAGCGCGACGTGCCCTTCGATCACACCATCAAGGACGGCAAGTGCACGGTCGGCATCGAACCGCAGAAATCCAACTGGGCACAGCCGCTGGATACGCCGCCGTTCGAAGCCTATGCAACGACGTGCGGCATCACCTTCACGTTCGGCGGACTGCGTATCGACAAGGAAAGCGGGCAGGTGCTCGACGTCCATTTTCACCCCATCCCCGGCCTGTACTGCGCGGGGGAGATGGTCGGCGGCCTGTTCTATTTCAACTATCCCAGCGGAACGGGACTCGTCTCCGGTGCGGTGTTCGGCCGCATGGCGGGCGCCGCCGCCGGCGCGGCGGCAAAACGAGGAGCTCATTTCGTCATTCCGGTCATTGATCCGGAATCCAGGCATCCCTCTGGATCCCGGATTGCGCCGGGATGACGATTCTATTGAAGCCGGATCACAACATGAGTCACGAAGCCACCACTGACAATCCCTACACGCGGGGCATCGCGGAATTCGTCTCGAGCCTGCGTTACGAGGCGATCCCACAGGAAGTGCGCGATCGCATCAAGCTGCTCATGCTCGACTCGCTCGGCTGCGCACTCTATGGCGCCGACCTCGAGTGGAGCCGCATCCTCCAGGACCGGTTGGCTGCGATCGACGCCACGCGCGCCTGCTCGGTCTGGGGCACGGCGCACAAACTTTCGGCGCCGCACGCGGCACTGGTCAACGGCACGCAGGTGCAGGGTTTCGAACTCGACGATGTCCATCGTGCGGGCGTGCTGCACGTCGGCGCGGTGGTGCTGCCCGCGCTCATTGCCGTCACAGAACTCAGGCGCGGCATAAACGGCAGGGATTTTCTCACCGCCGCGGTCGCCGGCTACGAAATCGGCCCGCGCGTCGGCCTCTGCATGGGGCCCGAGCACATCGCGCAGGGCTGGCATTCAGGCGCGACGCTCGGCGTTTTTTCGGCGGCGGCAGGCGCGGCGCGCGGACTGAAGCTCGACGCCGAAAAAATCGTGCACGCGCTCGGCATCGCCGGCACGCAGGCCGCCGGGTTGATGGCCGCGCAGTACGGCGCGATGGTAAAACGCATGCACGCCGGGCGCTCTTCGCAAAGCGGGCTCTACGGGGCTCTGCTCGCCGAAGGCGGGTTCACCGGCATCGCCAACGTGCTCGAAAGCGAGTACGGCGGCTTCTGCACAACGTTTTCGCGCTCGACCGACCGCTTCAACCTGAAAGAGCTGACTGCCGGCTTCGGCGAGACGTGGCAGACCATGGGCGTCGCGCTGAAGTTTTACTCCTGTGTGGGGAGCAATCACACGACGCTGGATGCGATACGCGAAATGCAGCAGGAGCGCTCCTTCGGCGCCAAGGACGTGAAGAAGATCGTCGTGCGCGGCTCGCAGGTCACCATGGATCACGTGGGGTGGAAGTACGTGCCGCAGGGGCTCACTTCCGCGCAGCTCAACCTGCCCTACTGCATCGCGACGTGGCTGCTCGAGGGCGACTGCTTCGTCGACCAGTTCACCGAGGACAAGGTGGCCGATCGCGAACGCATGGCGCTCGCCGAAAAAGTCGAAGTCCACCACGACCGCGACATCACCGCGAAAGGTGCCAAGTTCCGGCACATGGTGCATGTCGAAGCGCATTTGAACGACGGCACGGTCATGAAGCGCACCGTGGAAGCCGCGCGCGGCAGCGAAAAGAAATTCGCAGGCGAAGCGGAGATCGTCGAGAAATTCGAAAAGCTCGCGGTGAAGGCGCTGCCGAAAGCGCAGCTCAGCGAGTTGCGCGATGCGATGCTCGGCCTGGAGAAACTGGAAGACGCGTTCCGCCTCGCGCGCCTGCTAAGTACATAAGAAGTTGACTTACCCGCGGGATGGCGAACCCGTCACCTGCAACTTTGGCCACGCCCCACAAGCGGCTCGATCCGCCTGGTCAGACCATTGGACACTTACCTCGCGCCCCGCAGGACACCGCCTTATCGCTCTCACCAGCCTGAAGGCTTATGAATGGTCGTGCCCGGAATCGGATTGGGAAGCTGGCTATCTCGCAGCATCCAATACCGAATGGGTCTTACGAAATTCGCGTGCCGTTTTAACTGAAGTGATGTTTTACGCTTCGGCGCGCCGGGAGTAACCAGCCCGATAATCTTCTGATTCTGTGCTTTCACCAGTCGCAGGGATTCCGCGAGGTCTGAATCGTTGGAGACGATCACAGCGCAGTCGTAAGCGTTCAGCCACGCATCGTTGAGTACGTGCAGGGCCAGATTCACGTCGGAGCCTTTTTCCTCGTTCTTCCATACCTCGACGCTCGCCGGCGGAGGATTCGCATGTTCCATGGGAATGCGGTGACGCAGGAAATGTCCGTAATAAAGTTCGATCAGCGGGCAATGGGCCTGCAACGCGCGCAGGTAGGTATCCTGGCGGACATTGACGTTCGGATCGCTGGGGGAGGGCTGAACGCGGGCGGTGAAATACTTGACCTTCACCAGCTTGTTCTGTGGCCCCAGAACTTTCCGAAACAGCGCTACCGGATCGAGCCACTTCCATGGTGTGCCTCTAACCGCGCCATAGTAGAAATTGAAGCCGTCCACATAGACGATGGTGCGGTAGGGGGCATTCGCCATGGTGGCTCATCCGCTGAAAAAGCAAGGGCCTCCGAAGAGGCCCCGCGCCCGGCAGCCGAAGCCACCGGGGTAGTAGGCGGTTATCTTACCAAACATCGCCGTGAGGAGCCAGTGTCGGGAAGGATGTACTCGAAGCGCACGGCGTTGGGATTGACCACGTTCCAGCCCTGGTCCCTGAGCTGGGCGTCAATCTTGACGCGCGAAAACGCTTCGTTCGTTCCCGGCATTACTTTCCTCCCCGGCGTTATTCCAATGTCGGATCAGATCGACTTCGACTGCCGACTTGGCGACCCCGTCGGCGTCAGTCGGAAGGCCGCTGCAGCGCCGGCATGTCGCGCTGATAAAGCTGTTTCCCGCGCTTGTAGCCCGCGCGCGGCTGCGCCACCGTCGCGATCGCTTCGGCGGACGTTTTCGCATTCCACACCACGAGATCGGCCGGGTTGCCGACCGCAATGCCGTAGTCGTCCCGGCGCATGATGCGCGCCGGACGCGCGCTGATCATGGCAAAACACTCGGCGAGATCTTCGTCGGTCCCGCGCTGCACGATGTTGGCGTAGAGATTCGCGATGCGCGTGAGCGAGCAATCGCCGTACGGCGTGAACGGATTCAGCACGTTGTTGGTGGCGATGGCGCAGTTCGCGCCCCGGGCGACCAGCGCGTTCGCATCGGCGACGCCGCGCATCACGCTGTGCTCCTGGTGCCGCCCGCTCGTATACAGATCCGTCGTCGGCAACACGGCCACGGCGACGCCGGAGTCGGCGAGCCTGCGGCCCAGCGCCGCGAGTTCCGCTTCAGGCAGACACGAGTAGCGATTGCCGTGTCCGATGGCAACGCGCCCACCCCATCCGAGCTGGTCGGTCAGATCGCACACCTGCCAGATCGCCATGTCGTGGGTCGTGTAGCCGCCGTCGAGGTGTATGTCGACGTCGACGTTGAATTCCTGCGCCAGCGCGAAGATGCGCTCGATCTGCGCCGGGCCGTCGGTGTCGTAGCGCGGCGCGCCGCCCACCACCGTGGCGCCGCGCTTGAGCGCCTGCACCACGTTCTGCTCGGCGCCGGAAACGTTGGTCCAGCCCTCCTGCAGGAAAACACAAAGCTGCAGATCGATCGCCCACGCGTAGTCCTTCGCCAGCTTCTCGATCGCCTCGAAGCCGCGCAGCCCGATGTTGGGATCGACTTCCACGTGCGTACGCATGTGCGCGACGCCGTTCAGGACGCACTGCTCGAGCGTCGCGCGCGCCCGGGTATAGACGTCTTCCACGGTAAACGCGCTCTTCACCGCCGCCGTGCGCATCATGTGGTCCATGGCGCGCCGGTCTTTGGCCGGGGGCGCGCGATCGACGATGCGCGACTTGTCGAGGTGAAAGTGGCATTCCACGAGCCCCGGGGAGACGAAATGGCCGCCCGCATCCAGCGCCGGTGCAGCGGCGGAAATACGCGGCTCGATGGCGGCTATCCGCCCCGCCGCGACGCCGATATCCACCGTGTTCGGCCCGCCATCCGCGAGGCGCGCGTTTCGCAGAATGAAATCCAGAGTCACTTGCCCGTCCTCCTGATCAATGAGTCCGCCCAGTTTACGCCATGGCACAGCCGGAACGGCCAAGGCCGCTTGCCGCCGGCATCTGGCAGGCTTGCGCGCCGTGAGCTATGGTAGCGGCTCGCTCGAAACCACCGGCATGGGGGCACGATGAGAAAAACGAACGCATGGTTGGCGGCTGCCGTATTCGCGATCGGAACGCACGCCTACGCGCAGACCTATCCCGCCCGGGCGATCCGCGTGGTGGTGACGTTTCCCGCGGGCGGCGCGGCCGACATACTGGCCCGGTCGATCGGCCAGGAATTGACGCGGGCCTGGAACCAGCAGGTCGTGGTCGACAACCGTCCCGGCGCCGGCGGCAACATCGGCGCCGACTTCGTGGCCAAGGCGGCCCCCGACGGCTACACCCTGCTGCTCGCCGCGGTCACGACGCACGCCTCGAGCGTATCGCTGTATTCGAAGCTGCCCTACAACGTCGAAAAGGATCTGGCGCCCATTACGCTGGCCGCGAACGTCTCTCACATCCTGCTCACTCACCCGTCGCTTCCGGTGAAGACCGTCAAAGAGCTGATCGCACTCGCCAAGGCCAAACCGGGCGCGCTCAACTGGGGCCTGCAGGGCAACGGCACGCTGTCGCATCTCGAAACCGAGCTGTTCAAGACCCTCGCCGGCGTACAGGTCACCCTTGTGCCTTACAAGGGCAGCGCGCCGGGACTGACCGATCTCATGGCGGGCAACATCCAGGTATTTTTCGACAGCGTGCCGCCGGCGCTCCCGCACGTCCAGGCCGGCAAGCTGCGGGGCATTGCAGTGGCCGCCTCGAAGCGCTCGCCCGCCGTTCCTGACCTGCCGACGATCGGTGAATCGCTCAAGGGGTTCGAAGCGGACAACTGGTTCGGGGTGATGGCGCCGGCGGGCACACCGGCGGACATCATCGCCAGGATCAACACCGAAGTGGTGAGAATCCTCACCAATCGGGACATCCAGAAGATGATGCTCGCCCGCGGTGCGGTGCTCCATCCGAGCACGCCGGCGGAGTTCGCGGCCGTACTCAAATCGGACATCGCCAAATGGGGCAAGGTCGCGCGCGCGGCCGGGGTGAGAATCGAATGACGCGCCTGCGGGAAGATACGCGCGAGGCGGTCACCCGCATCGACGAGCAGCGTCTGTGGCAACGCCA
>JBQTJV010000229.1:0-14746 GCA_052386775.1 Betaproteobacteria bacterium
ATCAAAGTGATACAAGTATAACTTAGAAAACTTGTAAAGTTCAACCAGCGTATAGGTCGGACTGCGCACCTTGCCCGCGTATCCCAGCCCGCGCAGCACCCCGCGTGCGAAGGTCGTTTTCCCGGCGCCGAGCTCGCCCTGGAGATAGATCACCAGGCCCGGCGCCAGGCCTGCGGCAAACGCCGCGCCGAGCGCCAGCGTGTCGGCCTCGGCCGGCAGATAACGGGTGAAATCCGGTGGTTTATTATCGGGGCTATGCAAGAGACGGTCCGTCGCTCGGCGGAAATCGATTTCGCGGCGCTCGCGCGGGATATCAGGCAGTGGGGCGTCGAACTCGGCTTTCAGAAAGTCGGCATCGCCGATTGCGAGATGGCGGAAGCCGAAACCCGGCTCATGGCATGGCTTGCCGACGGCCGCCATGGCGACATGGATTATATGGCAAGGCACGGGGCGAAACGCGCCCGTCCCGCCGAACTCGTTCCCGGGACGCTGCGCATCGTGGCCGTGCGCATGAATTACGCGCCGGCAGCGCGGGCAAGCGGGCCTGTGCTGAACGACGGCGAACGCGCATTCATCTCGCGCTATGCACTCGGGCGCGACTATCACAAGGTACTGCGGCGCCGGCTGCAGCAGCTTGCCGACCGCATCAGCGCGGCCGTGGGCGAGTTCCACTACCGGGCCTTCGTGGACAGTGCGCCGGTCATGGAAGTCGAACTCGCCCGCAAGTCGGGACTGGGCTGGCGCGGCAAGCACACGTTATCGCTCAGCCGCGACGCCGGCTCGTACTATTTTCTCGGCGAGCTTTATACCGATCTGCCGCTCCCGGTGGACGAAGCTGGTCAGGATCACTGCGGCAACTGTCACAGATGCATGACCGCCTGTCCCACGGCTGCGATCGTGGCGCCCTACCAGCTCGATGCACGGCGCTGCATCTCCTACCTGACGATCGAGCACAAAGGCAGCATACCGGAGCGTTTTCGCCGCGCCATCGGTAACCGTATCTACGGCTGCGACGACTGCCAGCTCGCCTGTCCGTGGAACAAATTCGCGCAGACGAGTGCCGAGCGGGATTTTGCGGTGCGAAACGGCCTGGACGATGCGACCCTGGCCGACCTCTTCGCATGGAGCGAGCAGGCCTTTCACGAGCGGCTGCTGGGCAGCGCCATTCACCGCATCGGATACGAACGGTGGCTACGCAATATCGCGGTAGGACTGGGCAACGCGCCGACCAGACCGCAGATCATCGCGGCGCTCCGCGCCCGACGCGATGATCCGTCTGCCCTGGTGCGCGAGCATGTCGCCTGGGCGCTTGCACAGCATGAAGGTGCGGGAGACGACCGCGGGGTCCGCCCCGAAAACAAGAGCGCTGGGGCAGGTTCGTCCGCGCCTACGCCGGGCGGCCGGGTATGAGCCTGTCGGCCTGGGGAATCGCGCGACGGATATCGCGTGACATCTTTACGGCGGTTTCAACGCCGCGATAGTAGCCGGGGATGTATGCGGTTTCCTTGAATCCCATCATGCGGTAGAAGCAGCGCGCGCCGAAGTTGTTGGTTCGCAGCTCGAGATTGATGGTCGTGATGCCGGCGACGAGGGCGGCTTCCTCGAGCCATTCCACCAGCTGGCGACCGATGCTGCAGCGCTGGTGCGAGGGTTTCACCGCGAGCAGGCTCAGGTGCGCCTTGATATCGCCGAACTCCATGATCGCGAAGCCGACGAAGTTGCGCTCGACTTCGGCCACCACCACGCTCGTATCGCGCGCGCGCACCGCCTTGGCGACGCGCTCCGGATGCCACGACCAGCCGCGCAAGCCGACTTCCACCAGGTAGCGCGACATGACGGCGATTTCGTAGGCGTCGGCCACCGTCGCAAGCCTGAATACGGGTTGTGACATCCGGTAATTCCCTCGTTGCAGAAAACCTGCCCGAAGACAACCATACCACACCCCGCGCCGCTTGCGCGGCCCGACGCGGTCGGGACAGTCAACAGCGTCTGCGCGTCACGCCTTGCCGGTTTTCGGGATGAACTTCAACGCGACGCCATTGTTGCACCAGCGTTGCCGTGTCGGCGGCGGGCCATCGTCGAATACGTGGCCATGGTGTCCCCCGCACCGCACGCAGTGATATTCGATGCGCGGCAGAAAAAGCCCGTAGTCCTTCTTCGTTCCAAAGACGCCCGGGATGGTCGTAAAGAAGCTCGGCCAGCCGGTGCCGCTGTCGTACTTCATCTCGGAAGTGAACAACGGCAGATCGCAGCCCGCGCAGGCATAGACGCCGGGGCGTTTTTCGTTGTTGAGCGGACTCGTGCCCGCGCGCTCGGTGCCTTCCTCGCGCAGCACGTGGTACTGCATCTTGTCGAGGCGCTTCCGCCACTCTTCCTTGCCGAGCTTGAGCGGTTCGCCCGGCGCCGGGAATTTCGCGCCTTCGGCAAGCAGAAGCTTCCAGTTCTTCTGCAGCTCCTCGACGCCTTTCATCGACGCGGGCTGGGCTGCATTGCCGCGGCCGGTAACCGCGCTCCAGACGCCCGCTGCCAACAGCCCCTGCAACAGTCCACGACGTGTCATGACGACCTCCTTATGGAAATGATACCTCAGTCTTTGCTGGCGGCTTAGTCGCCGCCGCAGGCGGTGCCTTACAGGGCATATCGGTTCAAAACTTTTTGCGGCACTTTTCGGCGTCGAGCCCGGTCCGAAAGGCTGGCCGCTTCGAATAGACGATGCACCATCAGCGAACAACACCCCGCGGCCGCAGAAAATTCCGGGTGCACGTGGCAAAGCTGCGAGTGAGGAGTTTGACAGCATGTACAACGAACTTGAAAAATGGCACGACGCGCATGAGGAACGCAGGTATGGGGAATCCGGCCGTAGTTCCGACGTCTTCTGGGGCTTCACGTTGAGCGGCAATGCCAGTCTCGAAGACGTGGCCCGTTTCTATGGTTTGAAGGTGCCCGGTCTCACGCCCGCTGTGACGGTGGGCGCCTATCTTGCCCACAATGGCAACGGCCAGCTCCGACCGGGCTACCGGGCGGACGTGGGCGGGGCCGAACTGCAGGTGCTGGAGGCGGAAGACGGCGCGGTCCGCAGGGTCGGTCTTGAACTGAAGCCGGCGCGCCATCACCGCCCGTGGCGTCGTGACGGGAGACGCCCCCGCGGTTAAGACAGCGGCCGCAGTGCGGAGCAGGGGCCCCATGGGGATGCGACCGCGCAGGCGAGCGGGCGCACGGCGCTAGAGCGTTGCCTGGGACCCGAAGATCACCGTGCACTGGCTGGAGAGTACGCCTCCGTTGCCGTGCTTGCCGGAGCGCGGAGCAGGGGCCCCATGGGGATGCGACCGCGCAGGCGAGCGGGCGCACGGCGCTAGAGCGTTGCCTGGGACCCGAAGATCACCGTGCACTGGCTGGAAAGTACCCCACCGTTGCCGTGCGCCAAAGAAACATCGCAGTTCCTGACCTGCCGCTGACCGCACTCACCGCGAACCTGGCGCACCGCCTCGATCATCACCAGCAATCCGTACATGCCGGGGTGGCAGTAGGACAGGCCGCCCCCGCTGGTATTGACGGGAAGCTTTCCGCCCGGGGCGATGGTGCCGCCGGCCACGAACCGTCCGCCTTCGCCCTTCGGGCAATAGCCCAGGTCTTCGAGGAAGAGGATCGGCGTGATGGTGAACGCGTCGTAGAGCGAAAGCATCCTCACATCGGCGGGCTTGAGCTTTGCCATCGTGAATGCCTTCGGGCCGGACTCGGCCGCTGCCGTCACGGTGAGGTCGGGCATGTTGGAGATGGTGGCGTGGCTCAGCGCCTCGCCTACGCCCAGCACGTAGACCGGCTTTTGCTTCAGCGACTTCGCGCGCGCTGCCGAGGTCAGGATCATGGCGCCGCCGCCATCGACCACCAGACAGCAGTCGCGCACCGTGAACGGATGGCTGACCATGCGCGCATTCAATACCTGTTCGATGGTAAGCGGCTCCTTTTCCCAGGCCTTGGGATTCATGAGCGCCCATTTGCGTGCGGCGACCGCCACTTCCGCAAGCTGCTCCCGCGTGGTGCCGTACTGGTGCATGTGGCGCGACGCGGCCATGGCGTATGCGCTGATGGGCAGCAGCGGACGGTAGGGTGATTCGTAGGGATTGAATTCGCGCGGGGAAGCGGCGGCGCGGGACACCGAGCGCTGCGTGCTGCCGTAGGCGATCACCGCGACTTCGCACAGGCCGAGCTGAATCGCCGCCTGTGCGTGTGCGACATGCGACATGAACGAAGACCCCCCGATCTGCGTGCCGTCGAAGCACTTTGGCTTGATGCGCAGGTACTCGGCGAGCGCCATGGGCGCCACGCGGACTTGCGTTGCGGCGGAAAAAATGCCGTCCACGTCCGACACTTTCAGCCCGCACTCATCGAGCGCGCGCAGGGTGGCTTGTGCCATGAGGTCAACCGGGCTCGTGTGCGGCGCGACCTGGCCCAGATCCGATTCCGCGACGCCGACGACGGCGACGCTACCGCGTTCGAGCCCGCTCATTTGGCAGCCTCCGCGGGAGCAAACACCGGATAGGGCGGGAGTTTGTCGTCGCCGGGATGCATCCGCACTTTCACCCGCATGCCGATCTTCACCTGCAGCGGATCGATGTCCTCGACCCGGCTCATCATGCGAAATCCCTCGTCGAGATCGATGAGCGCAACGTTGAGCGGCGCTTCGTTCTTGTAGTAGACGACGGTGCTCGCATAGACCGTCCCCAGGCCCTTGGAGATGCGCCATTCGAGGTTGGGGCTGCCGGTGCGCGGGGCCACTGCGCGCGGAAAGAACACCGGCGTGTTGTCGTCGGTGCACACCTGGTAGGCGAGCTCGCCCTTCTTGCAATGCTCGTAATAAGTGCCCAGCGGCGAGTGCTGCATCAGATCGATCATGGTCTTCTCCTCTTCTCGGACAGTCCCGGGACTTCAGTTCTGCTTCAATACGATCAATGCGTCCGCTGCGACGACGCCGCATCCGGCGGACCGCACGAACAAAGGGTTCACATCGATTTCCGCGATCCGATCACCGTGATCGGCGATCAGGTTGGATATGCGGGCAAGCGTGTCGGCGAGCGCGTCAATATCGACTGCCGGCTGGCCGCGATAGCCTTGCAGCAGGGGCGCGCCCCTGATTTCGGAGACCATTTCGCGCGCGCTCGCCGCGTCGAACGGCGCAAACCGGTGCGTGATGTCCTTCATCAGCTCGGTGTAGATGCCGCCCAAGCCAAACGCCACGGTGGGGCCGAAAAAAGGGTCGTTCACCGCGCCGACGATGACTTCCAACCCGGAAGCCATTTCCTGGACCAGCACACCGTCGATGCGGGCATCGCTGCGATAGGCCCGCGCTGCTGCGACGACCTCCCGGGCCGCCTGCTTCAGTGCGGCAAGATCGCTGATATTCAATCGCACCGCACCCGCTTCCGTTTTGTGCGGCACGTCGGGCGATTCGA
The DNA here is from genome assembly GCA_052386775.1 of Betaproteobacteria bacterium. Lineage (GTDB taxonomy): Bacteria > Pseudomonadota > Gammaproteobacteria > Burkholderiales > SG8-41 > DSOT01. The sequence continues at coordinate 5,451 of JBQTJV010000229.1, forward strand.
CCTTCACGGCGAGAGGAAAGGAAAGCGGCGCCGCATGGAGCGCCTCCACATCAGCCTCGCGCAATAACTTTTCGCCGACAACCGGAACGCCGTAGCGCGCGAGCAGCGCCTTGGAGCGGCGCTCGCCCAGCGTCGCGGTGCCCTGGAGGTCGAGCTCGACGCGTGGCGCAGCGCGCCTGAACGCCCGCTTGGGGGTGTTCCGGTAGGCCCGGCACTTCTGCGCAAATCCGGTTACGGCCGCCATCGCCGTGATCGCGCGTCCCGGCGCCATGATGCACGGCACGCCGTTCTCCTCGAGAAAACGCATCACGTCGCCATTGTCGTCCGGCGAGGTGGGCCAGTTGAGCACCAGCGGCTTGTCGGTTTCGCGCAGCACCTCGAGCAGTCCTTCGGCCCACGGGCGCGCCGACTTGCCGCGCGGCGGGCGGGCGATGGCCTGATCGATGTTCGGGTCGGCCAGCACTTCGCGTATGGCTTTGCTGTAGGACGCGAAGTTGTCGTTGTAGCCGTGCGCGGTGGCGTCGATGGGGTTATCGGCGGAGGCGAATGACACCATGACGTCACGCAGCTTCGCCGTCGTCGCCTCCGACAGCTTCGGCAGCGCGAGACCCTGCTCGATGCAGCGATCTGCGAGCAGTACTCCGGCCCCTCCGGAAAGCGTCAGCACGGCGACGCGATTTCCAGCCGGTGGCTTGCGGGCGAGAAATATTTTCGAGATGTCGATCAGGTCGTCGACATCCCGGATTTCGACATATCCCCCACGACGAAACGCGGCGCGAAACAGTTCGTAGCCCGCGGTAAGCCGCGCCGTGTGCGAGGTGGCCGCACGCCGGCCGATATCAGTGTTGCCTACTTTCCACACCAGTATCGGTTTCTCGAGCTCAAGCGCGCGCTCGCCGATTTCGAGCATGCGCCGCCCATCGACGATGCCTTCCATGAAAGCGACGACGATTTCAACCTCGGGCCGCTCCAGCAGATCAGCCACCCAATCGAGCAGCGTGAGGTCGGCCTCGTTTCCGGTAGAGATGGCGTAGTTGAATCCGAGGCCGTGGTAGCAGGCGATCGCCACCACGCCGAAACCAAATCCGCCGGATTGCGTCACCATCGCGAGCGGCCCCGGCTTGAGCGTGGTGAGCTGCAGGGTGCCGCCGAAACCGATGCGCGCGCTGTCTTTCAAGTTCAATATGCCGAGGCAATTGGGGCCGACGAGTCGCACACCCGCTTCACGCGCGGTGGCGATCAGTTCTTCCTGCAGCGATTTTCCTTCCGCACCCACTTCGCTGAAGCCGGCCGACAGCACGAGCGCGTGGGGGATGCCCGCCTTGCCGCATTGCTCGATCACGCCACGCACATGGGGCGCCGAAAGCGCCACGAGCGCCACGTCGCACGGTTGCGGCACCGCGGCTACATCGGGGTAGCACGGAAGGCCGCGAATCTCGGTGTATTTCGGGTTGACTGGATACACCCTGCCTGAAAATCCAAACTCGGTGAGCAGGCGGATCGGCTGGCCGCCGATGCGTGCGGGATCGTTCGATGCGCCGACGATGGCCACGCCACGCGGATTGAGAAATCGCGTGAGGTCGGCGGGCGTATTTGGCCTTGGCGCAGCAGCTTCGCGGGACATCCGTGGGTCGGTAAGACTGAACAGGTCAGGCCGGCATTCTAACGCACGCTGTGCCCGAGTCCGTGCTTGAGTTCCACCATGCGGTCAGCACGCAATCGTAAATGGCGCCGGTCAGTGATGCAATGGTCGCGACGTCAGCGACCCCATGTACGAGATCACCGCCTCGGCTACGGCCCGCGGCTGTTCCGGAAGCAGCGCGTGCCCCGCGTTCGGGACGGTCAAGACGGTAATCCGGTTTATCCCGAACTCGTCGCGATAGCAATCGCGCGACTCGGGTGGCGTGCACACGTCGTTCTCCGGGATGAGATCGAGTACCGGCGCCATGCCCGCTGCCCACCATTCCGCTTTCGGCGTTGCCTCCGTGGCCGCGCGCTCCGCCAGCATCACGGCTTCGTCCCAGCCTCCAAGCCAGACGCGCGGATCATTCCCCGGCGCGAAGAAGGCATGTTGCAGATGGCGCAAGCGCACCTCCTGGCTCAGCGCCATATGGTGGCTCTTGTTGATGGAATCCCGGACGTCGGGCGGCAACGGCCAGACGTGGGTGGCGGCGAGCAGCGCGATCGCGCGCGTCAACTCCGGGTAGTCGGCAGCGACGGTGCGCGCGACGAAATTGCCGAATGCGTGGCCGGCGATCACGCTCGGCTCGCCGCCATCGTCCTCGATCACTGCAGCGACATCGGACGCGTAGTCATGCAAGGTGATGCCCGCAAGCAGGCCACGGCTCGCGCCGATGCCGCGCGGCTGCGGGCACAACACGCGGTATCCTGCCGCCGCGATGCGCGCTGCGATGTCGTCGAAATCCGTTGCCCCGCGCCCGAGCGAAGGGAACATGACCACACGCGGTCCATTCCCCCGGGCGAGCACCTCGATCTGCACGTCGCCGTGCTTGACGACATGCCGCGTCGCGGGGCTGCTTACCGCCATTCGGTGGCGTATCGAAACATCCGGATGATCATATCGAATCCCAGCTGAAGACGTCAGCGGTGCGGTCGAGCGGGAAGAACCACGACTTGAGCGCGGGCAGCATGTGCTCGGCGCAAGTGTGCGGTGTCCAGCCCTCGGAGCGGTGCACGCCGCGCAGCGGACGTGACTGGCTCATCAGGAAGATCTCGTTCTTGCGCACGGAAAACACCTGCCCGGTTACGTCCTTTGCCGCGTCGCTGGCGAGAAAAACCGCGAGCGGCGCATTGTGTTCGGCGGTGACCTGCTTGCGCTGCTCGACGCGTCTGGCGCTCGCCGGATCCTTGGCGGGGATGGAAGCCGTCATGCGCGTCCACGCGACCGGCGCAATACAGTTGGAGCGCACGTTGAAACGCTGCATGTCCACCGCGATGTTTTTCGAGAGGCCCACCATGCCGAGCTTGGCCGCGCCGTAATTCACCTGCCCCATCGCGCCGATCAACCCCGAAGTGGAGGTCATGTGCACGAAGCTGCCACCTTCCTGCCTGCGATAGTGATCGGCGGCATTGCGGCACATGTTGAAGGCGCCTTTGAGCATCACGTTGACCACCGAGTCCCAGTCTTCCTCGGTCATCTTGTGAAAGATGACATCGCGCAGGATGCCGGCGTTGTTGACGACGCAGTCGATGCGCCCGAAGCTGTCCACCGCACACTGAACGATTTTCGCCGCGGAGGCGAATTCCGCGACGCTGTCGTAGTTGGGGACTGCTTCGCCGCCCGCCTTGCGGATTTCGTCGACCACCTGCTGCGCCGGGGTCTGGTCGCCGCCTTCTCCCGCCAGCGAAACGCCGATGTCGTTGACCACCACCTGCGCGCCTTCCCGCGCCATCAGCTTCGCAATGGCCGCGCCGATGCCGCGCCCCGCGCCGGTCACAATGACCGCTTTCCCTTCCATCATGTTCCCTTGTGCCACGCTACCTCCCGGTTCCGTGTATACCCGTTCGATGAACGCCGTTAAGCGACGATCTCCGCCCGCCCGTTGTTGAGCACCGTCACGCCCCGCGCGGGCACCGTGGATCGAAACGAGACGAAGTTCCCATCGCGCCACATCTCGGTGCGGATCGTTTCACCCGGATAAACCGGCGCAGAGAAGCGGCCCTCCATGCTGCGAAAGCGTGCGGGATCGTAGCCACAGCACGTTTTCAGTATTGCGTGCCCGGCGATGCTGAACGTGCAGCGGCCGTGCAGGATCGGCATCTTGAATCCGGCCTTTTGCGCGTACGCAGGATCGGCGTGCAGCGCGTTGTAGTCGCCGGACAGCCGGTAGATGAGCGCCGCCTGCGGCAGCGTCGGTAGATCGCACACCTCATGCGGTGGCGCTTCCGGGATGGGATGCACGGGCTTCACCGGTCCGGACGGTCCGCCGAACCCGCCATCGGCGCGACAAAACGTGGTCGAGGTCAGCGTGCACACCTTTTCGCCGTTCGATTTCTCGCGGACCTCGCATGCGGTCATGACGAGCGCACCCTTGTCCTTGCCCTTGTCTACGACGCCGGTGACGCGGGTCTTGCCGATCACCGTCCCTTCGACCGGCAGCGGCCGGTCGATGACGAAGCTCTGTTCGCCGTGTACCACGTGGCTGCGTGTGATGCCGGTATCGCCGGCCGCATGCCAGGGACCGGGATAGGCGAGGATGATCGCCATGGTCGGCAGCGCCTGCAGCCGTTCTTCATAGACGAACTTGAGCTGCTCGGAATCGCACGGGTCGGCGCCGAGCCCGACCCCAAGTGCATACAGCATCGTGTCGCGCCGGGTGAGGCGCTGTTCGACTTCTGGAATGTCCCAGTTGATGAGGCGTTCGTAATCGATCGGCAAATCGGGCTCCGGATTTATCTACAAAGGGAAAGACGCATGCAGACCTTTGGTGTGGGGCCGGACGCCGCCGTAGCGTTGCGGCGAGCGCGCAAATACTAGCACGCCCGCGAGTGCAGGACGAGCAAGGGTAATGTCATCGGACTGCCGGTAGCCTTGTGCGAACCCATCCACTGCCGTAACGATGTCGTCCATCAAGGCGGAGCGTCCTTCGCGCGCGACGCGTTCAGCATTGCGATGAGCCACTCTTTCCCCCCACAGCTGGCCTCGCGCGTTCTGCGCTTCGGGTGACTACCTCGGTTTCCGGAAGAGCACGATGCGGTTGGAGTTGGTGCCGCTGCGGTTGTTGTGCACGCCCCAGATATTCGCCGTCTTGGTGAATTCCTGGGTGTTGATGAGGATCGCCGTGCATTCGAATCCCGCCTCGATGCCCAGCGGCGCGACCACTTCCTCGAGTTTCACCTCCCCGCGCCGGATTTCGCCCACCTCGAAGGCGACCCAGCCGCCGCGGCGCGTGACGCGATGGAGTTCCTCCAGCACCGCCGCCATGGCGGCGCTCCAGTCTTCCGTCGTCGTGCTCATCGTAATGCGCTCGCCGATCGCGTCCGCGTCGTAGCCGTTGAACCAGCAGCGCAGCCAGTTATCGCGCGCATACTGGACGATGTTGAGAAAGGGCGGCGAGGTGACCGTAAGCTGCACGCTCTCCGATTCGATGGCCGGGGTGGACGCGGCGTCGCGCACGAGGATCTGTGCGGTCTCCGCTGCCTGGTGCAGGCGCCAGCGCTCGGCCGCGCCGATGCCGCCCTGCAACTGCATCGATTTGCGCAGGATCAGCGCGCGGACATCGCGGTATTCCGGCTTCTGCCCGAGCTTTTCATTGATCTTGACCTGGTTCTCCGGCGTCACGGCCTGGTTGGGCGGCAGGGTGTAGATCGAAAAAAATCCCGGAGAGTGGCCCGTGAGCCGGTTGGTCGCGACCATGCGGATCCAGCGGTCCACGCTGTCCTCGGTGCCGTTGTGGCGGCGCTTGGCGAGGTACTGGCGCAACCCCAGTATTTCGTAGAGCGTTCTTTCGTGGAAGAACATCGACAGATCGACGTCGGTCGATGCGGTCGCCGGAAAAGCGATGGCACGCAGCCGCTTGTCGATGTCCGACACGCTCGGCAGCTCGAGCCGCGGGTAGGTGAGTACCGCAGAGAGCGGGTTCGCATCATTGGCGATGACAGTGCGCGCGTGCAACGCCGCTTCCACGGCGGTGGTGCCGCGCCCGCTGAACGGATCGTAGACGACATCCCCTTCCTTCGTCAGCCGCTCGATGAAGTACGCCGGAAGCTGCGGTTTGAAGCAGGCGCGGTAGGAGATCTCGTGCAGCGGATTCGCCTGCCGCTGCTTGCTCGTCCAGAATTCGTCCTCGTAGACCAGAACGGAGACATCACCGATGTTCAGCGTGTGCGTTTGCGGGCCGCGAAGGGCGGCAGGCCGGCGGCGCGCTACGGAAATGCTGCGTGGGGGTGCTGACTCGGGAGTGAGGGTGGCGTTCGGCAGTACGGGCATCGCGCGTTCCTTCGCAGTGATGTACTGCCGCGCGATCGTACGCCGATTTTATGAAAAGTACAATAGTTACGTCATTTTTAAGGTTTAGTACTTAGCGGCTTGTGTTCGTCAAGTTATGCGCGTCAGTCCAACCGCGCTCCGGAGAACTTGACCACCTTTGCCCATTTGGCGGTCTCGTCCCTCATGAAAGCAGCAAATTGAGCAGGCGTGCTGCTGAACACCTCGATTCCCACGCTCGACAAGCGTTCCTTCACATCAGACATCTTCATAATTGTCGATATTTCAGTATTCAGCTTCTCAACTATCGTCTTTGGCGTTCGTGCGGGTGCAAGTACGCCATACCAGTTGATGACCTCGAAGCCTGGCAGGCCGGATTCTGCGACTGTCGGAAGATCGGGTGATACGGACGATCGCTTGCCACTGGTTACGGCCAACGCTCTTAGCTTGCCTGTGGCGACATGGGGAAGCGCCGGCGGCGCGCTGCTGAATATGAGAGAAATACGGCCGCCCAACAGATCGTTGATGGCCGGGACCGCGCCCTTGAATGGAACGTGAGTCATCTTCACGCCGGCCATGGTATTGAACAATTCTCCGGCGAGGTGTTGCGGCGTGCCGTTTCCGGGCGAGCCGAAGGTCAATTCGCCGGGCTTGGACTTCGCCAGCGCTATCAGCTCCTTGACCGACTTGGCAGGCAAGGAAGGATGCAATACGAGGATGATGGTGGCGGTCGCGACCAGACTCACCGGCTCGAAGCTCTTTATGTTGTCATAGGGCAGGCTGCTGTAGAGGCTCGGATTGATCGCGTGCGTGCCGACAAAACCCATGAGCAGCGTGTAACCATCCGGCGCGCCCTTGGCGGCGAGGTCGGAGCCGATAGTGCCGCCTGCGCCGGCGCGATTGTCCACTACGACCTGCTGGCCCCAACTGTCGGTCAGCTTCTGTCCGATGGCGCGCGACAGAATGTCAGCCGGCCCGCCGGGCGGGAACGGCACGATCAATCGAATGGACTTGTTGGGATAAGTTTGAGCGTGCGCTCGGTCGCCCGCGACACAAAGCGTCAAGAATAGACTTGCAGCGAAAACAGACAGCGCGCGTTTCATGTATTCCTCCTTTGCAGATGTTTTTGAGCGCAGGCGTTGAGAATATCATGCCAATTCTTCGTGCTACCATTCAAAACGCAAGCCGAGAAGAAACCGCCCTTAAGGAGAACCTTCGCAATGTTCAACCCGTTCCGTCCGCTCGAACTGATCAAGGCTGAAGTATTTACGTCGATGCCGGCGAAGTTTCGCCGCAAGGGCCGCACCAAATGGTCCGACCCCAATCGGCAACACGCGGAAGTGGAATGTTTTCTGGAGGGCCCCGCATTCGATCGCCAGGGAAACCTTTTCATAGTGGATACCGCGTTTCAGCGCATCTTCCGCATTACACCGAAGGGGGAGTGGGACGTGGTCGTGCAGTACGATGGATGGCCGAACGGGATGAAGTTCCATATGGACGGGCGGCTGTTTGTCGCCGACTATCGGCGCGGCATCATGGTCCTCGACACCAAGGCCGGGAAAATAGAGCCCTTCCTCGAGACCGCTTACAGCGAGGGATTCAAGGGCTGCAACGATCTGCATATCGCGTCGAGCGGCGATCTGTATTTCACCGATCAGGGCCAGACGGGCATTGTGGACCCCACGGGCCGTGTCTACCGCCTGAGGCCGAACGGGGATTTGCAGCGGCTTGCGGGCAATATACCGAGCCCGAATGGCATCACGACCAGCACGACCGACAAGCACGTATATGTCGGCGTCACCCGCTCACAACAGGTGTGGCGCTTGCCGGTCATGCATGACGGGCAGGTTTCGAAGACCGGCGTAGCAGTGCAGATGTCGGGTGGCGTAGGGCCTGATGGCATAGAGATGGATGGCGAGAACGGGCTCCTGGTCTGCCACATCGGGACGGGCGTGTGGCGGTTCGATCCCAATATGCTTCCAACGCACCTGGTCTATTCCGAAAACCCGGCGCATAACCACATGACCAACGTCGCTTTCGGGGGCGCGGATTACAAGACCATCTATATTACGGAAGCCCTCTCAGGCGACATACTCCGAGCGACGCTCCCGGTTGCGGGCAAGAAACTCTTCGGCCTTCAGTGAGGCGCGGATTAGCAGCGTTCAGCAGATGAGACACACGCCTGAATCACAGGAACTCTGGCAACACTCTGCTTCGCGAATATCCTCTTTGCTGGAAGGCAAGAAGGTTTCGCCGGTGGAAGTGCTTCAGTCGGTACTGCAACGGTGTGAGAAAGTAAATCCTCTCATCAATGCCGTTGTGACGCTCGATACAGAGGGCGCCCATGCCGCGGCGCGCGCATCCGAGCAGCGCATGATGCGCGGCGAACGACTGAGCGAGCTCGACGGCGTGCCAGTCACGATCAAGGACAACATTCAAGTCAAAGGTTTACGCGCGACGTGGGGCAGCGAGCTGTACCGCGATTACGTCCCGCAACGCGATGAACTCGCAGTGGCTCGTCTGCGTTCCGCTGGTGCGGTGATCGTCGGAAAGACCAACACCCCCGAATTTGCGTTGTCGGGCTTCACCGACAATCGACTGTTCGGCCCGACGAGAAATCCCTGGCAAACCGGGTTGACGCCCGGGGGGTCGAGCGGCGGCGCCGTAGCGACCTTGGCGGCAGGCATAGCGCCGATCGCACTGGGCACGGATGCAGGCGGCTCCATCCGTCGCCCGGCAAGCTATGCGGGGGTCGTCGGCTTTCGTCCATCGACCGGGCGCATTGCGCGCGCACACGGTTTCCCGCCCATGGCCGGAGATTTTCAGGTGATAGGCCCGGCGGCGCGAACGGTTGACGATGTCGCGATGCTTTTACGCCATTTGTCCGGTCCGGATCCGATCGATTTGACCTCTCTCCGCGCGCCGCAGCAGGAAGGAGGCGCTCAGCGGTCGCTCCGCATACGCTGCGTTATCAATATGGGGAATGCGCCGATCGAGCCGGACATCGTTGACTCCGTGCGAGAGGCCATTGCGACATTGAAGTCGCTCGGACACGAAGTCGCGGAAGGCGACGCCCCATACGATGTTGCCAACATCGATCAGATCTGGGGCACGCTCAGCGCTGCCGGACTTGCCCGTGTACTGACCACGTATGCGGGATGGCGGGAAAAGATCCATCCAAGCCTGGTCCCTGTCGCCGAACGCGGGGCAACGGTTACAGGAATCGAGTACGTTCAGGCATTGGATGCAGTGACGGAGGTGAGGCGGAGCATGGCGCAGGTGTTCGACCAGTACGACGTGCTCGTCACCCCGACATGCGCTGCGCATCCCTGGCCGATCGGCACGCCCT
>JBQTJV010000230.1:0-4958 GCA_052386775.1 Betaproteobacteria bacterium
TTCAAAACGCATCTGCCGGATCTCCTGTAGCATCCTTGCCCGTTTCATCTCGCCCCCCTTTCGGAGAGCCAGTGAACCGGACAAATGACGTGCTACATAGACCGGACAAATGATGTGCTATCTACACAGGCCCCATCGTTCCGTTGACATGGAGATAGGGGCCTCCTACCATCGATTGCCGCTCCACGCAGGCGGAAGGAGGAGACGAGACATGGGCAGTATCGAAACGAGGTTCGCCGCAGCGGCGCTGTGCGCGGCCGTCATTGCCGTTACCGCGCCTGCCGCCGCGCAGACCCCGGCGGCGCCGAAGACGCTCAAGATGCAATCGTCGTGGCCCGCCAGCTTGAGCCTGCAGGAGAGCTTCCGTTACTTCGCCGAGCGCGTGGACAAGCTGACCAGCGGACAACTGAAGATCGACGCGCTCGCGGCCGGACAGGTCGTGCCGCCGTTCGAGGTGCTGGACGCCACGCACAAGAAAGTCATCGACGGCGCGCATTCCGTCTCGTATTACTGGGTCGGCAAGAACAAGGCGGCGACGCTGTTCGCTTCCACGCCGGCCGGGCCCTTCGGCATGGACACGATGGACTTCCTCGGCTGGCTTTACGAGGGCGGCGGGCTGGACCTGTGGCAGGAGTTCTATCAGAAGGAATTGAAGCTCAACGTGGTGGTGTTACCGATACTCCCGGCCGGGCCGCAAGCCTTCGGCTGGTTCAAGCGTCCCATCAAGAACCTCGCCGACTTCAAGGGCATGAAGTGCCGCCAGACCGGCATCGTCGCGGAAATTTTCCAGAAGATGGGCAAGCAGACGATCAACATGGCGGGCGGTGAAATCATCCCCGCCGCCCAGCGCGGCGTCATCGACTGCGCGGAATGGGTCGGCGGCGTCGAGGACCTGCGCCTGGGATTGCCGCAGGTCTTCAAGTACCACTACACGCCGGGCATGCATGAGCCGAGCGTGGTGGGCGAACTCGTCATCAATGGCGACGTGTGGAGAGGTCTCACCGCACAGCAACAGGAGGTGATCCGGACCGCGGCGATGGAGGTCTTCACGCGCTGGTGGGTGAAGTGGCAGAAGCAGAATGCCGACGCCATGGAGGAGATGCGCACCAAGCACGGAACGCAGATCCTGCGCACGCCGCCCGACATACTCGTCGCGTTTCTGAAGGCATGGGACCAGATCGCGAAGGAAGAATCCGCACGCAACCCGTTCTTCAAACGCGTGCTGGATTCGCAAAGGACGTACGCCTCCAAAGTGGTGCCTGCCAAGCGCTTTCTTTTTCCGCCCTACTCGTTCGCCGCGAATTACTACTGGCCTGAAGAAAAGCCCGGCGCCAAGGGCGACGGCAAGAAAAAGTGAGCTTGATGCACCACGAAAAAAAGGCGGCCCGACCGCCTTTTTTCTTCAAGCCCGCGCAAAGCTGAGACCTTGCCTCTTCATCGCTCGCCGCCGCCGCACATCCACCTGGTGCGGGCCATCGACCGGTTCACGGACCGCATCGGCTTCCTGGTCGCCTGGCTCAACGTCCCGCTGGTAGCGGTGGTCGTCTATGAGGTCGCCGCGCGCTATCTCTTCGGCGCGCCGACGATCTGGTCGTTCGACCTCACCTACAGGCTCTATGCCGCCGTGTTCATGCTGGGCTCGGCCTATGCGCTGCATAAGGGTGCGCACATCCGCACGGATTTCTTCTTCGAGCGCTGGTCGGTGCGCACGCGCGGCCTCATCGATGCCGTCGCCTACCTCGTTTTTTTCTTCCCCGCATTCACGCTGTTCCTTATCGTGAGCGGCGGCGAAGCCTGGTATGCCTTCGAGATCGGCGAGACGTCGGAACAGACCCCGTGGCGCCCCCTGCTGTGGCCCTTCAAAGCGGTGATACCGCTCACCTGCCTCCTGCTCCTGATCCAGGGCGTGTCGGAGACCCTGAAGGCGGTGTACGCGGTGCGCACCGGCGTCGCGCTGGAAAACAAAAACAGAACTGAAGTATGACTGAGCAGGCATTGCTGGGGCTCGTCATGCTGATCGTCATGATCGGGGCGATCTTCATCGGCTTTCCGATCTCGTTCACGCTCCTTTTCCTCGCGCTCGCGTTCGGTTACGCCGGTCTCGGGGAAGTCGTCTTCAGCCTCGCTTATTTCCAGACGATCGGCATGATGAAGGAGGAACTGCTCGCCGCGGTACCGCTGTTCATCCTGATGGGTTACGTCACCGAGCAGGCGGGGCTCATGGAGCGCCTGTTCACGGCGCTGCGCCATCTGCTCGCCCCGATCCGCGGTTCGCTCTTCGCGGTCGTGATCCTGACGGCCACGATATTCGCCATGGCGACGGGCATCGTCGGCGCGGCGGTGACGGTGCTCGGCATCATGGCGGCGCCGATCATGATCAAGGCCGGCTACGACGCGCGCCTCGCCGCGGGATGCATCACCGCGGGCGGCACGCTGGGCATACTCATTCCCCCTTCGGTCATGCTGATCGTCATGGGGCCGGTGCTCGGCGTATCCGTCGCCGAACTCTACGCGGCTTCAGTGGGTCCGGGCCTCGTGCTCGCGGCCATGTACCTCGCGTACCTGCTCGGACGCGCACTGCTGAATCCCCGGTTGGGCCCGCCGGTGCCGCGTCAGGAACGCATATACAGCGCCGCGACGATCGTTCGAGAAGTGCTGGTTGGAGTGGTTCCGCTCGTGTGTCTCATTGTGGCGGCATTGGGCTCGATCCTCGCCGGCCTTGCCACACCGACCGAGGCGTCCGCGGTCGGCGCGTTCGGCGCCATCCTGCTCGCCGCGGGCTACCGGAGGTTGACCTACGCCGCTTTCAAGCGCGCGCTGCTCGCGACGACCGCCACCTCGAGCATGGTGCTGTTGCTCGCGGTGACCTCGAATATCTTCGGTGCGGTGTTCTCGCGACTGGGTGCGGCGAGCTGGATCACGGAAACGATGCTCTCCCTCCCGCTGCCGCCGGTCGCGATGCTGATCGTCGTGATCCTGCTGATCTTCGGTCTCGGCTGGCCGTTCGAATGGCCCGCGATCGTGCTGGTGTTCCTGCCGATCTTCTATCCCGTGATCGATGCGCTGAAGGGAGACCTCGGCACCGCGCTCGGCATTGCGCCGGATTTCATGCTGGTCTGGTTCGGGGCGCTGGTGGCCGTCACGCTGCAGACGGCCTTCCTGTCGCCGCCGGTCGCGATGTCGGCCTACTACCTGCGGCAGGTGGTGAAGCAGTGGTCGCTCGCGACGATCTACAAGGGCATGTTCGAGTTCCTGATCCTGCAGTGCATCGCGATCGTGCTGCTGATCGTTTTCCCGGTGATCGCCACCGGTTTTCCGGAAAAGCTGCGCGAGGCGGCCGCTGCGGTCAAAACCGAGCAGATCGACGACAGCGTGAACCGGCTGGAGGAGGATCCGCTGAAGGGCCTGCGATAACCGACACCTGCTGAGGCCACCGAGTAACGGGGCTTGCCTGCGCCGGCGGTTGGAATTAGATTGCCGGTGTGCCGCCGTCCGGGCGGCCTCCCGAACACCCCACCGAACACGAGGATCTCGTTGTGAAAATCAAGGCGGCAAACGGCGTTGCGCGGATACTGAAGGCCGAAGGCGTGCCGTGGGTGAGCTGCTACCCCACCAACCACGTCAACAATGCGCTCGGCGAAGAAGGCGTGCGCATCCTGATGATGGGCGAGGAGCGCTTTGCAGTCGCCGTCGCGGATGCGTACTCCCGCGTCACCTGCGGCAGGCGCATCGGCGCCTGCACGGTGATGTCGAATCTGAACGCCGCGGGCATCCAGATGGCGTACGGCGCGATCGCGCAGGCGTGGGAGGATTCCTCGCCGGTGCTCGTGATCACCGAAGGGGTAGGCCAGGGCGCGAGCCGGCACACGCATTTCGACATTGCAGAGGCATTGCGACCCGTCACCAAGTGGGTCGGCAAGATCGACCGCGCCGAACTTGTCCCGGACTACATGCGCCGCGCGTTCACCCATCTGCGCTCGGGGCGGCCGGGTCCGGTGCTGCTCATCGTGCCGCGCGATCTCGGCGAATACGACGAGGCCGCGCATCCCTACGTGCCGGTGAAAGGCTGGCGGTCCGCGCCCGATCCCGACGATGTGAAAGCCGCCATCACGGCGCTCCTCGCGGCGAAAGATCCGCTGCTTTATGTCGGCGAAGGCGTCTACTACGCGGAGGCGACAAGCGAGCTGCTGCAGTTCGCCGAACTCGCCCACGTTCCAGTGCTGACCACGCTCAAGGCCAAGGGCACTTTCCCGGAGAACCATGCGCTGTCGGTGGGCGTGCGCGGCTCGCACGCCGCGCACTTTCTCAATAAGTGCGACCTGCTCTTCTCCATCGGCTCCAGCCTTTTCCCGAACCGCTTCAGCCATGCCGTTCCCGAGCCGCACAAGAAGGTCATCGTCCAGTGCACGGTGGACACGCTCGACATCAACCGCAGCTACGAGACGCGGCTCGCGGTCATCGGCGACGCCAAGCTCACGCTCAAGGCGCTGATCGAGGAGTTCTCGAAACAGGCGGGCGGCGCGCGAAAACGCGCGGAAGTGCTCGATGAGATCGGCGCGGCACGGCAGGCTTTCTGGGCGAAGTTCCGCCCCTACATGGAATCGAACGAAAAACCGATCAATCCGTATCGCGTGATCGGCGACCTCATGAAGGTGCTCGACCCGAAGAACTCGTTCGTCACCGCGGACTCGGGCAACACGCGCGACCAGACCAGCACGGTGTACCAGGCGCAGATTCCACGCGGCCATCTGGGCTGGGGCAATGTCTCGACGCTCGGCTTCAGTCTCGCCGGCGCGATCGGCGCCAAGCTCGCCTATCCGGAACGGCAATGCGTGAATATCACCGGCGATGCGGGCGTGTGCTACATGATGGGCAACTTCGAGGCGGTGGCGCGCTACCGGATCGGCATCACGACGCTGCACATCAACAACGGCGGCTACTCCGGCTACGGCCCCGGC
>JBQTJV010000231.1:0-7871 GCA_052386775.1 Betaproteobacteria bacterium
TTCAAGATGCAGGTCTGACGGCACATGCGGGGGTCCTACACTGAAAATGCGGCCGCGGCCGCATTTTTTTTGAAAAGAAAAAGCGGGAACGAAGCCCGCTTGAAAAAGCCCGAAAGAAAAGTCCAGGAAGCCACACCCGAGACGTTTTGTATGCGTTACTGGCTTCTGAAATCGGAACCTGATGCCTACAGCATCGACGACATGGCGCGCGATCGCACGACCGCGTGGCACGGCGTGCGCAACTACCAGACGCGCAACTTCATGCGCGATCAGATGAAAGTCGGGGATCTCGCATTCTTCTACCACTCCAATTGCGAGGAGCCGGGCATCGTCGGCATCGTCGAGGTGTGTGCGCCCGCGTACGCCGACGAAACGCAGTTCAACCGCAAGAGCAAGTACTACGACGCCCAGGCGACGCGCGAGGCGCCGCGCTGGGTCAACGTGGACGTGAAATTCGTCAGAAAAATCCCGCTGATCGCTCTGGCGGAACTGCGCGCCCGCAAGCCGCTCGCCCGCATGCGCATTCTGCAGCGCGGTAACCGGCTTTCGATCACGCCGGTCGACCCGGCGGAATGGAATTTCATCACCAGGCTGGCTGCGCGCGGCAAATAGTCGACGTCACGCATCGCCGTGTCCGCTGAAGCAGTAACGAGGAGGAGCCCAACATGCCGCATCCCCTGACTATCGATACTCATGCGCATTTTTTCCCCGAGTCCTACATCCGGCTGATCGCCGAGCACGGCAAGCGCTGCGGCACGACCGTCATCACGGATCCGTCCGGGGCGAGTTTCATACAGGTAGGCTTGCTGTTGCGCACCGGGCCGATCACCGCGCCGTTCATGGATTTCGACGAACGGCTCAAGATCATGGACCGCCAGGGGGTCCGCATGCATGCGCTGTCGCTAACGCAGCCCATGGTGTACTGGGCGGACGACGAGCTGTCGATCAGGCTGTGCGTGGCGTTCAACGACGCGGTCAGCGCCGCCCATCGCGCGCACCCGGACCGCTTCATCGGCTTCGCCGTGCTGCCGTTCCAGAGTCCGCATCTGGCGCTGGAAGAACTCGAGCGTGTCGCCAAGCTGCCCGGCATCCGCGGCATCTACATGGCAACCGCGGTGCGCGACCGCGAACTGTCCGACCGCAGCTTCTTCCCCGTCTACGAACGCATCGCGGACCTCGGGCTGCCGATCTTCCTGCACCCGATGATGATCAACAACGAGCGCCTGAAGCAGTACTACCTCATCAACACCATCGGCAACCCGATGGACACCGCCATCGCGGCGTGTCATCTCATCTTCGGCGGCGTGCTGGACGCTTTCCCGACACTGGAAGTAAGCCTGCCGCACGCCGGCGGCGCGCTGCCCATCCTCCGCGGCCGCCTCGATCAGGCGTTCAGGATTCGTGCGGAGTGCAAGACGATACCGCGGCCGCCGAGCGCGTATCTGAAGCGCTTCACCTACGACACCATCAGCTATTCGGAAGAGATCATGGACTACCTGGTGGGGCTGGTGGGCGCCGATCGCATCATGATGGGCAGCGACTACTGCTTCGACATCGCGTATAACGACCCGGTCGCGATCGTCACGGGGATGAAGTCGCTGAACGCCGCGCAGCGCGAGCAGATCCTGTGGGGCAACGCGGCGCGGCTGTTGCGTCTCGAGTAACGCTCGGAGCGCCCCGCCGGGCGCTCACTTCAGTGCTGCGAGCACCTGCGCGCTGCCCACCACGTAGCAGATGGTCGGCAGCACGTTGCGGATGGCGAACTCGTGGTTTTCCATGGTGTTGCTGGCGCACGCGTCCTCCACCAGAAACACCCGGTAACCCATGTCGCTCGCGTGGCGGGCGGTGGCCTCCACGACCCAGTTGGTCCAGAGCCCCATCAGCACCACGGTGTTCACGTCGGCGTTGTGCAGCGCCTGTCCCAGGTTGGTGGTGAGAAACGGGTCCACGCAGGTCTTGTTGAGCACCAGTTCGGTGTCCAGCGGCTGGACCGACCGGTGTATCGCCGCGCCGCGGGTGCCGAAGATGAGCTGCCGCGATTTGCGTATGCCGTCCCACAGCGGATTGTCCCGCGGCAGATCGCGAAAATCGGCACGCACCGACGCGGTGATATGGATCACCGCCGTGTTGCGGCGGCGCGCCCGCGCGAGCACGCTCGCCATGTTTTCCAGCACCCGCCGTTCGCGCAAGCGAGGGGTGATCTTCACCAGGTCGTTCTGCACGTCGAGCAGTAGCACGGCGGTGCGCCGAGGATCGAGCTTTATCTTCATGGGATGCCCTTACGGTTTGTCGCGCAGGCCGGCAGCCTTGATGACTTTTGCCCATTTCTGCAGCTCCTCGGCGATCAGGCTCGAGAATTCCTGCGGCGACGTGCCCACCGTTTCGACGGCGAGCTTGGTGAACTGCGCCTTCAACTGCGGCGAGGCGAGCGCCTGCTGCAGCCCCTTGTGCAGCGCCTGGATCACCGGCTGCGGCGTGCCCTTCGGCGCCACCACGCCGTACCAGCCGGTGGTGTTGAACTCGAATCCCGCTTCCTTGACCGTCGGCAGCTCGGGGAAGAGCGGCGAGCGCTTGTCGCCACCGACCGCCAGCGCGCGAACCTTGCCGCTCTTGATATGCGGCAGTGCGGGCGCGAGGCCGTTGAACATCATGTCGACCTCCCCCGCGATGAGCGCCGTCATCGCCGGGGCCGCCCCCTTGTACGGCACATGAAGGATGTTGATGCCCGCCGAGACCTTGAGCAGCTCGCCCGCCATATGGATGCCGACGCCCGTGCCGCCCGAAGAGAAATTCAGTTTTCCGGGACGCGCCTTGGCAAGCGCGACGAGTTGCTTTACCGATGTCGCCGGCACGCTGGGATGCACCAGCAGCACGTACGGCGCCGCGGCGACCTGCGATACCGGTACCAGATCCTTCAGCGGATCGTACGGCGTGTTGGGATTCAAATTGGGGACGATGGCGAGCGGTCCCGAAAAACCGAACAACAGGGTATAACCGTCCGGCGGCGCCTTGGCGACGATTTCGGCACCGATCAGGCCAGCGGCGCCGACCCGGTTATCGACGATGACCTGCTGCCCGACGACCTCGCCCAGCGCCTGCGACACCGCCCGGCAGATGACGTCCACCGGGCCGCCGGCGCCGGACGGCGCGATGATCCGGATCGGCTTGGCGGGATAACTTTGCGCAGCAGCGGGACGAACGCCCATCGCGTCGAGCACGATCACCGTCGCGACAGCCGATAACAACAGCAAAAAACGTTTCATATGCACACCTCCTCGCAGGGTAAACGCGTTATTTGTTCTTGGTCGAGGTCACATCTTAGCCCAACGCGATCGCTCTGCGCAGCGCGACCACGACCGTTACGCCAGCGCCTGCGCAAACCGGACGGCCCTCATCGCGAGCGCCATGCTTTTCGCGCGGCTCGCCATGATCGTGTCGGTGACCAGCGTCGCCTTGCCCAGGCGTCCGACGGCGCGTTCGAGGCTTGCATCCTGCCGGTCGATGATCCACCCGTCCACCAGCGCGCCGTAATGCCGCGCCACGCCGAGTGCGCTGGGCGGCTCGCGCAGCTCGCGCATCATCTTTGCGGCCGGGCCCTTGATCGCCGCGCCGCCGACGATGGGCGAGATACCGACGACGGGAAAAGCACGGGCACGCAACCACCGGCCGATCTCCGGCACGGCCAGTATGGGCGCGATGCTGACGTAGGGATTCGACGGACAAAGCACCACCGCGCGCACACGGTTTGCCTGCATCAGTTCGCGCAGCCCTTGCGGCGCAGCCGCTGTGCGGCACCCCGCGTAACGGAATCCGCGCACCCGCGGCCGGCACTGGAGACGCACGAAATAATCCTGGAAATCGAGTTCGCCACGGTCGGTGAGGACTTTCGTGCGCACCGGGGTGTCGCTCATCGGCACAATCGGATGCCGGACACCGAACCGGGCGGCAAGGCGCAGTGTAATCTGCGAAAGCGTCATGCCGCGTGCGAGGGCGAGCGTGCGCACGACGTGCACCGCCAGGTCGCGGTCGCCGAGGCGAAACCAGGTCTCGCCGCCGAGCGCCTCCAGCGTTGCCATGAAATGCCAGCTCTCGTCGTCGCGACCCCAGCCGGCAACGCGATTTTGGATGCCAGCCAGCGTATACGTGACGGTGTCGAGGTCCGGGCAGATCGTGAAACCCAGATGCTCGAAGTCGTCGCCGGTATTCACCACGAGTACGAGCTCGCGCGGCGGTAGCACCGCAGCGAGCCCTACCGCGAAGCGCGCGCCGCCCACGCCTCCCGCGAGCGCGACGATCACCGGAAGAGGTCCTCTGCGCGCGGGCGTATGAGTTCGGTGATGGTGCCTTCCCGTGTGGGGTACGGGAACCCGCGTGCGAGCACCGCCGGATACCCTTCGTCGGACTGCCCCATGAGCAGCGAGGCCGCGGCCGCCAGTTCGTCCGCAACGGCGACTTGCGTGACGCGCAGCGCTCTGCCGTGGCGATCGGGCCGGCCGCGCAAATCGGCCAGCGCTGGAACGCCCGCGACGCCGATCGCCATGCCGGTCACCCCGTTGCGCCAGGCGCGGCCGAAACTGTCGTTGATCACGACTCCCACTTCAACACCGGTCGCCGCCTTCAATCGATCGCGTATGCCCCGTGCCGAGGCGTCGGGATCTTCGGGCAGCAGCAGCGCCCACCCCGCGTCCTCCGCCCCCGGCACGTTGGACTGGTCTATCCCGGCGCTCGCCATGACGAACCCGAGCCGATGTTCGACGATCAGCACGCCGGGCTTCGCGCGAAGCACTTCCTTCGACTCACGCAGCATCAGTTCCACGAGGCGGGCATCCTTGTCTGTCATCCGCGCCAGATCGAGGGCACGGTCCGACGGCCGCACGTCGTTAAGCCGGACGCCCCGGCCCTCCGCCTTGGAAACGATCTTCTGCGCAACGACGAGGATGTCGCCGCCCTGCAGCACGCACCCGGCCTCTTTCACCGCCCGGCAAAGCAGCACTGGCAAGTCGGCGCCCGGTTCGATTTCCGGGATGCCCGGCAGCGCCGTTAATGTCAGCTCGCGCTGGGTCACGCGTCACTCCTGCGCCGCTGCTCGAAGACGACTCGGTGACGTGGTACGACTCAGTTCGCCTTGACGCCGGTGGCCTTCACGACCTCGGCCCAGGCTTTCACGTCGCGCTCCAGCGAGCGCTGCACGTCGGCCGGGCTCATCTTCAACGTCTCGGCGACGTTCTCGGCGTAGATCTCTTTGGCCTTCGGCGTATCGGACGCGCGGGCAAATTCGGCATTGAGCCGGTCGATGATCGTGCGCGGTGTGCCGGCCGGCGCCAGAACCCCCGAAATCACCGCGCCGCTCACGTCGCCCTTCACCGCCTCGCCCAGCGTCGGGATATCCGGGATGAAGGGCGAGCGTTTATCGGCCGCGATGCCCAAGGCCACCAGCTTCCCCTTGCGCACGTGCTGGATGCTGGCCGGTATCGTCGCCATCACCATCGCGATCTCGCCGCCCAACAGCGCGATCACCGGCGTCGCGCCTCCCTTGTAATTCACGGCAGTCACGTCGATGCCGGCGCGCAGCCGGAACTTCTCGGCCGTCATGTGCGTTACCGTGCCGACTCCCGAATTGCCGCACGTGATGCCGGGGTTTTTCCTGGCGAGCGCAATCAGCTCGCGCACCGATTTGACGTTCACCGAAGGGTGGGCGACGAGAATCAGGGGCGATGAATTGACCGCAGCCACAGCCGCAAAGTCGCGCAGCGGATGGTACGCGAGTTTGGGATACAGCGACGTCGTGATGGTGTGCGTGGAAAGGTCGGTAAAGAGCAGGGTGTGGCCGTCAGGCGGCGACTTCGCCACAAACTCCGCGGCGATGGTCGTGCCCGCGCCGGGGCGGTTCTCCACGATGAACTGCTGTCCCATGCTTTTCGTGAGTTCGGCCGCGGCGGTGCGGGAAAACGTATCGGTCGCCCCGCCCGGCGGAAACGACACGATCAGCCGCACCGGCCTGATCGGGTAGGCCTGTCCCGGGCCTGTCGAGGCGGCCTGTGCTGCAGCGTCCGCCGCGACAACGCTCAGCAGGGCCGCTGCTGCGCCATATAGGATGGGTTTCATTTTCTCCTCCGGTTATTCAAACGTCTCGTGAGATCACTTCTTCGGCGCTTCTCCCGCCGGGCGGAATGCCGGCGCCACGTCACGGATAAACTGCTCGACCTGAGACAGTTGGTCCGTACCGGCAAAACGGATGCACAGGTCGGTCACGCCCGCAGCTTCATAGCGCTTGAGCGTCTCGACCACCGCCGCAGCCGGCCCCAGTCCCATCAAACCGCGGTAATTCACACCGCCGCCGTAATACCGCTGAAGAAATTCCTGCGTGAGCGCTTCCGCTTTCGCGGCGTCGCTTTCGATACGCACCGTAGTGTAAACGCACAACGGGAACCCGGGGCGGGGCCGGCCATGCCGGGAAAACGCTTCATTGCAGGCCTCGCGCAGGCGCCGGCAGTCCTCATCGGTGAGATAGGTGGTGATGACGCCATCGCCCAGGCGGCCCACCCGGTCGATCTGCGCCGGTATGAATTCCCCACGATTTCCGGCGGTGACCAGCAGGGGCGGGCCTGCTTCATTCCACGGCAGCGGCCCGACGGTGTGCCCGGTCAACTTGAAATCGCTTCCTTCGTAACTGACCGGCTCGCCGCGCCAGAGCCTGCGCCAGACGACGATATGCTCTTCGAGGTCGCGCACCCGGCGCCGGTGTACGCGCCCGCACGCTTCCCACTCGCGCTCGATTTCCGGCAGTTTCCAGCCCACGCCCAATCCGAGGACCAGGCGCCCGCGGGAGATTTGATCGAGATTGGCCAGGGCGTGGGCGAGCACGACCGGCTGGCGCAGCGCCGGAAGCAGGATAGCCGTCCCCAGCCGGGCACGTCGGGTGATCGCCGCAGCATAAGCGAGCGTCGTCAGCGGCTCCAGGCGCGGCTTGGCAACGATGCTGTCGCCCACCCAGATATCCATGCCGGCCTCGTCGCATTGGCGCGCGATGGTCCAGCATTCCTCGACCGGCGGCCGCCGCGCCGACTGCAGCACCGCCGCGCGATGCGGAAGCAGCACCCCCAATCTCATTCCCGATCGCCTCCGCGGCCTTTCCCGGTCATTGCACCGGCCATCTGAGCTTCATGGCCTTGCCCATATCGAGGCGCGCGCCCAGCCGCTGGCTCGCTGCCGCGACCTCCTGCAGGATGTCGCGCTCGCTGAGATTGACCAGATGGCCGTCGCGGAGCACCTGGGCGCCGCGCACGAAGACATGTTTCGCCGTGTTGCCGGTCGCGCTGTAGACCAGGTTCGATACCGGGTTATACAGCGGCTGCCACTCCGGCGCGGTCGCATCGAACAACACGACATCTGCTTCCTTACCGACTTCGATGGAGCCCACGCGCTGCGCCAGGCCTGCACCGCGCGCACCATTGATGGTCGCCATTTCGAGCGCCTGTTCCGGGGGCATCAGGCGCGGATTGAGCCGCAGTTCCTTGTAGCCGCACGCGCAGTATCGCATCTCCTGCACCAGATCGACCGTGCCCGAACTCGCGTGATCGGTGCCGAGGCTGACATTTACGCCGAGCGCCATCAGCTCCGGATGACGACCCACTGTGAGATTGCCATAGCCGTTGTGCAGGGAAGACGAAGGGCAGCACACGATAGTAGGCTTGCGCCGCGCCAGGATTTCGATCTCGCGCGGCTCCAACCAGCCGCCGTGCAGCAGCAGCATGCTGTCATCGAGCACACCGAGCGACTCGAGGCGCTCGATCTCGGGCCTGCCGAACTGCTCCACGCTCGTGTGGTGGGTGAAGTACGAATAGCGGGCGTGCGTCTGGAGCACCGCCTGC
>JBQTJV010000232.1:0-4604 GCA_052386775.1 Betaproteobacteria bacterium
ATCGTCAAGGGCGATTCCGATGCCTGCCGCGCGAAGTGCCGCAAGTTTTTCGATGTTGCGGCTGATGTCATCCATCAACATCGATTCAGTGATCTCGATGTCAATGCAATCGCACCCCGTTCCGGCGATGGCTGCGGTCACGTCCTCGACGAACTCCTCGCGGCGCAACTGGACTTGTGAGACGTTTACCGCGATTCGGGGCGGTTTGAGGTTCGTGGCGCTCCAGGCCGCATGATCCAGGGCAGCCCGCTTGATTGCCCAGCGGCCCACCGCGAGGATCATCCCGGTATGCTCCAGGACGGGGACGAATTCACCCGGCGGAATCAGGCCGCGTTGAGGATGTTGCCAGCGGATGAGCGCTTCCATTCCGCATAGCTGCCCGCTTTGAAGGTCCATCTTAGGCTGATAGAAGAGAACGAACTGCTCCTCCTGTAACGCCTTGCGCAGTTCATTTTCGATCCTGAGCTGCTCGGCGACACGCGCATTCATCTCCGGCGCATAGAACAGATAGCGTTCGCCGGACTGCTTTGCGCGCGTGACAGCCGCTTCCGCGTTCAGCAGCAGCGTGCCGGGATCCTTTCCGTCACTGGGGTAGACCGCTACGCCGGCTTTCGCGGCAATGTGCAGCTCCTGACCGTTGATGCTGAAGGGTTCGTTCAAAGCCGAAAAGACACGCTGCTCGATGGCGTGCGCGATTTCGGCCGCGTTGACCACGGGGACGAGCGCGAGGGCGAAGCGGTCCGCGCTGATGCGGCAAACGGCCCCCGGCTCCCCGACGGTCGCACTCAGGCGCTCAGCGAACTGCTTGAGAAGCGCATCGCCTGCCGCAATGCCGAGCGTTTCGTTGATATGTCTGAAGCGCTCCGGGTCGAGCATGACCAGGGCGAGTCCCTGACCATTTGGCGCCCTGGAGTGTATGATTTGTGCCACTTGCTGCTGGAATAGACTGCGGTTGGGCAGGCCGGTCAACGTGTCGTAATAGGCGAGATAGTCGAGTCGCTCGGCCTTGGCAAGGTGATCGAGGGCGAAGGAAATGTCGCCCGCCAGCTCGTCCAGCAGTCGCGCCTGCTCATCATCGAAACATCCTGTCTCGCCGCCGTAGAACGCGAGCACGCCGACGACCGCGTCTCCTGCCGTGAGCGGCAGGGTCGCGGCCGCCATGAAGCCTCGTGGCAGCAGCTCTCTGGCGAGAGTGACTCGCGAGTCATGGCGGATGTCGTTCACGATGACCGCACGGCCCGTGCGTAGGGTGACGGCCACAATGCCGTGTGCGCCCGGGGCGCCCTCGCGAACCGCGAACTGCGCCGTTGCGAGAAAGTCAGTATCACGTCCCGCCCACACCGTCGGGAGCAGGCGCTCGCCGTCCCGGTCAAGCAAGCCGATCCAGGCAGCGTCGAAACCGCCGTTTTCCACAATGATGCGGCAGGCATCCTTGAACAACTGGTTGCGGTCGGTCGCTCTCACGATGATCGTATTGATTCCGCTCAAGACCGAGAGCATCCGGTTCAGCCGGGTGATGCGCTGCTCCTGGATTTTGCCTCGGGTGACATCGCGCGCGATGCCGTCCAGCCGCACGATTCTGCCCGTCTCATCCCGCCGGGCCTGCGCGCGGTTGTTGATCCAGCGCACCGTACCGTCTTCGCGTACCACCCGATACGTCGCATCGAGCGGTTCTCCGCGCATGGCGTTGCGCCATTCGCCCTCGACGCGGGCGCGAGCTGCGGGATGCACCATCCGGAACCATGCGTCCACGTCACGCTCGATGTCCTGAAGCAGCGATCCCCATAAGGACTTGAACGACGGGCTCACGTAAAGCAGCCGGTAGGGCTCGGGGGAGACCGACCAGATCACATCCGGGAGCGCCGATACGATGCTGTTCAGCCGGTTTCTCGTTTCCTCCAACTCCTCTTCCGCGCGCCGCCGCGCCTCGCGTTCTTCTTTTTCGTGCAGCGCACGGCGGATCACCGGCACCAGCCGGTTGAGTCGCTCCTTGAGTACGTAATCCGTCGCGCCGCGCTTCATCGCCTCCACCGCGCGGTCCTCCCCGATCGTGCCCGAGACGAACACATAGGGAATATCGGGAAGAAGCTCGCGTGCGATGTCCAGGGCGGCAAGACCGTCGAATGAGGTCGGCAGGCTGAAATCGGAGAGAATGACGTCCGGCTGGAAGTCGCGCAGCGCCTGGACGAAGTTCTCCCGGGTTTCGACCCGCCGGCTCTGGAAAGGAACTCCAACCTTTCGCAGTTCGCGCAACGTGATTTCGGCGTCCGTCGGGACGTCCTCCAGTAGGAGTACCCGCATCGGCTCGGGCTGACGGTCTGTTGCCATAGGAGCGCCCTCCCGCTTGTCGATCGTGGAGAAAACGATATCGTTCATTGTGGCACCCGATTGGTGACTACCCAGTAGAGTCCCGCAGCCGCCACCGTCTCGCCGAACTGCTCGAAGTCCACCGGCTTCACGATGTAGCTGTTCACGCCCAGCTTGTAGCTTTTCATGACGTCCGACTCCTCGGCGGAAGAGGTAAGCATGACCACCGGTATCGCTTTCGTATGCTCATTGCTCTTCAACTGGCGCAGAACCTCGATGCCATCCACCTTCGGCAACTTGAGATCGAGGAGGATGAGACGCGGGTGGTCCTCGCTTCGCTCGGCGTAGACGCCGCGCCGAAACAGGAAATCCAGCGCCTGCGCGCCATCCTTCACCCAGGTCACGCTGTTCGCGAGGTGCTTCTTGCGCAGCACGCGCATCGTGAGCTCGGCGTCGCTCGGATCGTCTTCCACCAGCAGGATTTCCACGCTCTGGAGGTCAGTCATGCGTCGTCCCGGATAAGGGCAGCCTCATCTTCCGGCGTAGCGCTGATGTGTTCCGGCGTGATGACTTGCGGCAAGGCGAAGTAGAACGCGGCGCCTTCGCCTTCCTTGCTCTCTGCCCACACCCGGCCGCCGTGGCGCGAGACGATGCGCTGCACGATGGCGAGCCCCACGCCGGTGCCTGGGAAGTCCTCAACGCTGTGCAGGCGCTGAAAGACGCCGAAGAGCTTGTCGTAATAAGCCATGTCGAAGCCGACGCCGTTATCTCTTACGCAATAGACGTTCTCGGCCGATTCGGCGCGTCCGGTGACCTGGACCAGCGGTTCATCGCGCGTTGCGCTGAACTTGACGGCGTTGGAAATCAGGTTGACCCATACCTGCTTGAGCAGCGCCGTGTCGCCCCGCGCCGGCGGCAGCGGCGCGATCTCCGAGCGGATGCGGGCATCACCCGCCGCAACTTCGGCGAAAGTCGTGCGCGCCTGCTCGGCCATATCGATCTCCGCGATAGCGATTGGCTTTCTGCTCATGCGCGAAAAGGCGAGGAGATCATCGATCAACTGTCCCATCTTGCGGCTGTTGTCGCGGATGACCTTGATGAGCCGCCGGCCCTCGCCGTCCAGTTTGTCCACGTAATCCTCCTCGAGCATGCGCGCGAAGCCGCTCACCGCGCGCAGCGGCGAGCGCAGATCGTGCGACACCGAGTAGCTGAAGCTCTCCAGCTCCTTGTTCGCCATTTCGAGGGCCGCGGTGCGTTCGGCGACCAGCCGTTCCAGTTCGGCCTTGGCCTGCAGTTCCTCCTTCGCGCGGTTGCGCTGCGCGACGATGCGCGATGCAAGGTAGATGAGGGCCCCGCACAGCACGAACACCAGAAAGTAGCCGATCGACAGGCGGCGCAACTGCTCATCCCGGGCTGCAAAGGCCGACCGGGCCGACTGCTGGGCGACGACGCCCCAGCCGTAGCGGGCGACCGGCGCGTAGGCGAAAACGGAGGGTTCCTCGCTGAGCGGATCTGCCGCCACTTCCACACCTTGCTGTCCGCGCCTCAACTTCTGCACGATCGGTGCCGCGGAAAAGTCGCGGTTGCCGATCTGGCCCAAAAGTTTCGAGTGGAATGCAATCTGACCGGCCGAGTCCGTCACGTATACGGCGCCTTCCGGCCCCAAGTCTATGCCCGAGATCCACTCGAGGAAGCGTTCCGCCCGCACCTGAAGCACGAGGATGCCCGCAAGGCTTCCGTCCGGGCGAGTAATGGGCGCTGCAACCGCGAAGACATCGATCTGCGGTGGTGCTGCGCGCTTGTATATCGGAGAAACGTAGGCTTGCCCGCCGCGGCGGCGCACCCCCTTGTACCATTCGCGATGCGCGAAATTGCTGCCGCGCACCTCCGGTAATTCGGGCACATCGGCCATGAGGGTGCCGTCCCCATCAGCGAGGAATAACCGTTCGACGAATGGGAAATCCGCCGGCACGGCGCGCAGAATTTGTATTGCGTCCCCCCATTTACCGGCGCTTACCAGCTCGCTGAAGCGCACGCGGGTCGCGAGGGAAACGGTCACATCGGCGAGGCGGTCGAACGTCGCCGACAGGGTTGCGGCTGCGAGCTGCGCTACGGCGACCCGGCGCGACATCGCCGCATCGGAAAGTTCTTTATCGACTGCGCGGTAGCTCAGGGTCGCCGTCGCCATCAGACCGGCCATTGCCAGCAGCAGGAGCGTCCAGTAGCCCCAGCGCGCGGGCAGGCGTAATCGCGGTAGCGCGAGAAACCTGGAAAGGAACGCATGGGCGCCTTGCCCT
>JBQTJV010000233.1:0-6102 GCA_052386775.1 Betaproteobacteria bacterium
GGGAAGCTCCCCCTTGTATAACCTTCAACTGACCGCTGAGCAGGTCGAGTTCCGAGACAAGCTGCGCGATTTCGTCGAAAAGGAAATCAAGCCGGTGGCGCTTCATCCCGACCGGCTGCAGCCTTTCGAGAAGCCGCTGCTCACCGCATTGCTCGACAAGGCATCCGAGATGGGACTGCGCACGCTCGCGCTCGCGGAAGACGCGGGCGGCGCGGGCGCCGATACCCTGACGACCGCGATCGTGCTCGAAGAGCTTGCAGCCGGCGACGTGGACATCGCGGCGGCGCTCGCTCAGACCGCGCTCATCGCGCGCGAAGTCTTTGCGCCCGGGATGTCGGACGCGGCGCGCGAGCAGCTCTCGAAATTCGTCTCCGACGACAAGTGCCACCTCGCCCTGGTCGGCGCGCATAACGAGAACGTCGGCTGGTCATATCACCGCCCGTTCAGCGACACGTCTGCACCCGAACTCACCGCGACGAAGCAGGGCGGCGACTACGTGATCAACGGCGCGGCGGCGTTCGTTGTCAACGCGCCCATCGCGAAGCTCTTCGTCGTCGTCGCTGGTAAAAATGCATTTCTCATTCCGCGCGACACCCCGGGGCTCACCGTCGGCAGCACCATCCGCGCGATCGGCGGCACCGCGGCGGGCGGTGAGCCGGGCGTGCGCTGGCACCACGGGCCGGGCGCAGCCGTGACCTTCAAGGATTGCCGCGTGCCGGCCGCGCGTCTGCTCGGCAAGGAAGGCGCGGGCGTGCTTGGGAACGGCCTGCCGGCGTTGCGTGCCGATCCCGCGCTTGCGGCGCTCAATCTCGGTGTCGGCCGCGCCGCCTACGAGGCCGCGGTGGAATACGCCAGGATCCGCCGTCAGGGCGGGCGCAACATCATCGAGCACCAGGCGATCGGCGGCAAGCTCGCCGATTGCGCGATGAAGATCGAGCTCGCGCGCACGATGATCTGGAAGGCGGCGTGGGCCGCCGATCATCCCGAGGCGCTCGCCGATCGCAGCCTCCCCGCGCTGCCACTTCATGCGATCGCGCGCATCTACACCGCCGAAGCGATGCACGACGTGACCTTGCTCGCAGCGGAGTGCTTCGGCGCGATGGGGGTGATGCGCGACATGCCGCTGCAGAAATACGTGCACGACGGCATGGTCTTCCTCCATTCCGAGGAAACCGACACGGCTTCGAAACTTGAGATCGCCGAAGCGGTCGCGGGCTATCAGCGCCCGGCCGCGGCGTAACATTCACAGGACTCCGCATATGGATTTTTCATTGAACGAAGAGCAGCGCGGCTGGCAGATGGAAGCGCGGAAGTTCGCGCAGGATGAAATCCGGCCGATGTCGCTCGAACGCGATCAGATCGAAGGCGGGTTCGAGCCGTGGGACTGGGGGATCATCGAGAAGGGATCGAAACTCGGTTTCCGCACGCTCGCCGTGCCCAAGGAATGGGGCGGCCCGGGCGCCGACTTCGTCTCCCAGGCGCTGGTGATGGCGGAACTCGCGAAGGGCGACAGCGCGATCTCGAAGGCATTCAGCCAGAACTGGAAGTGGAGCCACCTCATCGCCTCGGCCTGCACCCAAGACCAGAAGGAGCGCTTCCTCAAGCCGTTTCTCGCCGACCACCGCTACGTCATGGGTCGCGGGATCACCGAGCCCAACGCGGGCTCTGACAACCGCATGCCGCCCGAAGACGATCCCAAGGCGGGATATCGCGTGCGCGCGCAGCGCCAGGGCGACGAGTGGATACTGAATGGCGAGAAATGCTTCATCGCCAACGGCAGCGTCGGCTCCCTTTTCTTCGTCGATGCGCGCACCAATCCGGACGTCAGCATCAAGGAGGGCGGGACGCTGTTCATGGTGCCCAAGGGCACGCCCGGCTTCCGCATCGGCAAAATTTTCAACAAGCGCGGCTGGCGCTTCTACCAGAACGCCGAGTTGATTTTCGAGAATGCGCGCGTGCCCCACGCCAACGTCGTGGGCCAGGTCGGCACCGGCTCGGTGAAGGCCGGACGCGGGGACACGACCGGGGGCGACCTCTTCGGCGACCTCGAACTGGCCGCCAATGCGCTGGGTGTGTGCGACGACGCGGTGGAAATGGCGATGCAGTTCTCGCGCACGCACCAGCGGGCCGGCAAGTACCTCATGGAGCACCAGCTCATCCAGTTGAAGATCAACGAAATGCACATGCTGACCGAGGCGCTGCGCTCGTATGTGATGCGCGTGGCGTGGCTGCACGATCGCAAGGAGCATTCAGCAAACGCGGGGCTGGTGATGAACTACTCGACCGACGTGATCCAGCGCGTCACGCGCCTCAATATGGAAATCCACGGCGCCGAAGGCTGCATGATGAATGCCCGGGTCGACAAGCTGGTGCGGGATGCCATGGTCTGGACGCATCTCGCCGGCGATACCGTGCAGCGCGTGAAAGTTCTGAAGCGGCTGGGCAAGGGCGGCGCGGCGGCGGTCGGCACGGGCGCGAGCGACTGAGTCGCGCGCGCGTGCGCTCTGCGCACTGCGCGGCTGTAGCGGCGCAGCTACAGGGCGTCGCTCGTACTCCACACATTTTCCGTGATCTGCTGCCTTGGCGATCGCCGGCGCCTCCTATATCGTGTCGTTGGTTTTTCTCCCACCCTCGCGTCGATGACCCGGTATCGACGTCGCAGATTATGTGGAATCGACGATGGATCGACTTCTGAAGGTGCTGCTGCTCGAAGATGTCGCGGCCGACGCCGAACTGGAAACGAGGATGCTCAAGCGCGCGGGTATGCCGTGCGTGAGCCGCGTGGTCTCCAGCGAGCGCGATCTGCTGCGTGAGCTGGAACACTTCAATCCCGATCTGATCCTCTCCGACTTTTCCCTGCCGGGGTTCGATGGCATGTCTGCGCTTCGCCTGGTGCGCGAAAGACGGCCCGATATTCCGTACATCTTCGTATCGGGAACCATAGGCGAAGAGCGCGCGATCGATGCGCTGCGAGAAGGCGCCACAGATTACGTGCTGAAGACAAACCTCGCGCGCCTTCCCACCGCCGTGACTCGTGCCGTGCGCGAGGCCGAGCAGGCGCGCGCGCGCATCCTGCAAGACCAGAGGATCGCGCGGTTGAATCGCGTGCGAACGGTGCAGAGCGGGATCAGCGCCTGTATCGTGCGCACCCGGGACAGGAGGCAACTCTTCCAGGAAATCTGCAACGTGGCGGTGGAGCGCGGCGGATTCAGGATGGCGTGGATCGGCCTCACGGTGGCCGACACGCCGAGCGTCATTCCGGTGGCGTGGAGCGGCGATGGCAGCACCCACATCGAGGAATTCATGCAGCGCCCGGCGGATGTGCTCGGCGAGCACAGCGTGATCGGCAGGGCGGTGCGCTCGAGAAGGGAAATCGTGGTCAACGAGATCCACAGCGAACCGCACGTCGGTCTGCAGGATCGGGTGCTGCAGCATGGGTGCGGCGCGATGATCGCGCTGCCATTGATCGCGGAAGACGAAGTGATGGGCTTCTGGGTGATTTACGCCGCCGAGCGCGGGTTTTTCGGCGCCGAAGAGACGCGGCTGCTGTGCGACGTGGCCGCCGATGTGTCCTTTGCGCTGGACTACATCGCGAAGCAGGAAAAGCTGAACGAGCTTGCCTACTACGATGTGCTGACCGGCCTCTCCAACCGCAACCTGATGCACGAGCATCTGCGGCAGGCGCTCGCCCACGCCGCCCGCAACGATCGCATGGTGGGTGTCGTTTTTATCGATCTCGATCGCTTCAAGTGGGTCAACGACACCTTTGGCCACAGCGGCGGGGACCGGCTGCTGAAGGAGATCGCCGAGCGCATCGCTTCCTGCACGCGGGAGGGCGATATCGTCTCGCGCCACGGCGGTGACGAATTCATCATGGTACTGCCCGACCAGCCGAGCCGGGAATCTGCGACGCCGGTTTTGCAGCGCGTGCTCGAATCCATCTCGCGTCCGGTGGCGATCGACGGCTACGAGGTCTGCGTGAGCTGCAGCATAGGCGCCGCTTTTTTTCCGGACGATGGCGCGGATGCCGAAACCCTGCTCAGGAATGCGGACGCCGCCATGTACCAGGCGAAGGAACGCGGCCCGGGCAAGTTGCGCTACTACGGGCACGAAGCGGACGTCGTCTAGACTCCCGACGCAATGCGCCTCCGTGGGGTGAGGCGATTCCCGGTCAGAAGAACGCCAGCGCGCGAGCCTCGATGCTTTGCCGCGGGGGCGCGCCGGCAGGCGTCTGCGGATCGATGAAGGAGGTGTGGGCGGTAAACCGCGCACGCCCGTCTTTCTCCGAATCGTATACCTTGAACACCAGGGCCTCGTCGCGCGTCATCTGCGGAAAATAGAACCAGCGGTGCGCGGCACTGTAGCGCAACCGGTAAGTCTGCCCGACGCGATTGGGATAGCGGCGTTCGGCGATCAACAGGTCCTCGAACGCCACGCTGTCCGCCTCCGCGAGGGCAAGCGGATTGGACTGGATCGGCCGGTTGACCGCGCGCCACACCTGGATGATGGCAAAACGCCGGGACAGCAGCTGGTCGGCCTCATCGGGGAACAGGTCGCGCACGCGCTGCGGTCCCGACCACTCGGTGTAGTCGTTGTGCGCCCACAGCACCGGCTCCCGTATCAGCTTTGCTTCGCGTTCCGACTCGTCACCGGAGCGTAGCGTGTGGTCGAACACCTCGACCCGTACGGCGCCCGATACGGCGCCGATCAGCCTCGCGACTTCCGGGTAATAAACTGACTCGATCTGCCCGGGTTCGAAAAAATCCTGCACCGCGGTCGGGTGGCGGAGAAATACAAACCCGCTCTTGTCCAGTGCGAAGCCCGCCGTGTGCAAACGGCCGTTGTGGATGGCGACCTGACGCCATTCCAGCGTGCCCGAGGAGCGCCGGCGGATGTTGTTCGGGCCGAACGTCTCGTTGACGAGCGTCTCGCCGGTATCGAGGGTGTACGGGATCTGCGCGAGGATGCTTGCGTTCGCTGCTGCTTCGCTGGCCGGTTTCATGGAGTACTCCAGCGGCGGACTTTCAGTTACGACCTGTCAAGCGAGGCCTTCCACGATGCGGATGTCGCGCTCCGCACCGCTTCCCAGCAGCTTGAGCGCTTCCTGGTAGGCCGGGCTGTCATGCGCCGCGGTCGCCTGCGCGACGCTCGGGAACTCGATCACGACGACGCGCTGGTTGAGCCCGTGCTCGTATGTCTGCGCCGGATTGCCCCGCACCAGAAATTTTCCACCGGCTGCCTGTACCGCAGGACCGGCAAGCTTGGCGTACGCTGCCAGCGCGTCAGGATTGGTGATGGAACGATAGCAAGCGATCCAGTATGCCTTTGCCATGGTATGCCTCCGGTTCAGTCGATGGCGAAACAGTAGAGCAGGCCGGCGCCACCGGACATTTTTAACGCCTCGAGGCTGCAGCCGCGCGACGGGTGAGAAGAGTTCCACGAGCGGGAAGGCTCGTCGTCCCGCAGGCCGATTCGGTCATGGTGACCGACCATCGCCTGCCCGGCGTCGCCGCTGCGCCAGTTGTTGCACGTCCGGTCCTCGTTGCCGTCAAACGCCGTGCCGTCCGGTCTCGAGCCCGTCAAGATATCGTGCATGTTCGGCGTGTCGCCCCGGCCGCTAACCTTGTCCCATTTTTCGGTGAGCGCGGTGTCCTTGGTGATCTTGTTGTCGGGGCCGTGCAGGTGGTTGATGTCGGTTGCGATGACCACCCCCTTGGCGTTCTGCCAGGGGCCTCTGCCGATGCGCTCGCGCGCGTGCACCGCCGGCTGATCGCCCAAGGCGCTCTGGCTGAGATACGCCCGCCAGGTGCGGAAGCCGGCACCGGCCGCCGTGGCGAGTTTCTGGCAATGCCGGTCCGCACCGGCCAGCCCGCCGAAGTTGGCGCCCTGGCCATTGCCTTCGCTGGTGATGAAAAAAGTCATCTTGGCCTGTTGCGCAAGTACGGTATCGCCGGCGCCTGCCCACAGCAGCGCGGCGGCCACTAAGCCGAAACCGATCTTCATGTCGTTACCCCCGAGGTCGTATGCCTGGCCGATTGGGAAGCGACTTCATTATAAACACTCGCCTGACAACCGTTGCGATCACCTGTGAAAGGTCTCCAC
>JBQTJV010000234.1:0-27257 GCA_052386775.1 Betaproteobacteria bacterium
CCGGCATGGCCATGCCTCATCCGCCACAACCGGAAGCTAATGCAGGAGATTGTTTTCTCGCGTTATTCCGGCAGTCACGCTAGAATGTCACCGTACTAGCGCAAGCGATGCGGCGGGCATAAGAAAACTGGAGAAAACCCATGCAGGCTACCCGGATACGCCAGAAGGACGGCATCTTTTACTTCGCGAGCTATCCTGCGGCCGATATCCTGGGCAAGGTGCGCTTCATCAGTCGTTACTACGGTGAAGGCGATGAGATCACCCCGCAGTCCGTCCCGCACAACGACGAAATCGCGCAGTTCATCGCCCGCATAGAACGCACCGACGAGGCCTTCCAGCGGCAGCTCTCGCGGGCTAAGGTGCGTTCCCTCAAGAACTTCTACGAAATGGCGGTTTCCCAGCCGCCGATCCCCGGCACCGTATTGTTGTTTACCGGCGAGACGCTGCGCTTTACGGCGAGCAGCGCCGGCGGCGATATCGGCAGCTTGCAGGAACCGGATTCCAAGTATCTGATCATCGACGGCCAGCATCGGCTCGCCGCGCTGCGCTTCTACCTGCGCGAGCATCCCACCGAGGCGAGCAGCATCAACGTGCCGTGCATCATCTTCGACGGACGGAGCGACGATTTCGCCGCCGAGATGTTCGTCATCATCAATTCCACGCCCACGCGCATCAACAAGAGCCACCTCGTCGATCTCTACGAGCGCGTCTCGTGGGCGGATCCCGACCGGCGCTTTGCCGCGCGCATGGTGGAAGATCTCTACACCGAAGGCGACAGCCCCCTGCGCTATCGCATCAACCGGCTGGGCGGCCGCAGCCAGAAGGACAAGTGGATACTGCAGGCGGAACTCTTCAATGAACTGCACCGCTGGGTGAGCGGCGACTGGAAGAAAATCCGCCAGAGCAGCAACACCTACCGCGAGGAGGAGCGTTACTACAACGTGGTGCGCGATTTCCTCAAGGCGGCACAGAAAGTCTGGGGCGACGCCTGGGGCCACGACGGCTATATGGTCACCAAACCCGTCGCGCTGAAAGCGATGGTGCGGGTTTGCGCTGACCTCGCCCGCCAGGACGCCGACCCGGCCGAGGGGCGCGTGAAGCGCTGGGAGGAGCGGCTTGCGCCGTGGAGCGAGCTGGTGCGGGCGTTCCGGGTCGAAGGGTTCTACGAGCGGTTTCCCGCCAAAGGCCAGATCGAGCGGGTCACCCGCATACACCGCGATCTCGCGAAAGCGGCGGGCATCGAAGTCCGCGCCGCCAAATCGGCCGGCTAGAAGGGCCCCGCGTTACCGCGCGGCGGTCACCATGATCTCCACGCGGATCTCGGGCGTGCCGAGCCGCGCTTCCACGCAGGCCCGCGCCGGCTTGTTCTGCGGATCCACCCACGCCTGCCATGCCGCGTCCATTTCGCCTTTTTCCTTCATGTCTGCGATCCAGACGTTTGCCGCCAGAATCTTTGATTTCGACGTGCCGGCCTCCGCGAGAAAACCGTCGATCTTCTTGAGGATTTCCTCGGTCTGCGCCTTGCACGATGCGGATTTGTTGTCGGCCGTGGTGCCGGCCACGAAAACCAGATTTCCGTACTCGACGAGCCGGCACAGGCTCGGTCCGGGATGTTTGCGCACGATTTCGGCCATGTTGTTCTCCTGGTGGTGGATGGTCAGTAGAGGCGGGCAGACAGCGGGCTAGAAGCTACCAGTCCCGGGCGGCGAGCGTCAACCCTCGCGGGGCGATACACTCTGGGCCGATGGCGCTATGGAGAGCAGCATGAACGACAACGCCGCGCCGGGTTCCGCAGGGCGGTCTGCCGCAGACGCGGCATTGCCGCTCGACGGCATCCGCGTACTGGAATTCGCGCACATGGTGATGGGCCCCACCTGTGGGCTGATCCTCGCCGACCTGGGCGCCGAGGTGATCAAGATCGAGCCGCTCGACGGCGATCACACGCGCAGGCTCACGGCTTCCGGGGCCGGGTTCTTTCCGACCTACAACCGCAACAAGAAGAGCTGTGCCGTCGACCTCAAGTCGGACGTCGGCCGGGAGATCGTGCTCAAGCTGATCATGTCCGCCGACGTCGTTTCGGAAAATTTCCGCTCCGGTGCGATGGAGAAACTGGGATTCGGCTATGCCGCGCTGAAAAAACTCAAGCCCGAGATCATCTACTGCTCGCACAAGGGATTTCTGGCCGGGCCGTACGAGCACCGTACCGCACTCGATGAGGTGGTGCAGATGATGGGCGGGCTTGCCTACATGACGGGAGGCCGTTACGGTCCGCTGCGCGCTGGCGCCTCCGTCAACGACGTGATGGGCGGCATGTTCGGCGCCATCGCGGTACTGGCCGCGCTCTATCAGCGCCACCATACCCGGCGCGGTCAGGAAGTGAAGAGCGCGCTCTTCGAGAACAATGTTTTTCTCGTCGCGCAGCACATGATGGAAGGACTGATGACGCGCAAGCCCGTAACGCCCATGCCGGATCGCATCCGGGCGTGGGCGGTGTACGATACCTTCAAGACCGCGGATGAGGAGCACGTGTTCGTCGGCGTGGTCACCGATACGCAATGGCGCGTGTTCTGCGAATCGTTCGGCTTGCCGGAGCTGCTTGCCGAGCCTGCGCTCAAGACCAATCCGCAGCGCGTGGAGGCGCGCTCGCGCATTATTCCGATTGTCGCCGGGATATTTTCGCGCATGACCAAGCAGGAAGTGATGGATCGTTGCGAGGCGCTCGGACTGCCCTTTGCGCCCATCGCGAGGCCCGAGGACTTGTTCGACGATCCGCATTTGAAGGCCTCGGGTGGTCTGTCCCGCATCACCCTGCCCCACGGAGTGGAAGCGGATGTGCCGGTACTGCCGCTCGAGATGGACGGCAGACGGTTCGGGACACGGCACGATCTGCCGCGCGTGGGCCAACACACGCATGAGCTGCTGTCCGCGATGGGCTACGACGATGAGACCATCCGGGATCTGCTGAAGCAAGGCATCGTCGCAGTGTCTGCCTGATCTTCAACGCCGATCGACGCCGCCTGGTTCGAGCGCTGTATCGCGCTACGGGCGGCCTGGGCGCGCTAAACGCCGTTACAGCGTGCCGAGTATGGCGTAGCGACCGATGTAGTACACCCCGGCCGCCATCAGGACGAACAGGACCACCGTGGGGATGCGTCGGTTGTAGGTGCCTTTCGCGACATGCCGATCATGCCACCAGGCGAACGTGATCAATACAAGGCCGCCGATGATGATCGATGCCGTGACGTTGGTGAAGACGACCGGGGCCAGCCATTCCAGAAAGGAGTCGAACCAGCCGCCCGCGCGCAGCAGGCTGTTCGAGATGCCCACGAGTCCCGCCACCACCAGCATGACGATGACGAAAGATTCCAGAAACGCGTAGAACTGCTTCAAGGCAGGCTCTTCATCCGTTCGATCGGGCATGCGAAAAGCAATGCCGTGCATTGTAGCGCCGGGGCGGCTCGGCTGCATACGGCATTGCGGCGCCGCGCCTGAAATATTCCGGATCGGCCCGCGTTGCAGAGGTGGGTTAGAATGCCGTAAAGCCGCTCTTCGACCGCCCTTCGCACGGCCGCTACGTCTTGAAAATCCTTGCCCTGGAAACCTCTACCGAATTTTGCTCCGTCGCGCTGTGGCATGACGGCGAGATGGACGCGATCGAGCACCACGTCGGGCAGGGTCACTCCGAGCGCCTGCTGGGCATGGTGGCGGAGCTGCTTCGGCGGCACGATACGGGTGTCCAGAATCTCGACGGCATCGCGTATGGCGAAGGCCCGGGCTCGTTCACCGGGCTGCGGATTGCATGCGGCGTCACCCAGGGGCTGGCTTTCGCGGCCGGCATTCCGGTCGTTGGCGTCGGCACTTTGATGGCGATGGCGGAATGCGCGCAGGCGGAGCGGGTCATATGCTGCATGGATGCGCGCATGCATGAGATCTATCACGCCGCGTACGAAAGACGGGCGGGCGGCTGGCATGCCGCCTGCGCGCCCGGCGTGTATGCGCCGCGCGCTGCGCCCCCGGTCGCCGGCGGCGGATGGCTCGGCTGCGGCAACGCATTTTCCGTGTACGGCGAGTTGCTCACTCAGCGTTACGATGGCCAACTGGCGGGCGTTGCGGCTGCGATCCATCCCCGCGCGCACGAGGTGGCCCGGCTTGCCGCGCCGCGCTTCGAACACGGCGAAGGCCGGGACGCGGCGGCGGTCGCGCCGCTTTACGTGCGCGACAAAGTGGCGCTCAAGGTGCACGAGCAGCGATGAGCGCGCAGCTCGACATCCTGCCGCTCTATCGGCGCATGGCCGCGGGCGATCTCGCCGCGGTGATGGCCATCGAAGAGGGTGTCTACACCCACCCCTGGACACGCGGGAACTTCCTGGATTCCATCCAGGCCGGACACCACTGCTGGATTGCCGAACTGCGCGGCGTGGTGGTGGGCTACAGCGTTGCCGCCGTCGCGGTCGGCGAAGCTCACCTGCTCAATCTCAGCATCGCGGCCGCATGGCAGCGCCGCGGGCTCGGCAGTGAGTTGCTGCGCTTCATGCTGAAGCTGGTGCGCGACTATGGCGCGCAGCGGGCGTTTCTCGAAGTGAGGCCGTCCAACACCGCGGCACGCAGGCTGTACGCGCGCGCGGGTTTCAGCGAAATCGGGGTGCGGCGGGACTACTATCCCGCGCACGAGGGGCGGGAGGACGCGCTGGTTCTCGAAAGAGCCATCGGGTGAGCCGCCGCGGCGAAATATTGAAGGAAATGGGGCTCACGCCCGTGTGGCGGCTTCGCGATCCGCAGGCTCGCACGATAGCGGATAAGGCCACCGATGCGGGTTCGTCCTCCCCGGCCATAGAGCCGCCTGCGAAGCCGGCGGTGGAAGGGCGTCCCGTAGCTGCGCGCGCGCCGGGTGTGATGCCATCCGACGATCGCCGGTCGCAGATCATGCAGATGGACTGGGCGGCGCTCAAGGCCTGCGTGGCCGGCTGCGTAGCGTGCCCGCTGCACGAGAAGCGGACCCGAACCGTGTTCGGCGTGGGCGATGAAAACGCCGAGTTACTTTTTGTAGGCGAAGGCCCCGGCGCCGAAGAAGACGCGCAAGGCGAGCCGTTCGTCGGCCAGGCCGGCCGGCTGCTCGACAACATGCTCGCCGCCATAAAAATGAAGCGCGGGAGCAATGTCTACATTGCCAATGTCGTGAAATGCCGACCCCCGGGAAACCGCAATCCGGAGCCGGAAGAAGCGCTCGCGTGCGAGCCGCATCTGCAGCGTCAGATCGAGCTGATCCGGCCCAGGCTCATCATCGCGCTGGGGCGCGTTGCCGCGCTGAATCTGCTCGCACGCGAAGCGAGCATCGCCAGCCTGCGCGGAAAAGTGCACCAATATCGCGGCACGCCGTTGATCGTCACCTATCATCCGGCTTATCTGCTGCGCAATCTGCCCGACAAGGCGAAGGCGTGGGCCGATCTGCGGTTCGCCGTGGAAACCCTGAAAAGATTGCAAAACCGGGTCACCGCCACAAGATAGTGGTCGCAACAACCAACGGGAGTTGACAATGGGAAGACGCATCGCCGTACTTGTCGCGCTTGCCGCCACGCTGCTGGTTTCGGGCTGCGGCTACAACACGCTGCAATCCACCGACGAGCAGACCAAGGCGGCGTGGTCGGAGGTGCTGAATCAGTACCAGCGGCGCGCCGATCTCATCCCCAATCTGGTCGAAACGGTGAAGGCGTTCGCGGCACAGGAGCAGCAGGTGCTGCTGGGCGTCACCGAGGCACGCTCGAAAGTCAGCTCCATCCAGGCCACCCCGGAACTCATCAACGATCCCCAGGCGTTTGCGCGTTTTCAGCAGGCGCAGGGCGAGCTGTCCTCGGCCTTGTCCCGCCTGCTGGTCGTCGTGGAGCGTTACCCGGAGCTCAAGTCCGACGCGAATTTCCGCGACCTGCAGGCGCAGCTCGAGGGCACCGAGAACCGCATCGCCGTCGCGCGCAACCGCTATATCAAGGCGGTTCAGGAGTACAACGTCACGGTGCGTTCGTTCCCGTCCAATCTCACGGCCATGCTGTTCGGCTTCGAGCCCAAGCCGCAGTTCACGGTGGAAGACGAGAAGGCGATTTCGCGGCCGCCGAAAGTCGATTTCAGCAAGCCTGCTTCCCCGCCGGCGACGAAATAGAGGCGCGTGCTGGAGATATCCATTCGGAGACTGTGCGCAGCGCTGAGCCTGCTCATCCTGGGGGCGCTTTTCGTCGGACCGTTGCATGGCCAGGTGGCGGTCCCGCCGCTCAAGGCGCGCGTGACCGACCAGACCGGGACGCTGCAGCCGGCACAGATCGGTGCGCTTGAACAACGGTTGTCCGCATTCGAAGCGAAAAAGGGCAGCCAGATCGCGGTGCTGCTCGTTCCCACGACCCAACCCGAAGCCATAGAACAGTATGCGATACGTGTCGCCGAGCAGTGGAAGCTCGGGCGCAAAGGCATTGACGACGGCGTGCTGCTGGTGGTCGCGATGAAGGACCGTACGGTGCGCATCGAAGTCGGCTACGGGCTCGAAGGCGTGCTTCCCGATGCCACCACGAAGCGCATCATCGAGCAGTACATCGTTCCGCGGTTCAAGCAGGGCGACTTCAGCGGCGGCATCAATTCGGCGGTCGACCGCATCATCGGCGTGATCGAAGGCGAGGCGCTGCCGGCCCCCAAACCGCGCGCCCAGGGCGGCGTGTCGGGGTGGGAGAACCTCATCATCATCGGCTTCTTTCTCGTCTTCGTGATCGGCGGCTTGCTGCGGGCGATGCTTGGCCGAGTGGGCGGTTCAGGGGTGGTGGGCGCGCTTGCGGGCGTTGCGGCCTGGGTGATGATCGGCAGCGTCGCGGCGGCCTTCATCATCGCCGTGCTGCTGTTCGTGTTCAGCCTGTTCGGTGGCGTGAGCTCGTCCGGTTACCGCGGACGGCACGGCGGCTCGTACCCCGGTGGCGGCTGGTCTTCGGGCGGCGGCGATTTTGGCGGCGGGGGCTTCGGCGGCGGAGGCGGGGGCTTCGGCGGCGGCGGTGCGTCCGGGAGGTGGTGAGGCGCCATCATGCTAAAGCGCATACTGAAGCATCTGGTCACGCCGCAGTGGGTGGTCGGGCGCGCATTCCCGGCGCCGGTGCTCGCACGCATCGAGGCGGCGGTCACGGCCTCGGAGATCGCTCACCGCGGTGAAATCCGGTTCGTCGTCGAAGGCGGACTCGATTTGCTGCCGCTGCTGAAAGGCGTTACGCCGCGCGAGCGCGCGCTGCAGGTGTTTTCGGAACTGCGCGTGTGGGATACCGAGGAGAACACCGGCGTGCTCGTTTACGTGCAGCTCATCGACCGCGACATCGAGATCGTGGCCGACCGCGGCATCAGCGCTCGCGTGGCGCAGCCGCAATGGGACATGGTGTGCCAGCGCATGGAAGAGGCGTTCCAGGCGGAACGTTATGAGCACGGCATGATCGCCGGCATCGAGCGCATCACCGCGCTCCTCACCGAACACTTTCCCGCGCGCCAGGTGAATCCCGACGAGCTGCCCGACAAACCGGTGACGCTGTAAACGGGTCCGTGACGCGCTTCGTCTTCCCGGAAGACTGCCCCGGAAGGTTGTAATCCGGGGCCGGATCTACAGATGCACCCGAGACGGGATCCCGTTTTTCAACGGGATGACGGTCGTCGATTGACCGTCATTTTTCGGGGCCCGCGTAGACGCCCGCGGTGTCGGGGAACATCGCCTTCACGATCTTGAACTTGGTGATGTCCACCGTGCCGTCCATGTGCAGGAACATCGTGGCGTCGCGGTAGAGCTTTTCGATGCCGAAGTCGAGCATGGTACCGTTGCCGCCGTGCAGCTCCACCGCGTGCTGGCACACCTTCAGCACTTCCTCGGATGCGAAGAGCTTCGCCATGCTGCACAGGTGATCGGCTTCGGGCGCGCCTTCGTCGGTCGCGCGTGAGGCTTCGCGCAGGAGGCCGCGCACGGCGTGCAGTTTCGTCGCCATTTCCGCAAGCCGGATCGCGGTCGCCTGATGCTTGATCAGGATGCGCCCGCCCTGCACGTAGTTCTGCACGTATTCTGCGGTGCGCTCGAACGCCGCGATGCCGATGCCGAGATTCTTCGAAGCCTGGATGATGCGCCCGGGCCGCGAATAATGTCCGGCACGGCGCGCGATGGCGTCGTTGTGCGCGAGGCAGTGATCGCGCGGGAGACGGCAGTCTTCAAATACCATCTCGCCGTTGTTCATGAAGCGTCCGCCCAGCGTCTCATTGCAGCGCATGACGGTGAAGCCCGGTGTCCCGCGCGGAATGAGGAAACTGGAAGTGCCCTCCTTCATCGGGTAGCCGGGCCGGGTGTTGGCATAGACGACGTAGAGCTTGGCGTCGTAGCCGTTGCTCGCGAACTGCTTGCGGCCGTTGAT
Source organism: Betaproteobacteria bacterium (assembly GCA_052386775.1). Taxonomy (GTDB): domain Bacteria; phylum Pseudomonadota; class Gammaproteobacteria; order Burkholderiales; family SG8-41; genus DSOT01. Next base: position 8,406 of record JBQTJV010000234.1, read on the forward strand.
TACCCATTCGTCCCCCTTGAGCACAGCTTTTGTCTGGAACGCGGTCTCGGGCGTGTCGTAGCCCAGCCAGCGGTCGGAGGCGCCGCGCGGCTCGGAGGAACAGTGCGCCAGCAGGAACGTCGGATCCGCCACGATCTTCGGGAACCAGTATTCCTGCAGGTGGCGCGGCGCGATGTGCTGGAGCAGCGTGGACACTTTCCACACCTGCACCAGTTTGTCCGCGAGCCCGGAGTCGCCGCGCGCAATTTCTTCGGCGATCAGCGCGAAGGTCTGGTGCCTGGTCTTCGGATCGAGCGGGGTCCCGCCGAACTCCTCCGGCACGCCCAGCGTGCGGATGCCGATTTCGCTCGCGACTTCGAGTATTTGCCGCGGCAGGCGGTCTTCCGGCTTCATGATCCATTCCTGCTGCCAGTTCTTCCGGATGAAGGGGATGACGTGCTCGTTCACAAACGCGCGACAGGTATCGCGCATCATCCTCTGTTCCTCGGTGAGTCCACGATCGTCCAGGTACATCCGCATCTCCTCGCTTGCGATTGACAAGTGACGCTGCCGCTTCCCGCGGTGCGCGGGTCAGGATAGGGGGAACGGAATGAGCCTTCAAGGACGGGATTGATAATTTTCTGGAGAATTCTGCGATAGCGGTTACGCCGGCCATATGAGCGGCCATGGTTTACACGACCGCGCTTCGCCAACTAAACTGCCGGTCGAACCGAATCCATCGCGGTGTGCGACACGACACCCTCGTCGGGGTTCGCGTGACTACGAGAACACTTGGAGGAATCGTCGTTGCTGGAAGCCATCACAAGCGGGCTGGCCGCCCTCCTGACGCCGCAGGCCATGTTGTTCATGCTGATCGGCGTCGTCTACGGACTCATCATCGGCATCCTTCCCGGACTGGGCGGCGTGGTGGCCATGGCGCTGCTCCTGCCCTTCACCTACGGATTCGAGCCGGCTGCGACGCTCGCCTTGTTGCTCGGCGCGCACATTGCGACAGTCTGGGGTGATTCCGTCACCAGCATCCTTTTCAGCGTGCCGGGCTCGGCCAAGGGCTTGTCGCTGTGCTTCGACGGCTATCCGATGACCAAGCAGGGACAGGCGACGCGCGCGCTGGCTGCCTCCGCTACCGGCGCGCTGCTGGGCGGGGTCATCGGCGCAATATTCCTGGCGCTCTCCATCCCGCTGATCCGGCCCGTGATCCTCGCGTTGGGGCCCAGCGAATACCTGATGATGGCATTGTGGGGCCTCACCATCATCGCAACCTTCAGCGAAGGGTCACTCATCAAGGGATTGGCCGCCAGTGCACTCGGCGTGCTGGTCGCGTTCATCGGCATGGACGTGGTGACGGCGACGCCGCGCTTCACCTTCGGCAGCGAATTTTTGATGGACGGCATCTCGTTCCCCGTCGCGATGATCGGTCTTTTCGCCGTCGCCGAGATGATGAAGCTCTATCTCAAGGGCACGTCCATCGTGGACCGCTCGCTCATCACGGAGGTGAGCACGGTGTGGCAGGGCATCCGCGATGCGTTTCATCACTGGTGGCTGGTGGTGCGTTCGAGCCTGCTCGGGCTGTGGATCGGCGTGCTGCCGGGCGTGGGCGCGAGCGTCGCCGGCCTCGCCGCCTATGCACAAGCGATGCAGACGTCCAAGAATCCGGAAAAGTTCGGGAAAGGTGCGGTGGAAGGCGTGATCGCCCCGGATGCCACCATGGGGGCGAACGAAGGCGGTGGCCTCATGCCGACGCTCGCCTTCGGCATTCCCGGCGGCGAGAGCATGGCGCTGCTGCTCGTCGCGTTCATCGGACTGGGCGTGGTGCCGGGCCCGGAAATGCTGACCAAGAATCTGAGTCTCGTCTTCAGTATGGTCTGGATCATCGTGCTCGCCAATATCCTGGTCACGCTGATCGGGCTCGCGATCTGTCCGTATCTGGCGCGTTTGCCTACGCTGCACGCCAACCTGATGGTACCGATCGTGCTGTCGGTGTGCTTCGTCGGTGCCTTCGCCACGCGCGGGCATATCGAAGACGTCATCGTCGCGTTCGTCTTCGGCGTGCTTGGTTACCTCATGGACAAGTACCACTATTCGCGTGCCAACTTCGTGATCGGCATGGTGCTCGCGACCATGATCGAGCGCAATCTGCACATCTCGCTCACGCTGCACGGCGAGTTCTTCATCTTCACGCGGCCCCTGACACTGATCCTCTTCATACTGGTCATCGTCACCACCGCCATGCCGTTCATCCGCAACTGGCACCGGAAGAAATCCGCGGCCGCTCGAGCGGGGGCTGCGGCATGAGCCGGCGAACGCAGGAGAACATCATCGCCGTGGCGCTGCTCTGCGTCTTCATCGGCGTGATCGTGATGAGTCTGGGCTACGGCCCGCGCGCGCGCATGATTCCCCTGCCGCTGGCGACGCTCGGGATCATCCTCATCGTGATTCAGATCATCTGGCAGAACCTGCGTTCGACCGATGAACTGCAGATGGACGTGCTGTCGATGCTGACGCGGCAGGCAGAAAAGGACAGCGCAGCGCCGCAGCAGAGCGAGCAGGACGGCAAGCGCAAGTCCACATGGCGGCGCGAATTGACGGCGTTGGCGATCGTCGCCGCGCTGGTTGTCCTGATCCTGCTCGCCGGGCCGATCCCGGCCGTATTCGTCTTTACCGGAGCCTATTTCCTGTTGAGCCGGCACTATTCGTGGTTTGCCGGGCTCGTTTACACTAGCGCCTTCACGATAGCGATCTACCTGCTGTTCGTGGTGGCGCTGGAGGTGCAGCTCTATCACGGCTTGCTGGAACCGCTGGTGGAACGATTCAGGTAACTCCTGCGTAGTCTGCTTCGGGCAGGAGTTCATCCATTTCAATCACGAAGAGGAACGCGGTTATGAGAATGCATTGGAAGGTACTGGCGGCGTCGCTGATTGCACCGGGATTGCTCGGCGCGTCGGGTTCCGCATACAGCCAGGCGTCGGACTATTACAAGGACAAGGTTCTCAACATCATCGTCGCGGGCGGACCGTCAGGCGGACACACCCGATACGCACGGCTGATCGGACCCTATCTGCAGAAGCATACCGGCGCGCGCGAGGTGAGGATTACCAACATGCCGGGCGGCGGCGGCCTCAAGGCGGCGAACCATATCGTGCGCGTGAAGCCCGACGGCATGAACATTTTCTTCGGCAACGTGGCGACGCTCATCCTCGCGCCGCTCGCGGGCAGCCCGGGCGCGCAGTTCGAGCCGGAAAAGTTCACTTTCCTGGGACGGGCCACCAGCGAGCCGCGCTTTCTGACGGTGGGCGGCAAGTCGTCCATACAGTCGATCGACGATGTCAGGAAGCTCGGCCGCCCGTTCGTCTATCCTTCGCAGGGCACCGACGAGGACTTCTATACGATGGCGGTGCTGTCGCATGCGCTCGGTTTCAAAATGAAGGCGGTGACCGGCTACGAGGGTAACGCCGACACGGCGCTCGCCGTGATCAAGGGCGACGGCGACGGCCACATCACCGGCTGGAGCGAGTCGCAGGGTGCGATCAAGGCCGGCGACAAGCGGCCGATTCTGACGGTGGCTTCACAGCGCCATTCCGACTACCCGAATATTCCCACCGCCGAGGAAATCGCGGCCGCGGACAAGAAGTCGCTGATCCGGGCCATCGTCGACATCAACGAGACGCACCGCAGCTACATCGGCCCTCCGGGAACGGATCCCAAGGCGGCGGAAGCGTTCCGTGCCGCGCTGAAGGCGGTGATGAACGATCAGGAGTTCATCGCCGAAACGAAGAAGGGCAATCGCCCGGTGAGCTACATGGACGGCTCGGAGCAGCAGAAGGTCGTGGCCAGCATCAGCAAGGAAGGCAAGAGCCTGACGCCCATCCTCAAGGCGGCCGTCAAGGAAATTCAGTGACCGGTTGAGCCGTGCTGCAGTCGAGTCCGTGCTCGATTCGAAAAAGGCGAACTTCGGTTCGCCTTTTTTTTCCGCTGCCGGTCCCGGCGCAAAGCTTGCCCGGTTACCGGTGAGCGCATATAGTCGCGCGCGATGACCCGGTCCATCAAAACCTATACGCTGGCCGAGCGCGCCATCGGGCCGGACTTCGGCATCCATGACGAACGCAGCGTGACCCGCATCGGCGAGGCGCATCGCCACGAGTACTTTCAGATCCAGCTCAATCTCGCCGGCAGCACGCAGCAGCACATCGGCGCCACGGTGCGTCCGTTCGGCCCCGGCAGCATCAGTTTTGTCCTTCCGTATCGCGTGCATCGGGTGCCGCATCCTTCCGGATCGCGTTTCTACGTGTTGAGCTTCAACCAGCGCATGCTGCGTCCGGAACTCGACGTCGATCCACTCGATCTCGAGGACGTTGCGCTCGAACGCGCGCCGGAACTGGCGCCGTTCCGCTTTCAGGAGTTCATGGACTTCCGGCTGACCGGCGCGGAGTTGAAGTTCGCCGAGGAGGCCTGCGCGCGCATGGCGGCGGAGAATGCGCACCGGCGGTTCTGTTCGCTGGAGATCATTCGCGCCAACCTGCTGTTGCTGATCGGCACGGTGTGCCGGCGCTACGAAGGCGAGTTGTTGAAACTTGCCGCCGCACAGGCGCAGCGTCGCAGTCGGCGCGACGCGCTTTCGCGCGTGATGCGCCACGTCCGCGAAAACCTCGGGCGACGCATCGCGCTGGCGGAGGCCGCGCGCGCGGCGGACCTTTCGCCCAACTATCTCGCCCACCTGCTCAAGAAGGAGACCGGCAAGACCTTTACCGACCTCGTGACCGAGCGCCGCATGGAGAAGGCGCAGGAGCTGCTCGCGCACACGACGTTGCGCATCTCCGAGGTGGCCGAGGCCGTCGGTTTCGAGGACGAGGCCTACTTCGCGCGCCGCTTCAGGCAGTGTTTCAACGTCGCCCCCCGCGACTACCGGCGAAGTCAGGTCGCGGCTGCCGGGTGCTGATCCGATTGGACGCGGCCGGGCGATCAGCGCAGGATAATCCAGGAAAAAGGCAATATCGTCTCTGGTCGATCACGCGGCAGATCCTTATTCTTCAACGTCTTCAGTTGCTGCGAGCGATGCGGATGCACGATCAGTGGACGACGCTGGACACCGACCTGCTGGTGGTCGGCGGCGGGGTGGCGGGCAGCATGGCCGCAATTCCCGCGTTGGAGGCGGGCCTGCAGGTTGTGATCTGCGAGAAGGGCAAGGTGCTCGACCACTGCGGCAGCATCGGCTGCGGCGTCGATCACTATCTGACGGTGATGGATACCGGCCCGGAGTGGGACACGCCGGAGTACCTCATCAAGCACGTTCCTGAACTCACCGATGGCATCGTCGACATGGCGGTGGCGGGGCGGGTGATCCGCGAAATGCCGCGTATCTTCCGCAAGCTCGAATCGCTCGGGGTGGATTTCAAGGACCGGAAGACCGGCACATATTACCGGCTGCGCTCGTTCGGACTTCCCGGCACGTATCACATCAACTTCGACGGCACCGACTTCAAGAAGCAGATCGGCGAGCGCGTGCGCAAGGGCAAGGCGACGGTGCTGATGCGCACCATGGTCGTGCAACTGCTGACGCGGGACAACCGCGCATACGGTGCGCTGGCCTTCAATTTCCGCACCGGAGAGTGGTACGCGATCCGGGCAAAGGCCGTCGTTCTGGCGGCAGGAGACGTGAACCGCATCTCGAAAAACGCCTCGGGACTCGCCTTCGACAGTTGGCATTTTCCGTACGACACGGGTGACGCGCATGCCATGGGTTACCGCTCGGGCGCGCAACTCGCGAACATGGAGTCGGTCGAGGCGACGCTTACGCCCAAAGGATTTTCCTGCCAGGGCCTGAACGCGCTGGTAAGCCTGGGCGCGTACTTCGTGAACCGCCAGGGCGAGCGCTTCATGTTCAAGTATGACAAGAAGGGCGAGAATGCCCGGCGTGCGGTCATCGCCGATGCCGCCATCAACGAGTACCTGCTGGGCAACGGACCGGTTTATCTCGATTGCCGGCACCTGCCGCAGGAAATGCTGGACCGGATGGAGTACACGCTGCAGGTCGATCGCTACACGCTGCCCGCCTTCTACCAGCAGAAGGGCGTCAATTTCCGCGAGGAGCTGGTGGAGATTTCGGTGTCGGAGCTTTCGATTCGCCGCAGCGGGGTGTACTTTCGTGGCAGCGGGCTGGCGGTGGACTCCGACGGCGAAACCTCGGTCGGGGCGCTTTTTGCCGCGGGCGACTGCGCGACGGTAAGCGGCGGCATCGCGGGCGCTGCCGTGCTGGGGCACATTGCGGGCGAAGGCACCGTGCGGCGGGTGAGCGAAACGCGCGGTACGCTGCCGGAAGTCGACATGGCGGAAGCGCATGCTTTGCGGGCCGAAGCGCAGCAGGCACTGGGGCGCCGCGAAGGCATGAGCTGGAAGGAACTGGAGGACGTGACGCGCCAGACCGTCACCGATTACGTCGGCGTGCGACGCACCGACAAAGGCCTCAGGCTCGCGCTCGAAACGCTAAGAGCGCTGGCACAGCGGGAATCGACCTTGAAGGCGGACGACTTGCACGGTCTGATGCGGACGCACGAGGCACGAAACATCCGTTTGAACGCGGAAATGATGGCCACCGCGTCGCTCGCGCGCAAGGAAACCCGCACGGGATCCTCCCACTGCCGGCTCGATTATCCGCAGACCGACGACCAGAACTGGCGCAAGTTCGTTATCGTGGCGCGCGGACCGGATGGTCCCGCCGTGCGCACGCTGTCCACCGACCGGCCGCTTGCCGACGCGTTTGGCCGCAGCTGACAAGGAAATCGCGGTGTCCGAAATCAAGCCTGTCCACAATCCGATCCGGATCAACCCCGAAACGTGCGTCCGGTGCAACCTGTGCGACTGGATCTGTCCCGGGGATATCATCTACAAGGAAGAGGACAACCGCGATACGCTGCCCGCGATCGTCTATCCGGATGAATGCTGGTACTGCGGCCTGTGCCAGTCAATCTGCCCCACCCATGCCATCACCGTGGTCTTTCCCGAGCAGATGGTGAGCAACCAGACCGACGTCGTCTCCCTGCTCGGCAAGGTCGTGGACTGAAAGGCCCGGTCCCGGGCCGTCACCGGCGGTTTGCTACAATGCGGCGCATACCCTGCGCCGGCGGCGGGAACTTGCCTGCCCCGGTACTGTATTAATATCAGATGCGTATATGGAGCCGCCATGCCGGCGGTTCACTGGATTCCGGGGTGGAGATGAAGACAGCAGCAGTGAATCGCCTGCGCGGCGTAGAGCGCGATATCGTCCAGGCGCCGGTCACGGGTGAAGCCGCGCCGTACTACGAGCCGCAGACCAACGAAGTCGCGATTTTCGAGGCGGCGTACAAGAAACGCCTGCCGGTCATGCTGAAAGGGCCCACCGGCTGCGGCAAGACGCGCTTTCTCGAATTCATGGCGTTCGAGCTGCAGCGCCCCCTGGTGACGGTGTCGTGCCATGAAGACCTCACGAGTTCCGACCTGGTCGGACGTTTCCTGCTCGAAGGCGCGGAAACGGTGTGGCAGGATGGGCCGCTTACGCGCGCGGTGAAGGTGGGGGCGATCTGTTATCTGGACGAGATCGTGGAGGCGCGCACGGACTCCACCGTGGTGATCCACTCGCTTACCGATCACCGGCGCAAGCTGACGATCGAGAAGAAGGGCATGGAGATCGAAGCGCACGAGGATTTCATGCTCGTGATTTCCTACAACCCCGGCTATCAGACGGTGCTGAAGGACCTGAAGCCCTCCACCAAGCAACGCTTCATCGCCATCAACTTCGATTTTCCGCCCGAGGATATCGAGCGCAAGATCATCGTCAATGAGGTACCCGGCATCGCGCCCGAGATCGCGCACCAGCTGGTCGCAGCAGGGCGCAAGGCACGCCTGCTCAAGGACCATGGCCTCGAGGAGGCGACTTCCACGCGCGCGCTGGTCTATTCTGCAAGCATGATGAATGCCGGGCTTGACCCGATCGCAGCGTGCCAGGTCGCGATGATCAATCCCATTACCGACGACATCGAACTCGCCGAAGCGATGATGGAGATCGTGCAGGCGCACTTTGCGGCTTAGTCTCGCTGACCGCCGCACCGGATGACCGACAGCAATACGTCAATACAGGAGCTGCTGCACGACTTTCGCGACGCGAGCCTGGTGGCGTACCGTGAAGTCGAGCAGGTGCTCCCTGCGATTCGTTCGCACGGCGACCGCGTGACGCTGTCCTGGCTCATCGCGTGCCGCCGGTTGCTGGACTTCGACCGCGAGGCGGGGCGCGCCTTCATCCGCGGCAGCGCCGAGGCGGAGCAGGTTTCGGAAACGGTGTTGCCGTGGACCGACCAGGCGCTGGAATTCCTGCGCTGGCGCGGCTCGTGGCGCGCGCTCGAGGGATTCATGACCAACGTGCCGCGTGCTTACGGTTCACTGGGCCACGCCGGCGAGCGGCGCTGGGCCGAAATCGGGCTGGCCTGGTGTGCGCGCCAGTTGGAGAGCGGCAGCGCGTTCTTCGCCATTCCCGTGGTCGAGCTTTCCGGCCGGCAGGGCATCGCAGGCATCGAGCAACTGGCGAGCCCGGCCGAAGAACTGTTCGAGTCGCGGAAACTGCTGCTCAGCACGTATCTGGCAGGCGCGATCCGCGTGAGAAACCTCCTCGGCGCACAGGCGATACTGCCCTGGGCGCTGCGCGGGGCGGACATCATGCAGGCAGGGCGCGCGCGCGGCGAAGCCTATTTCCGGCTCGAGTCGGAAGAAAGCCTGGCGCTGCTGCTGGAGCACCTGCCCGGTTTCCGGTTGAGCGATCGCAATCGCCTGCTCGGCATGCTGCTCGACGTATGGTACAGCGCCAGCTTCGATCTCAAGGAAAGCGCGTGGTCTCCGGAGAAGGGCAGGCCCTTCGTCGAGACCGACGGGCGCAGCCTGTTCTTTCCTGCGGTGATGGCGAGCCGCGATGAAGCGGTGCTCGCCGTATTGCACGGCGCAGGGCACATGCGCTACGGCACCTTCGACCGGCTCGCGATGAAGGAAATGTTCGCTGCAGCGAACGTCGACTTTCCCGAGTCCGGCCCGGTGTCGTGGGTGCCGCTCTTCATGCGCTACGGCGACGATGCGCTGCGCTTTCAACTGATTTTCGATTTGTGCGAGGACCTGCGCGTCGACTTCCGGGTGCAGCACGCGGTTCCGAACTACCTGTCGCGGCTGGCTGCCACCGCGCGCGCGGCCACATCACGACCTCCCGAAGCGACGGCCTATTTCGATCTCGCGCTGGCGAGTGTCGAGGAGGCGATGGTCGCCGCACAAGGCCATGCGCCGCGGGGCCGCCAGTTCGGGAGGCTGTTCGACGCGAATGCCACCGTGGCCGATGCGTTCCGCATCGCCGCGGCGATCTACAGCAACGACGAACTGCCGCGCGTGGCGGATCTCGAAACGTTTCATGCGGCGTATCTGCCCGGCCGCGGCCCCAACGCGACGCGGCTCGCGCATCCGCAGCAGCGTCAGGATCAGCAGCAGACCCAGGCGGGCGCCGAGCAGCAGAATCAGCCGGACGAGCAGGGAGAAGACCAGAGCGAGACCGCCCAGAATGCCGAATCGGGCGATCAGCAGGATGGCGGCAAGCACAAGGAGGTTGCGGGCTACGGCGACTCGAGCGGCACGTCGGCGCAGTCGACCAGCCGTTCCGACAAGCAGCAGCAGGCTGCGGGCGCCGGCGATAAGGGGCTGCCCTATCCGGAGTGGGACTACCGCGAGCAGCGCTACAAGCGCAACTGGAGCTGGGTGCAGGAAAAGAAGCTGGCCGAGTCGAACACCGCGGAAGCCAATCGTCTCGAGCGCCAGTATTCCAACGCGCTCAAGCGGCTGAAGAAGGCGATCCAGGCGCAGAAGCCGGCGCGGCTCGCGCCGCTGCTGCGGCAGCTCGATGGCGACGACATGGACATCAATGCCGTGGTCGGCTACATCGCGGAGAAGCAGGCGGGGCGCTCGCCGAAGCCCGCGATATACCGGCGCCGCGAAATGCGCCAGCGCGAGATCGCGGTGACGCTGCTCGCCGACATGTCGACCTCGATCATGCAGCATCTTCCCGAAGGCGGCGGACGGCTGGTGGACCGGGTGCGGGCCGGCGTGCTGCTTTTTGCGGAAAGCATGGAGGAGGTGGGCGACGCTTACAGCATCGCGGGGTTCTGCTCCAAGTATCGCGACAACGTCAGCTACTACACGATCAAGAGTTTCGATCAGCCGTTGTCGGAAGAAGTGCGCAGCCAGATCGGCGGGATGTCGGGAAGGCTCGCCACCCGCATGGGCGCGGCGATCCGCCATGCAACCGCCCGGTTCGACGCCGTTGAAAGCCGCCGCCGGCTGCTGCTGATCCTGTCAGACGGACGCCCCGAGGACTACGACGACGGCGGCGACCGCCGTTATCTGCACGAAGACACGCGCATGGCGGTGAAGGAGGCGGTCGCACGCGGGGTGCACCCGTTCTGCATCACGGTGGACACGATGGCGAACCAGTACCTGCCGCAGATTTTCGGCAAGGGACACTACCTGGTGCTGGATCACATCAATTCGCTGCCCAACAAGCTGCCGGAAATTTATTTCCGCTTGCGCCGCTAAGCGCGATATCGACGCCGAGAAGGGGGCGGTATTTCAGCGACGGGCAGCCTGCTCGGCCTGCTCCACCTGTCTGCGAGCGGCTTCGACCGCCGCTTCGAGGCTTTTCTGGCGGGCCCAGTACTCGTCCGTCAGCCGGCTGGCGCCGGTCGCGGTGCCCAGACGCTCGCCCGGTAAGGGTTCCTTTCCCGTCTCGCGCGCGGCTTCGGCCTTCTTGAGCTGCTGATAGGCGGATTCAAGCCGGCGTCGATCCAGATCGTCCTGCGCCGTGCGCTGCTTCATCCGCTGATCGATTTTCTGCTGTTCGGCAGGGGTGAGTATCTTGGTGCCGGTCTGCGCCGGCGGCGGTGTCACTTTGTCGACCTGCTTTGCGCCCGGCTCGGGCTTCTCGCCGTAGACGACCTTACCGTCCGGCAGGGTCGACTTGTACATCGTCTGCGCGTTTGCGCCCGGCGCCATCGCCAGCACTGCAAACAGCCAGGAAAAAACACGCTGTTTCAACGGAAACTCCGCATCCGGGTGAATGGCCTCATTCTAAAGGCTGCATTTGGTCATCGGCAATGTAAATGGCTGCCTCGCCATGCCACTTGCATAGACCTGTCCGGAGGGCCCGAGTTCTGTAAGGATACGCCAGTCCGGTCGACGAACCGGCGTAATCCTGGAGAGAAAGCAGCCATGTCCAAGCCCGCTGTACGGCGACAGAGCGAATATGCCGCGCTCACCAAGGAACAGTTCCGGGAGCGTTTCTTCGCCCGATTTTATGACCCTGTGTTCGAGGAAGTCGCGCCCGAACTCGAAAAAGTGTTCGACCGGGCATGGGACGGCTACATCCGGTATCGCAAGTCCCCGCGCAAGCGGCCTGCGGGAGAGGGATACTTCGACCCGTCGTTCCAGTTGCCGGTCGAGTGGCTGGAGACGCGCGCAAGGATCGACGCCGCCGAGAAGCGGCAGAAGGATCCCGAGTCGCCCTCGCGCATTCTCATCGTCAACGGCTCGACGCGCAGCGAGCACAGTTGCCCGGGCGAAATCTCGAAAACGCGGCGGCTTGCCCAGTGCGCGCAGAAAACGATAGCCACGCTTCCGGGATACGAAGTGGACTTTCTCGACATCTCGACGCTGGCGGACGAGCCCTGGAAAGTCATTCATCCCTGCAAGGCCTGTGTATCCACCTCGCAGGCGCTCTGTCACTGGCCGTGTTCCTGTTATCCCAATCACGCGCTGGGACAAACCAATGACTGGATGGACGAGATCTATCCACGCTGGACTGCTGCCCACGGTGTCTTCATCCTGTGCCCGGTGCACTGGTACCAGGCGCCGGCCAGCCTGAAGCTGATGATCGACCGGCTGGTCTGCGCCGACGGCGGCAACCCGGATCCGACCACGACGCGCGGCAAGGACCCGGCCCGGGCCAAGGAACTGGAGTTGAACGGTTGGCCCTACCCCAAGCACTTCGCCGGCCGGGCCTTTGCCGTGGTGGCGCATGGCGATGCGGCGGGCCCGGAAAACCTGCGTCGCATGCTGGCGGACTGGCTGACCGATATCGGCATGGTGCAGGCGGGACCCCAGGCAGCGCTCGATACCTGGATCGGTTGGTACAAGCCGTACGCTACCAGCCATGAAGACCTCGATGATGACAAGGAACTCTTCGTCCAGGTCGAGCAGGCGGCGTTGAGCCTCGCCAACATGGTGCATCAGATCCGTACGGGCGCCTACCGCGCCCCGAACGCCGGATTGCACAGCCCGCGGGAGAAATGACCTGCCCGCCAAAGCGTGCGGGTCATTTGTGGCGCGCCCCCGGCCTCGCAAGGCCGATCGGCCAGTCCGGATGCCGCGTCAGCGGTTGCGCAGCGTGGGATCGAACCGGTCGCGCAGCCAGTCGCCGACGATGCTGATCGACAAGGTGGTGAGAAAGATCATGGTCCCGGGCAGCACAGCGATCCACCAGGACGAGATCAGGTGCGCGCGGCCGGCGCCGAGCATCTGTCCGAGGCTCGTCAGCGGCGGCTGGATACCGAGCCCAAGGAAGCTCATCGAGGTTTCCAGCAGTATGGTTTGCGGAAAATTCAGCGTGAACTGGACGATGAGCACGCTCGCGATGTTGGGAAGGATGTGCTTGCCATATATGCGCCACGGCGTTGCGCCGAGCGCCCGTACCGCAACGGCATAACCTTGCGTATTTGCGGAAAGCACCATGCCGCGGGTAAGTCGCGCATAGTTTTCCCAACCGTTGATCCCGAGAATCAGGATGAACAGCGTCAGGCTGTTGCCGAAGAACGCGAGTACCGCCAGCGCGAGCAGCATGAACGGTACTGAAGCCTGGGCGTCCACCAGCATCATCAGGCCTTCCTCGACCCACCCGCGGAAGTGGGCCGCGACGAATCCCAGGAATGTGCCGAGCAGCGCGCCGATTGTCGTGCCGATGAGGGCGACGACGATGCTGAACCGGGTCGCGTAAATGAGGCGGCTCAGGATATCGCGCCCGAGTTCATCGGTCCCGAGCCAGTACTGCGACAGTCCTCCGAGGAGCACCGGCGGACGAAGCCGATTGGCGAGGTCTTGCGTGGTGTAGTGGTAGGGCGCGATTACTTCTGCGGCGAGCGAGACCAGCAACACCGCAGCGACGACTGCAGCCGCGGCGAGTACGAGCGGCGGATAGCGGTGCAGAAATCGCGCGCGTTTGCCGAGAGCCGGGGGTGCAGCCTCTGTCGCGGTCATCATCTCAGCCGGGTGCAGTGCTCGGGCGTATGCGCGGATCGATCCAGCCATAGAGGAGGTCGACCACCAGATTGGCGAGCACCATCGTGAACGCCGTCATCAGCAGTATTCCCTGGACCATGGCAAGGTCGCGGCCGGAAACCGCGGTGACCAGCAGTCTTCCCACACCCGGCCACGCAAACACGGTCTCGGTAACGATGGATCCTGCAACGAGGTCGCCGAGGCGGAATCCCAGCACCGTCACCACGGGAATCGCTGCATTGGGCAATGCATGCCAGTGAATGCGGCGCGTCCTCGGCACACCTTTGGCCGTCGCAGTACGCATGTAAAGCTTGTTCAGCACGTCGAGCATCGAAGATCGCGTGAATCGCGCCAGCGAACCGGCTGCCGCCGTGCCGAGCGTGATGGCGGGCATGACGAGGTGCCACGCCGTGCCCATGCCCGAACTCGGCAGCACTCTCATCCAGAGCGAGAAAAGCAGTATCAGCAAAATGCCGAGAAAGAAATTGGGGATGCTGAAGCCGAAGACCGCAAAGGTCATGACGAAGCGGTCTATGGGTTTGTTGCGATTGAGGGCTGCAATGATTCCAAGCGGTATGCCGATCGCGATGCTTATGACGAGGGCGGTGAGTCCGAGCTGGAGCGTCGCAGGCACCGCTTCAGCAATCACGCTGAGTACCGGGCGCTGGTCTACCAGGGAAAACCCGAAATCGCCGCGGATAATTCCGGCAAAGTAGCTGACATACTGCTCGTACATCGGACGGTCGAGTCCGTACAGCTTCCGGTAATGCTCTATTACATCGGGCTCGGCCTGGTCGCCGAGCAGAATTTCGATCGGGTCGCCGGAAAGGCGCAGGATCAGGAACGCAAAGGTCGTGACGAGCCACATCGTCGCCAGTGCGCGGCCGAACTTGACGAGAAAGAAACGGCCGCTCAAGTCCCGCCTCCCTCGGTCCACCCGTGATCGATATAGCGGGTGGCGCCCACCCGCCATAATTTCACGCAGTGGCGCACCGAGCCCGCTTCGGCGCTGACCTCCGCGCTTTCTGCGGCAGGCGGCTCAAAACCGCGTTCGACGAGCGCCTCGCCCAGTACGCGGCCGGTCGCCGTAGGCGGGCGCGGCAGTTCGAGCGCGTGCAGCAGGGTGGGCACGATGTCGGTCTGACTCGCCGGCCATGGAGAGCGATATGCATTGCGGAAAAGCGAGCCCTGCGCGGCAAGCAGATTATTCATCTCGATCACATTGAGGCCGCCGTGCACGCCGCCGCCCACCGGTACCTCGGACGAGTCGAAGAAGCAGCTTCCGGGCACGTCCCATGCGTTTGGCGCACCGTCGGAGCGCATGGTGTAGTAGACGTCCGGTGCCCGCGTTTCGCCGAGCAGGAGCATGGAGCGATCCAGCGTCCCGGGAACCGAACCGTGCACGCCATCGCCGCCCGGCGTGAAAACGTGCCCGCACCACGGTTGCTCAAGCAGCCAGCGCGCGAGCCTGGCGGTTTGCTGCGCGTCGCTGCTCCGCACCCGGATCGCGCCGTGATAACCCGTGCTTCCCGCGTAGGCATGGTCCGCGGTCAAAGCCGGTCCGATCGGCAGCCCCGATTCGCGCATCTGCTGCTTCACGTGGATGCGTTCCCGTGCGGTGACCTGTCCGTGATCCGAGCACACGAAGATCTGGCAGCGGTCGCGATCCGGTGCGCTGCGCCACACTTCGAGCACGCGTCCGAACTGGCGGTCGGCGTTGCGTATCGCCTCGCGGCTTTCAGGAGAACCGATGCCGCAATAGTGATAGGTCGAGTCCGGATCGGAGAACCACATGATCAGCACGTCCGGCTGCACGTCCGGAAGCACCGCCTCCAGCGCAATACGCGTTTGCAGCGCGATGCGCTGGACATTGGGTTTCGCTGCCGCCGGGATGGGGCCAAAGCGCTGCAGTATCTCGCCCGCATACTGTGCCGGGCAGGACGCCCGCCAGTCGCTGAGGCACAGCCGCACGTGACCGTGGCTCGCTGCGCGGGGGTCGAGCAGGTGCGTCGTGCCGGCCGACCCGGTGCTCACGACGGCGAGTTTCATGCCGTGCGCCCCGAGCACATCGCCCAGGGTAACCGCGCTTACGAAACGGTTGCCATACGCTCTTTCCGCCGCCTGGATGTGATCGTAGAGGCCGGTGTGGACCACCTCGTTGGGAAATACCGCTGCGTCGTAGAACTTGTTGGCGATGACCCCGGTCGCCCCGGGCGTGGCGCCGCACGAAAGGGCCGTGGCGTTGACGCGCGTTACCGACGGGAACACGCAGCGGCTCGAAGGGAAATCGCTCCCGCCATCGATGAATTCGCGCAGATGCGGCGCGAGTTCCGAGGTGATCATGTCCCGGCGTAGGGCGTCGAACACAAAAATCATGGCGGCAGGCAGAGGCATGGGTGTTCTCCGATAGTCAGGTGGCGGGCTGATGTGCCTGGCGGTGATTTATCGCCAGTTCCACATCGTTCACGAGCACGGCGTTCGCCCCGTATGCGCGCAGCCGCTCCAGGCGTTCCGCCGTGATGTGGCCCGGCGACTCGCCCCGGGAACGAAAGCCGGCGGTAACCCAGAGTCCGAGCCCGGCTGCGAGTACGCGCTCCACGTTTCCGGAATCGACGTCTTCCTCCCACAGCCTTGCTTGACCTACGTCGTCACCGAGAAACTCGCCAAGCGTCTTCACCGAGCTTGGCATGGCAAGCAGCGACAAGGAGTTATGACGCGCGCGCACCGCATGAAGAAATGCGGGGGAGCGCACGCCGCATACGACATCGCTCACCATCGCGGCTTCGCTCGTTGTTTCGAGAATCGCCGCCAGCATGGCGGCCGATTCAACCTTGATGTCCAACAGCACACGCACCTTGCCGCGGGCGATTGCGAGGACTTCGTCGAGCGCGAGCAGCGATTGTCCCTCCGGCAGCCGGGCGGACTTAAGTTCAGCCAGAGTGCTTTCAGCGATGAGCTTGCGGACGCCGGCGATGCGCCCCAGATCGGCATCATGCGAACAGATCGCTTTGCCATCCCGCGTCAATCGCAGGTCCGTTTCGATGATATCCGCGCCCACCAGAATCGCTTTTTCGAAAGCGAGCGCGGTATTCTCGGGGAAACGCGCGGAAAATCCCCTGTGGGCTACGACCTGCATCAGGCGGCCGCCGAGCGCGGCGCGGCGCTTTCGATAAGGTGACAGGCGACCACGTGTCCGGGCATGGCCGGTAGCAGCGCCGGCATCTCGACGCGGCATCGTTCGTGAACGAGCGGGCACCGCGTATGAAACCGGCAGCCCGCCGGCGGATTGATGGGGCTCGGCGGGTCTCCGCGCAACACGATCCGCTTACGCCGGACCCTGGGATCGGGAACAGGTACAGCGGCGATCAGTGCCTGTGTGTAGGGATGCAGGGGCCGCTCGAAAAGTGCTTCACGGGGAGCCATCTCCACGATCTGTCCCAGGTACATCACGGCCACGCGATGCGAGATATGACGCACGACCTTGAGGTCGTGCGAGATGAACAGGTAGGCAACGCCGAAGTCCTGCTGCATGCGCGCGAGCAGGTTCACCACCTGCGCCTGCACCGATACGTCGAGCGCGGAGACAGGTTCATCGCACACGACGAGGCGCGGTTTCAGGATCAGCGCCCTTGCGATCACGACTCTTTGCTGCTGTCCCCCGGACAGTTCGTGCGGATAGCGCGTCGCGATATCGGTGGACAATCCCACCGCAGAGAGCATTTGGTCGACCGCTGCGGTCCTGCCGATGGCTCGGTGGATCTCGAGAGGCTCGGCGATCTGGCGTCCGACAGGCATGCGCGGATCCAATGCACCGAGCGGGTCCTGGAAAACCATCTGCGCATCGCGCCGCAGCGCCCGCCACGCGGACATGGGTATGTCGTGGACGTGCTGCGAGCCTAGCGTCACGGTGCCGCTGGTGGGGCGGTCCAGTCCCAGAACCAGGCGGCCCACGGTCGTCTTGCCGCAGCCGCTCTCGCCGACCAGTCCCAGTGTTTCGCGTTCGCCGATGGAGAAGTTGACGCCGTCCACCGCGCGCACCAGCGACCGGGCGCCAAACAGTCTGTTGCTCGAGACCTCGTAATGTCGTACCAGACGCTTCGCGACCAGGACCGGGGCGGCGCCAGCCTGGTCGGCAGCGATCATTGCAGCCCCTGCGGGAAAAAGCAGGCCACCCTGCGCGGCGCGGCCGCTGCCACGGGAATGCGTTCGCGGCAGCACGCGGCGCCGTAGCGACAACGCGGCTCGAATGCGCAGCCCGGGGGCATGCGCAGCAAAGACGGCACGGTTCCCTCTATCGGGGACAGGACCGCAGCGGTGCGATCGACGCGCGGAATCGAATCCAGCAGGCCGAGCGTGTAGGGATGGGCGGGGTGTGCAAAAAGGGCCTCCGCCGAGGCCTCTTCGACCACGGACCCGGCGTACATGACGACAACCCGCTGCGACGTTTCCGCGACCACGCCAAGATCGTGGGTGACGATGACTACCGCCATGCCGTATTCGGTCTGGAGTTCGCCCAGCAATGCCAGGATCTGTGCCTGGATGGTCACATCCAGCGCGGTGGTGGGTTCATCGGCGATGAGCAGTTTTGGCCGGCATGCGAGCGCCATCGCGATCATCGCGCGCTGATTCATGCCGCCGGAGAGCTGGTGGGGAAATTCCCCCAGCCGTCGCTTTGCTTCCGGAATGCCGACGCGCTCCAGCAGTCGCAGCGCTTCAGCGCGCGCCGCCGCCGCCGACATGCCGCGATGCAGGGCCAGGCTTTCGCAAAGCTGGGATCCGATCGTGTGCACGGGATTGAGCGAACTCGCGGGTTCCTGGAAGATCATCGCGATGTCGCGGCCACGCACTTTATCGAGCGCCGCAGGCGCGAGCTTGAGCAGATCGCGCCCTTCGAACAGGATCTCTCCGCTTATCGAGCCGTTGGGCGGCAGCAGTTGCAGCACCGAGTGGCAGGTGACGCTCTTGCCGCAGCCGCTTTCGCCGACGATACCGAGCGTTTCGCCGGCGCCTACCGCGAGCGATACACCGCGCACGGCATGGACCGTCCCGTCCTCGGTGTCGAAGTGAACGTCGAGATTGCGGATCTCGAGCAGCGGTGGCACTGGCGCCTGCTCGCGTGGTGCATCAGCGCCGGACGCGGAAGACATCGGCGCGGAAGTCCATGTACAGGATTGGATACGGTTGCCAGTCGAACCGTTTTTTCGTGGCGTAAGTGTAGAGCGGGTTGTAGAGCATGGTGATCGGCATCTCGTCCTCGAAGATGTCGAGCATGGTACGGAAAGTCTTGGCACGCGTTTCCATGTCCTCGCTGGTATCGATCAGCGTGGCCGCTGCGTTGAAGGCCTCCGGCGCGGTCCAGAACTTGTAGCTGCGCTGCATTCCCGAGCCCGGACCGTAGAGAATGTTGATCGCGCCAGCCGGGTCCGGAATGCGGTAGGTGTTCGACCACATGTGCATTTCGATGCCTTTAGAACGTACCTGCTTGAAGTTGTCCACCAAGTCGAGCTTGACGTTGATGCCCACCGCTTTCCA
>JBQTJV010000235.1:0-5647 GCA_052386775.1 Betaproteobacteria bacterium
TGGCAAACGCGCCCGTCAGTTCAGCTTGCGCCGCCGCTTCGTCGCCTCCGGCGGCATGCAGCGTTTCGCCCGCCACGGTCGCGTAAAGATCCGCGTACTCCGAATCGCGGGTGGCCTCGAATGCCGCCCCGAGCGAAGCCGCCCCGCTGTTTTTCAGGAGATCCACCAGCTTTGCCACCGGGACGAGATCGCTGTCCTTCTCCAGTATCGCCTGTTGCTCGTCCGAAACCGTGGCGGCCAGGCCGGGATTTTCCATCAGCAGGCGCAGCAGGCGCGTGGCGAGCGTGGCGGGGGCGAGCCGCGGCGAGCGCAGCAGCGCCGGAGTCTTGGCCACCATGGGCGTCAGCTCGCACAGCCGCTCCACCTCTTCGGGCGCCATGCGCGCCAGGGTGGCCAGTTCGCGAATGATCTGGACGCGCAGCGCGTTGCCGGGCATCGGTTTCAGCAGCGGCTTCGCCTGATGGACCAGGGATGCCCTGCCCTCTGCCGTCGCCAGATCGACGCGCCGGGACAGCTCGTTGAGCATAAAACGGGACAGCGTCGGGGCACTGCTGTACAGGCTTTCAAAACCGTCCTTACCGGCCTTTCGCACGTAGGTATCCGGGTCTTCTCCTTTGGGCAGGAACAGGAAACGCACTTGTTTGCCGTCGGCGAGCTGGGCCAGGCTTTGCTCCAGTGCGCGCCATGCCGCTCGCAGTCCGGCTTCATCGCCGTCGAAACAGAAGATCACTTCGTCGGCCTGCCGCATGAGCTTCTGGACGTGCAGCGCGGTGGTGGCCGTTCCCAGCGTGGCCACGGCATAGTCGACGCCGTGTTGCGCAAGCGCCACCACGTCCATGTAGCCCTCCACCACGACCACCCGTCCCGCTCTGCGAATCGCGCTTCGCGCCTGGTACAGCCCGTAGAGCTCGCGGCCTTTCTCGAAAACCGGCGTTTCCGGGGTGTTGAGATACTTGGGTTCACCCGCCCCGAGCACGCGCCCGCCAAACCCAATCACGTTGCCGCGCACATCGACGATCGGGAACATGATGCGATCGCGGAAAATATCGTAGCGCCGGTTGTCGTCGTTGACTTTTACGAGGCCGGCGGTGACGAGCGTCTTCGCCGCGTAGTCCGGAAACACCGCCTGGAGATTCTGCCAGCCGTCGGGCGCATAACCGACGCCGAAACGCTTCGCGATATCCCCGGAAAGCCCCCGGCGCTTGAGATAGTCGATCGCGTGCGGCGCCGCCTTCAACTGCGCGCGATAGTAGTGCGCCGCCTTCAGCAGCACGCCGTAGAGGTCGTCTCCTGCTTCGGCCTTGCGCTGCGCCACCGGGTCCGGGACGGATTCGGGCACGGTCATGCCGACCGACTGTGCCAGCTCCTTGATCGCATCGACGAAGCCCAGTCCGCTGTATTCCATCAGGAAACCGACAGCGGTACCGTGCGCACCGCAGCCGAAGCAGTGGTAGAACTGCTTGGTCGCGCTCACGCTGAACGAGGGCGTCTTTTCGTTGTGAAAGGGGCAGCACGCCACGTAATTGGCGCCGGCGCGTTTCAACTTCACGTGCCGGTCCACGACGTCGACGATATCGACGCGGCTCAGCAGATCCTGGATAAAGGAGCGCGGAATCACGAGCCGTGAAACGCGGACTTGGCGTGCATCACGGGGCCGGAAGGGTGCACGAGGTACGCTGTGATTGAAACACCGGCCATGCAGGGCATTATAGGCCAGCCGTCCGGCATCGCGGGTAACGCGCCGACTCGTGCAGGCGGGCCTGAACGCGGCTCACGCTTTGGCGAGGCTCGCTTTGACCAGCGCGGAGACTTTGCCCATGTCGGCCCGGCCGGCAAGCTGCGGTTTCAGCGCGGCCATGACCTTGCCCATGTCCGCCATGCCCTTCGCGCCCGCATCGCGTAGTGCGGCGGATATGGCGGCCTCGATTTCAGCGTCCGACAGCGCCTGCGGCATGTAGGCCTGCAGCACCGAGAGTTCGAATTTCTCGACGTCGGCGAGATCCTGGCGTCCGCCCTGCTCGAACTGGGTGATGGAATCGCGCCGCTGCTTGATCATTTTTTCAATGACCGACACGACGTCGCCGTCAGCGAGTTCCTTGCGCTCATCGACCTCGCGCTGCTTGAGCGCGGCGAGCAGCAGCCGCAACGCATCGCGCCGCCGGGCATCTCCGGCGCGCATCGCGGCCTTCACATCGTCGTTGATATGGGTCTTGAGCGACATCGAGCCATTCGGGAGGCGGAAAGCAAAAAAGCGTGAGGGTCAACTCACGCTTTTACCTCATGCCGTACGGGGATCAGTAGAGCTTGGGCGGCAAGAGTTGCGAGCGCAAGCGCTTGTGATGGCGCTTGATCGCTGCGGCAAGCTTGCGCTTGCGTTCGGCGGTCGGTTTTTCGTAGTACTCACGGGCGCGCAGCTCGGTGAGCAGGCCCGTCTTTTCCACGGTGCGCTTGAAACGGCGCAGCGCGACCTCGAACGGCTCGTTTTCCTTGACGCGGACAGTCGGCATGTAGTTCCTTCGGGAACACGGAAAACTTGTATTATATCAATCGCAAATCCTTTGTTAAACCCCGCCGTAAAGCCCATGCTCGTTCTCGGTATCGAGACTTCCTGCGACGAAACCGGTGTCGCCCTGTATGACACCGACCGCGGCCTCCTCGGTCACCTGTTGCATTCACAGGTGCGGCTGCACGCGGCGTATGGCGGGGTGGTGCCCGAACTGGCTTCCCGGGACCATATCCGGCGTGTGCTGCCGCTGACGCAGGGGCTGCTGCAGAAGTCGGACCACGTCCTCGCGGACCTCGACGCAATCGCGTACACCCAGGGGCCCGGGCTGGCCGGCGCCCTGCTGGTCGGCGCCAGCATCGCGCACGGCCTTGCCTATGCGCTGCGCATTCCGGCGCTGGGGCTGCATCATCTGGAAGGCCACCTGCTCTCGCCGCTGTTGTCCACGCCGGCGCCCGACTTCCCGTTCGTCGCCCTGCTCGTGTCCGGCGGGCATACCCAGTTGATGCGCGTCTCGGGCGTCGGCGACTACGAGCTGCTCGGGGAAACCGTGGATGACGCGGCCGGCGAGGCCTGCGACAAGACCGCGAAATTGCTCGGACTCGGTTATCCCGGCGGCCCGGCGCTGGCAAAGCTCGCCGATACCGGCAGACCGGGGCGCGTGCGGTTGCCGCGGCCGATGTCGACGAGCGGCGATCTCGATTTCAGCTTCAGCGGACTCAAAACGGCCGTGGTGACCCTGGTCGCCCGGGAAAACTCCGAATCGATCCCGCGCGCCGACATCGCCGCCGAGTTTCAGTGCGCAATCGTCGATGTCCTGATCGCGAAATCGCTCTCTGCGCTGGATCACACGGGGCTCGAGCGGCTGGTCGTTGCGGGAGGCGTGGGCGCGAACCGCCTGTTGCGCGAACGGCTGTCGGATGCGGCCGCGAAACAGCGCGTCGCCGTTTTTTATCCCGAACTCGAATTCTGCACCGACAATGGGGCGATGATCGCGTACGCCGGGGCACGGCGCTTGCAGGCCGGCGCGCGTGCTGCGGGGCTCGGCGCGCCGGAGGACGGATTTACCGTGCGGCCGCGCTGGGATCTCGAGGAACTGATCGCCCCGGCCGCATGATTCACGGCGGCCCCGCCGTCTACAAGCTTCCGATCAGGCCAAACACGCCGCGCTTGCGGATGCCGCGGCGCATCAGCTCCACGTCGATCACCTGGTGATCGTCGATGTCGAGGTTCGCCTGATTTCCCAGGGTGCCGAGATACCAGGTCTGACTGCTGCCGTCTTTCGCCTGGAAGATGAAGTCGCCGGCGTCGAAGCGCGCCACCAGGTTCAGGATAAGGTCGCCCTTGAACTCCGCGACGCCTTCACTGATGCCCTCGCCCTGCACCAGCACTTTCCACGCGCCGGCCTTCTTGTACGCCTCGACCTGCGCAAAGATGTAGCTCTGGCTCGCCGTCCAGTCTTCGTGGCCCTTCTGCCCGGCTTCAGCGATCACCTTGAGTCCCGCATCCTGCGCCATCCTGATCAGATTGCACTTGTCGCGGAGCGACATCGCGACTTGCGCGCTCGACACTTCCACCGCCTCCGCGCCGAACGCCTTGACCGTGTCGTAGAACTGCGCGGACACGCCTTGCATGAAGGCCGCTTCGGAGACGTCGCCAGCAAAGAAAACGCCGATCTGCGCGCGATGCAGCGCTTCGATCTTGCGCTTGAGAAAGTGCTCCGTCTGCAGTCGGTAAGCGCCGATCGCGATCTTCACGAGGTCGATGTATTCGCCGCCCGCCTCGATGAGGTCGGCCACGCGGTTCATCGCCATTCCGCGATCGGCGACGATGGTAAGTCCCGTCTCTCGCGGCTTTCCCGGCCTCGGCGCCACGCGGATGAAGGGAAACGCCATGTGCTGCAAGCCTTGATCCTGGTCCATCGTCGCTCCTTTCAGGCGCGTCCGGCCGTTTGTGCGACCAGATCGCGATACACGTAGGGCAGCAGCCCGCCGTGCCGGTAATAGTCCCACTCTTCCCCGGTATCGATGCGCGCGATCACCGCGATCTCATCGACGGTGCCGTTGCTACGGTGGACGCGCAGCGTGAGTTCCGCTCTCGTTCCCAGCCCGTCCCTGATCCCCGCGATATCGAAGGTTTCCGTGCCGTCCAGGCGGAGCTGAGCGCGCCTCAGGTCTTTCAACTCGAGCGGCAGCACGCCCATGCCGACGAGGTTGGCGCGGTGGATCCGCTCAAAGCTCTCCGCCACCACCGCCTTCACGCCGAGCAGCGCCGGCCCCTTCGCCGCCCAGTCGCGCGAGGACCCGGCGCCGTATTCGCGTCCGGCGAACACGATCAAGGGAACGCCGCGCTCGCGGTACGCCTGGGCGGCGTCGAATATGGGAATCACGGTGCCCTCAGGCTGCAGCCGGGTATAGGGCCCCTCCACGCCGGGCACCATTTCGTTTTTGAGCCGCCCGGAAGCAAAGGTGCCGCGAAGCGCCATCTCGTGATTGCCGCGCCGGAATCCATAGGTTTGAAAATCGACGGGCTTGACGCCGCGCGCGGCGAGATACCGTGCGGCCGGACTGTTTGCTGCAATCACGTTGTTCGGCGAAAGGTGATCGGTGGTCACCATGTCGCCCAGGAGGGCGAGCGCGCGCATGCCGCGCAGCTCGTTCAGCGGAGGAAGCGCTTGCGGTATGGCGTCGAAAAACGGAGGGCGACGCAGAAACGTGCTCTCGGCAGACCACGGGAACAGCGGCGAGGAATCGACTTTCAATGCCTGCCATTCCGCGGCGCCGTCGAAAAGGTGCGCGTAACTCGCAGCATAGACCTCGGGCGTGAGGCTCGATGTGAGCGTGTGCACGATGTCGTCGGTGGCAGGCCAGATGTCCCTGAGGTAGACCGCCCGCCCTTGTGCATCGTGCCCGAGCGGCGCGGTGTCGAGATCGCGCGTGATGGTGCCGGCGATCGCGTACGCCACGACCAGCGCGGGTGAAGCGAGATACGCCGCGCGCGCATGCGGCTGTACTCTGCCTTCGAAGTTGCGGTTGCCGGACAGGACTGCCACCGACACCAGTCCGTGCTCGCGAATGGCGGCTTCGATCTCCGGCGCGAGCGGTCCCGAGTTGCCGTTGCACGTGGTGCACCCGTAGCCGACGA
>JBQTJV010000236.1:0-4646 GCA_052386775.1 Betaproteobacteria bacterium
TGGCGTGATGGGCCGCCTCGATACCGAAGCGCCGGATGCCCGTGAGCGGGTGCGCACCTGGCGCCAGCAGCCCGGCATGCTCGGCCTGCGCTTCACGTTCCACGCGCCGATGTTGCTGCCACCGCTGACCGAAGGGCGCATGGACTGGGTGTGGGCCGCAGCAGAACGACTCGAGATCCCGATCATGGTGCTCGTCAACCACGCGCTTGCCCCGCTCGTCGACCGTGTCGCCGAGCGGCATCCCGGCCTCAGGCTGGTGATGGATCATCTCGCATTGACGCGCAATACCTGCGACGAGGAAGCTTTTCGCGGCCTGGACAACCTGCTTGCGCTCGCGAAGCGAAGCAATATCGCGGTAAAGGCGAGCGCGTTGCCGTGCTATACGAAGGACGCGTATCCGTACCGGCGGCTGCACCCCTACATCCGGCGGGTCTACGATGCCTTCGGTCCGAAACGCATGTTCTGGGGGACCGACTTCTCGCGCCTGCCGTGCACGTATCGGCAGGGCGTCACGATGTTCACCGAGGAAATGCCATGGCTTACCGAGGAGGACAAACAATGGATCATGGGGCGCGGGGTCTGCGCATGGTTGAACTGGCCGCTGCCGGCGCGCAGCGGCTAGCGTTACGTCACAGGGAGACGAGATGAAGTCCTACTGGATCAAGACCGATCACGACAAGGCGGTGCTCGAACTTCGCGACGTGCCGGAGCCGCAGCCCAAGGCAGGACAGATCGTCGTGCGGGTACAGGCAAGCGCGCTCAATCGCGGCGAACTCATCGTCGGCGGCGTCGTGCATGGCGGACCCGAAAAACTCGGCGGCAACGAAGTCTCGGGCATCGTGCACGCGGCAGGCGAAGGCGTCACCGCGGTGAAGGCAGGCGAGCGCGTGTTCGGTCGCGCGCGGGGCGGCTTCGCGCCTTATGCGCTCATGGAGGCCCACCAGGCGATGCCCATGCCCGCGCGATTGAGCTGGGAGGAGGCCGCCGCCATCCCGGTGAGTTTCCTCACGGCCTACGAAATGCTCTATCCGTACGGAGGATTGCAGCGCGGACAATGGCTGCTCGTAACAGCGGCTTCCTCGGGCGCCGGCGTCGCGAGCGTGCAGATCGCCGCGATGCTCGGCGTGCATACCATCGGCACGTCCGGTTCCGCCGAGAAGCTGGAACGGTTGAAGGCAGCGGGCCTGGAGGTCGGAATCCGCACCCGCAGCGGCGATTTTGCAGCGCGGGTGAAGGAGGCGACGGGCGGCCGGGGAGTCGACCTGGTCGTCAACTGTGTCGGCGGCTCGGTATTCGGGGAGTGCATGCGCGCGCTCGCTTTCAACGGGCGCATTGCCACTGTCGGCTACGTGGACGGCGTGGTGAAGAGCGAGATCGATCTCGGCGCGCTGCATGCCAATCGCTTCGTCGTGTTCGGCGTCTCGAACAGCCGGCTCGATGCGGAGGGGCGCGCAGCGGCGGTTCGCGGATTCGCGCGCGACGTGCTGCCGGCCATCGCCGACGGCAGAATCAAGCCGGTCATCGACCGCGTGTTTTCGTTCGACGAGCTGCCGCAGGCGAAGGCCCGCATGGAATCGAACGCGCAGGTCGGAAAGATCGTAGTGCGGATCGGTTGAGGCACGCAGCACCGGAACGCAGTGCCCGGGCACGTGACTTGCTTCTCGGGGCACAGCACTTAACCGGAGCGCTTTCATGCTGCCCGACACCACCCGACGCGTCCCGGCGCACACCAGCGACGAGGTCAACGCCCGCATCCGCCTGGACCTGGAGAAGAACGTCGCGCGCTGCGCAGCCGCGGGCGCCGACGCGATCGAACGCAGGCTGCTCGAGTTGGATCGCGAATGGGACATCGAGCGCATGCTCGAGACGAACGCTTCCACGCTGGCGCTGATCGGATTGGGGATGGGCGTTTTTGTCGATCGTCGCTTTTTCGTGTTGCCGGCACTGGTCATGGGCTTTTTGCTGCAGCATGCCGTGCAAGGCTGGTGCCCGCCGCTGCCAGTGCTGCGCCGGCTCGGATTCCGAACGCAGTCGGAGATCGATGAAGAGCGCTATGCGCTGAAGACCTTGCGCGGCGATTTCAGCGGCGTGGAGCCGGCCGCCGTCGGCAGCCGCGAACTGCGCCGGTTGATGTACGCCGTGCGCCGCTGACACCGGGCGGGGACGTAAAAGCGCCACGGCGTGCTGTAAAAAAGCGCATCGCCCGCTGCCCTGGTCGGGCGTCTTGCCCATGCGCCCCGGCCTCGGTCTCGCGCAGCGTGGTGCGGGACGGGGTGCAAGGCGGCGTGTTTGAACGATGACGGGGCGGGGCTTCTGCGGCTGCTCCCGCAAACGGGCCTGCGGCTAACGAGTCGCAGCCGCCGCGCGCCCATCGCGTGATCCGCAATGTTGGCTCGCGACGCGCGCGGGCTCTTAGAACATCATCTGGCCGCCGTCGACGTAAATCAGCTGCCCGCTGATCATGCTGGCGCCCGGGCCGCACAGAAATCGCACCACGGAGGCGATTTCCTCCGGCTCGATGCGCCGGCCGAGCGGCACCAGCGACGCGTCCGGGCGTGCCGAGCGCCCGGCGGCCCGCGCCGTGTTCATCTGGCCAGGGGCGACGCAGTTTGCGCGTATGCCGTGCTCCCCGAGTTCGCGCGCGAGCGCGCGCGTCATGCCGTAAAGTCCGTGCTTGCCTACGGAGCCGTGCACGCGGCCTTTCGCACCCGAGAGGGCGGTCATGCCGCCCAGGGTGACGATGCTGCCCCCGCCGGCGGCTATCATGGCCGGAAGACACGCCTTGGTGCAGTGAAACGATCCGTCGAGCGTGATCGAAAGCAGGCTGCGCCACTCGTCGAAACTCATGTCGCGAAAGGGCGTCTCCTTGCGCACCGAAGCGTTCAGCACCAGGATGTCGATGCGACCGTAGCGCTGGCAGACGCCATCGACCATCGCCGCCACCTGAGCCGGATCCGAAATATCGGCCAAAAAGGCGTCGGCGCGCCCGCCTGTTTCCCGGATCTCGCCGACGACTTTCTGCGCATCCTCATGCGAACTGCGCGCATTGACTGCGACAGCGGCCCCGCCCTGCGCCAGGGCCAGCGCAATGGCGCGTCCGATATTGCGAGATGCGCCGGTGACGAGCGCTACCTTGCCCGCAAGTTCCCGCGCCGCATTGTTTGAATTACTTTCCGTCGTCATATGACTCCCCGGCCGTGTATATGGCGCCGCCAGCATAGCCGATTACGAAAGGATTCGGGAAAACCGAAACGTGGACGACGAGGAAAGTGCCACAGGAAGTAGCATCGCGGGAACGGATCGCACGGGCTATAATCTCATTCCTATCGCGTCGCACGTCGCTCACCGGGGTTTGTGAAATGGCTGCCAGGCTGCTCAAGCCTACCAAGACGAAAACCACTGCAAAGAAATCGGGAAAAGCAAGCGCCTCGGCCGGGCCGGCGGCGCAGGACCGATTCCTGCGGCAGATGATCGACGAGCACCGGAAGGTCGCGGTATTCCTCGCAAGCGGCGTCAAGCTGGAAGGCGAAATCGTTTCCTACGATCAGTACGTCATCCTGATGAAGGGGCCGCTGACCGACAAGGTCTACAAACACGCCATCTCCACCATACAGCCCCTCGACACCGGGCCGGCCAAGCCGGCGAGGATGATCAAGAGCGGCGAAACCAAAACGCCCACGATCGTCAGGCGACCGAAGCCCCGATTGCTGAAGATCGGCGGCAGCCGCGGTTAGGCCGTTGGCCGAGCCATCGCCATCCGGGACATCGATGCGCACGGAACTGGTTACGATCCCGACCGGCTCGATTCCTCTCGACGGTGCGTACTACGAGCCGGAGGGCGGCGCCACGGCGGGCGCCGCGCTGTTCTTTCACGGCAACACGATGAACTTTTATGTCGGCGCCTCGCGGTTTCTGCCGCCGGTGCTGACGCGTCTCGGTTTCGCCTGCCTCACGTTCAATCGCCGCGGCCACGATGTTTTGAGCACGCGCAACAGCCGCATCGTCGAAGGCGGCGCATTTCAATTCACGCACGAAGCGCTGGAGGACAATCGTATCGCGGCGCGATGGCTCGCTGCGCGCGGCTTCCCGGCTCCGGTGGTGATTGGCCACAGCAACGGCGGCATGCTCGGCGTGCAGCACGTGGTCGATCATCCGCAGACCCGGGCGCTGGTGCTGCTGTCCGCGGGACGCGGCGGCGAACGCGCCGGCGTGGCGAGCGGCACCGAGCGTATCTTCGCAGCCGATCGCCTTGATGAACTCACGGCGCGGGCGCAGGCACTGGTGCAGGACGGTCGTGGTCGCGAACTCATGTTCATGCCGGGATGGTGGTACGTGATCAGCGCAGAGAGTTTCCTCGACCGCATCAAAACCATTCCCGACACCATTGCGCTTGCGCCGAAGATCGGATGCCCGGTGCTCGCCATCCGCGGCGACAAGGAAGACGTCGATCGCTATCCCGCCGAAGAATTCCAGCGAGCGGCTGGCGGGCCGTGCCGGGTCGAAATCATTCCCGACTGCGACCACTTCTACAATGGCCGGGAAGATACGGTGTGCGAGATCGTCTCTTCGTGGCTGACCGCCACACTCGGCCTGAAGAGGAACGGAACCTAGTCGACGGCGAGGTCGAGTATCCCGCTCTTCGGCGT
>JBQTJV010000237.1:0-9233 GCA_052386775.1 Betaproteobacteria bacterium
CTCGCCATGGACCAGCTCGGCGAGGCCCGCAGTTTCGCCGCTGATCCGCGCTTTACGGTGCCGCAGAAGGGCGGCACCTATTTCGGGCCGGTCTACTTCCGCAAGGAAACCGAACCCTACATGACGATCGCGCGCGCCGCCGGGGGCCAGGAAGGCGGCGTCACCACCGCCGAGGTGAACCTGAAGTTCGTGTGGGACGTGGTGTCGCAGATCAGGATCGGCAAGGCCGGCCTTGCCTACGTGGTGGACGCGACCGGATATCTGATCGCGCATCCGGACATCAGCCTGGTGCTGCAGAAGCTCGACTGGTCGGGCACGCCGCAGGTGCGCGCGGCGCGGGAAAGCAGCAGGCTGGCGCCCGACGAGCAGGCGGAGGCGACCATCGTGCGCGATCGCTCGGACCACGAGGTACTGACCTCGAACGCGACGATTTCCACTCTCGGCTGGCACGTCATCACGGAACTGAAGCTCGAGGAAGCATTCGCGCCGCTGGTCGCAGAGGTCTATCGCGCCGCGCTGTTGCTCGTCGTCGGCCTCCTCCTTTCGGTAATCGTGAGCGTGTTTCTCGCGCGCCGCATGGTGCAACCGATCCGCGCGATCCAGGAAGGCGCCGGCCGGATCGGCGCCGGAGATCTTGACCAGCGCATCAGCGTTCACACGGGAGACGAGCTGGAGGCATTGGGCGAACAATTCAACAAGATGGCGGCGGCCCTCAAGGAATCATATTCTGATCTTGAACGCAAGGTGGAGGAGCGCACCCGCGAGCTGGAGATCGCGAACCGGCACAAGTCGGAATTTCTCGCCAACATGTCGCACGAGCTAAGGACGCCGCTGAACGCCATCATCGGTTTCTCTGAAGTGCTGCAGGAACGCATGTTCGGCGAAATGAACGACAAGCAGGCCGAGTACATCGACGACATTCACGGTTCCGGCAAACACTTGCTCTCGCTCATCAACGACATCCTCGATCTGTCCAAGGTCGAGGCCGGTCGCATGGAACTCGACCTGGCCACGTTTCATCTGCCTTCCGCGATAGACAATGCATTGACGCTCGTCCGCGAACGCGCCGGTCGGCATGGCATCGAGCTCTCCGCCGAGATGGACGAGAGGCTGGGAGAGATCACTGCAGACGAGCGCAAGCTCAAGCAGATCCTGCTGAACCTGCTGTCGAACTCGGTGAAGTTCACCCCCGAGGGTGGGCGCATCAACGTGGCCGCCCGCCACCTCGATGGCCGCGTGGAAATCGCGGTAAGCGACACGGGTATCGGTATCGCGCCGCAGGACCAGGCTGCGGTATTCGAGGAATTCCGCCAAATCGGGACTGACTATACCAAGAAATCCGAAGGCACCGGTTTGGGGCTCGCGTTGACCAGGAAATTCGTCGAACTTCACGGCGGGGCGATCCGCGTCGAAAGCGAGCTGGGAAAGGGGTCCACATTCACGTTTACACTCCCGGATAGACCGCAACTCCGGGCATGAAAGTCACGAGCGGGAGGACGATATGGCGAACGAGCTTGTGCTGATCGTGGAGGACAATGAAAAGAACCGCAAGCTCGCCCGCGACGTGTTGCAGTTTCACGGCTACCGGATCATCGAGACGGACAACGCCGAGGACGGCATACGGCTCGCGCGCGAGCAAAAACCGGCGCTGATCCTGCTGGACTTTCACCTGCCCGGCATGAACGGGATCGAAGCGCTCGGTCAGCTTCGCGCCGATCCCGCCACGAAGGGCATTCCCGTGATCGCCGTAACGGCCTCGGCGATGACCGAAGACCGCAAGAAGATCGTGGAAGCGGGCTTTGAGGCATTGCAGACCAAGCCGATCCAGGTCAAGGACTTCGTGAAAGCGGTACGCGACACCATCTCGCGCGCCGGAGGCGAAGCCGCATGACTGCTGCAGCAAAAATCCTTGTCGTGGACGACACCCCCACGAACGTGAAGATCCTCGCGGACGTCCTCACGTTCAGAGGCTATCGCGTCGTCACGGCATCTGGTGGCAAGGACGCCCTCTCGCAGGTCGATGCAGAAAAGCCCGACCTCGTGTTGCTCGATGTCATGATGCCGGACATCAATGGCTACGAGGTGTGCCGGGCGATCCGTGCCAACCCGGCGACGGAAATGCTGCCGGTCGTGATGGTCACTGCTCTCGATCCGGCTGGCGAGCGCGTGAAGGGAATCGAGGCCGGCGCCGACGACTTTCTCTCAAAGCCCATCAACCAGCCGGAGCTGCTTGCACGCGTCCGGTCGCTGCTGCGCGTCAAGGCCTATTACGACACGATCCAGGACCAGGCGCGGCAGCTCACGGAATGGAATCGGACACTGGAGCAGCGGGTTCAGGAGCAGGTGAATCAGCTCGATCGCCTGGGCCGGCTGAAGGGGTTTTTTTCGCCGCAGATTGCGGAGATGATCGTGTCGGGCGGCGCCGACGAGCTGCTCAAGCCACACCGGCGCGAGATCACCGTGGCGTTTCTGGACCTCAGGGGCTTCACGGCATTCACGGAATCCGCCGAACCCGAAGAAGTGATGGGCGTGCTGGCTGAATTCCACGAGCTGGTAGGGCGGCTCGTCATGCAACACGGTGGAACGATCGAGTACTTCGCCGGCGACGGGATGATGATCTTTTTCAACGACCCCATGCCGCTTCCCGACTCGCCCGGACAGGCGGTGCGAATGGCATTGGCATTGCGCGAGCGTTTCGCGGGGCTGCGAAGTGAGTGGCACAAGCGCGGTTACGCCCTTGACCTGGGCAGCGGCATTGCGCACGGCTACGCTACGCTGGGAACCATCGGCTTCGAAGGCCGCCGCGATTACGCTGCGATTGGCAGCGTGGTCAACCTCGCTGCGCGCCTCTGCGCAGAGGCAAAGGAGGGCCAGATCCTCATCAGTCAGAAGGCGTTTGCCCGGGTGGAGCAGCTTGTGCAGGCGGAGCCGATGGGATCCTTCAACTTGAAGGGATTTGTCCAACCGGTGTACGCGTATAACGTGCTGGGTCTCAACACCTGACGGGCAGGCAGGCTTCGCGATTGGGAGCGGCGGGGGCGTTCTCCAATGGACGGTGCAATGCGAGCGACATAGAATCTCCACGCGGTGGTCCTTGGAGGAGGCCTCTACGATGGCGGGGATGCGCGATTCCGCGGTGCTCGACCTGGGCAAGGGCGAGCTGCGGGCGCTGTCCGACGAAGGCGTGGTCAGGACTTACCGCAAGAACACGGTGATCGTCAACGAAGGCGATGAAACCGACTCCCTCTACATCATCCTGTCCGGACGCGTGAAGGTGTTCCTGAGCGACGAGGCAGGCAAGGAGATTGTTCTTGCCACGCAGGGTCCGGGCGAGTACTTCGGCGAGATGGTGCTCGACGGCGGGCCGCGCTCGGCCTCGGTGATGACCCTTGAGGACTGCCGGTTCGCGGTCGTCTCCAAAAGCCGGTTCCGCGAGTTTCTGCGAGCGCATCCCGAATTTGCGATTCACCTGGTCGAAAAGCTCATAGGCCGAACCCGGGCGCTGACCGAGAGCGTGAAAAGCCTCGCGCTGATGGACGTCTACGGCCGGGTGGCACGCTTGCTCCTCGAGCTTGCGGTAAAGGAGAACGGGAGGCTGGTTATCAACGAGCCGCTTACCCAGCAGGACATCGCTAACCGTGTCGGCGCCTCACGCGAGATGATCAGCAGGATCTTGAAGGATCTTTCCAGGGGCGGATATATCACCGTAGAGCACAGGCGCATTACCATCAACCGGACACCGCCAAGGCAGTGGTAGCGCCGTCATCCAGCATCAACGTGAATATTTCACAATGCTGCGATGGAGGATTTAACAGGGGGGATGTCGGTGTGCGAGTAGGCTCGGGGACAACAAGCACGCGTTGCTAACGGACTGTGAGGTATACCGCAGCGGGCAGAACGAAGTGCTGCTTAGCGGAGGGATTTGACGGATGCCTGCAAAACGAAAACGGTCGTGTGCCGCGCTGGAACGGGAAGCAAAGGCGCTCAGGGCGGCGTTGTCCGAGGCGCAAGAACAGCAGGCTGCGATCAGCGATGTCCTGCGGGTGATGTCGGGGGCTCGGGGCAATGTGATCCCCGTGCTCCAGGTCGTCGCCGAGCATGCCTTGCGTCTGTGCCGGACGGGAGACGCCCGCATCTGGCTCATGGAAGGCGATCGCATGACGTATGTTGCCGGATGCGGTCGTATGCCTGCCTCGAAGCCGGGGCTCGCAGTAGCCGTCGATCGTCGCTCCGTGCCGGGCAGGGCCATGCTGAATCGCAAGCCGATCCACGTCAAGGATTTTGCCGCGGAGCCTCCCGAAAAATATCCCGTTTCCAGGCAGATACAAAGCAAGCATGGCGCCCTCCTGCGCACGATGCTCGCGGTGCCGCTCTTGCACGAGAAACGCGCGCTCGGCGTGATCCTGTTGCGCAAGTCCGTAGTTCAGCCGTTCACCAGGCAGCAGATTGCCCTGGTACAGACTTTTGCCAACCAGGCGGCGATCGCCATTGAGAACGTTCGCCTGTTCAACGAGACGAATGAGGCGCTTGAGCAGCAAATAGCTACTGCGGAGATCCTCAGAGTCATCAGCAGCTCGCCGACCGATACACAGCCGGTATTCGATGCAATCGTCAAGAGCGGTATGCGTCTCTTCGGTGGAATGAATGTGTCGCTTCGGGTGGTAAGAGGATCGTACGCCGTCAGGGTGGCAAGTACGTCGGCTATCGATGACCCGACCGGACATTCTTTTCCGTTAGAAGACGAGGGCCTTCCCGGTGTGCGCGCCATGTCCAGGCGCGAAACAGTGGAAGTCCCGGACATCAATGCTGAGCAGTGGGCCAGCTCACGCGTGAAGCAGACTGCCAGACGTCGCGGTTGGCGGGCGATACTCGCCGCCCCGATGCTGCGCGATAGCGGGCCAATCGGTCTGATCGCCGTTACTCGTGCGACGCCGGGTCGCTTTACGGACAGGCAGATCGCCCTGCTCAAGACCTTCGCCGACCAGGCGGTGATCGCGATTGAGAATGTGCGCCTGTTCAAGGAACTCCAGACGCGCAACGCAGACGTGACCGAAGCACTGGAACAGCAGACGGCCACAAGCGAGATCCTGCGTGTGATCAGCCAATCCCCGACCGACGCGCAACCGGCGTTCGACACGATCGCGGAGAGCGCGGCGCGGCTGTGCGAGTCCCTCGATGGCACGATCTTTCGGCGGGACGGCGACCGGCTCGTGCTGGCCGCGCATCACGGCTCGATCCCGCTGGGGCCCATCGGAGAGTTCTCGCTGCCGCTCGACCGCGGAGTGGTCCCTGGCCGGTCGATCCTGGATGGACAAATGGTTCACGTTGCCGATTTGCAGGCCGAGTCGGGCGAATTCCCGGTGGGCAGCGAGCACGCTCGGCGGTTGGGGTGGCGCACCGCGCTCTGCGTTCCGCTAATGCGTGAGGGTGTCGCGATCGGCGTGATCGGGGTCCGCCGGGTCGAGGCTCAACTCTTCTCGGACCGCCAGGTCGCGCTGCTCGAGACCTTCGCCGACCAGGCGGTGATCGCCATCGAGAACGCTCGGCTGTTCAAGGAACTCCAGACGCGCAACGCAGACGTGACCGAAGCACTGGAACAGCAGACGGCCACAAGCGAGATCCTGCGCGTGATCAGCCAATCCCCGACCGATGTGCAGCCGGTGTTCGAGGCGATCGTGTCGAGCGCGGCGCGGCTGTGCGATGCTGAGTTCAGTGCGGTAACCCGATTCGATGGCAGTCTCCTTCACCTTGCGGCGATCAGCAACATGTCGCCGGCTGAGACGAAGGCGTATCACAGCCTGTTCCCGAGGCCGCCCCTCCGGAACTTCGTTATCGGACGCGCCTTTGTCGAATGCCGACCTGTGCACGTCGAGGACGTCCTGACCGATCCTGACTATGACCGGCAAACGCTGAAGGTGCTGCAGCGCGCGGCGACATATCGGACATACCTCGGAATTCCGATCATTCGGAACGGGGTACCGATAGGGGTCATCGGATGCGGCCGGCACGAGATGAAGCCCTTCACGCAGGCTCAGATTGATCTGGTGAAAACCTTCGCCGACCAGGCTGTGATCGCGATTGAGAACGTGCGGCTGTTCAATGAGACGAAGGAAGCGCTCGAACAACAAACGGTGATCAGTGAGATCCTGCGCGTCATCAGCAGTTCGCCGACAGACACACAACCCGTATTCGACGCGATCGTAAAGAGCGGCGTTCATCTTTTCGGAGGAATGAACGTTTCCATGCGGCTCATCAACGGCGATCACACGGAGACAGTGGCGAGCACCCTATCTCTCAGTGATTATGACGGCCCGATCGCTTATCCACTCGGCGACGAGCGGAATATTTCGTCGCGAGCCATCGTGCGCGGCGAGGTCGTGCAGGTCGCAGATGTCTTTGCCGAGGCGTGGGTCGATGAAAGGGTTAGGGATAGAGCGAGGCGCCGCGGCCATCGCGCCATTATGGCCGCGCCAATGCTCCGAGAGAACCATGCCGTCGGGGTAATGGTCGTTACCCGCGCGGCGCCCGGTCCCTTTAGCGAAAAGCAAATTGCGCTGCTCAAGACATTTTCCGATCAAGCGGTGATCGCCATCGAGAATGTGCGCCTGTTCAAGGAACTCCAGGCGCGCAACGCTGAAATCACGGAAGCGCTGGAACAGCAAACGGCGACCGCAGAAATTCTCAAGGTGATCAGCAGTTCACCCACCGACACCCAGCCTGTTTTTGACGCGATCGTAAAAAGCGGCTTTCGATTGTTCGGCGGAGCAAATGTGACGCTCCTGCTCGCGCGAGGCGCGGACATCGTGAGGGTCGCAAGTACCGTGCCCGCTTTCGCGGCGAATCCTGAGCCGTTTCCGAATCGTATTGATGACGACAACCATCCGCCGTCGCGCGCCATGCTGCGCCGCGAAGTCGTTCACGTCCCGGACATTTCTGCCGAAGACTGGATCAGCCCGCGTATCAAGCAGCGTGTGCGACAACTGGGTGTCAGGGCGGAGCTGTTTGTTCCACTGCTGCGCGAGGACGGCGCAGTCGGGGTCATAATCGTCAATCGCCCAACGCCGGGCCCGTTCAGCGATAAACAGATCGCGCTGCTTAAGACCTTTGCCGACCAGGCGGTCATCGCAATCGAGAACGTGCGTCTGTTCAAGGAACTTCAGGCCCGCAACGACGAAATCACGGAGGCGCTGGAGCAGCAGACGGCTACCGCGGAAATCCTCAAAGTCATCAGTCGCTCGCCGACCGATACGCAACCGGTGTTCGACACGATTGCCGAAAGCGCGGTTCGGCTATGCGGCGGGGTGCAGGCGTGGGTGAATCGCTTCGACGGGGAGATGAGCCACATTGTGAGCCACGCCAATGTTGCACCGGAAGTGGCGGATTTCTGGCGCAAGGAGTTCGCTTCGTTTCCGCTGCACCGCAAATGGGTTACCACACGCGCCATCCTCAGTGGCCGTGTCGAACACGTTCCAGATGTCGAACAGGATGCCGAGTATGACCATGCAACCGCACGCACGGGTAACTATCGAAGCGCCTTGGCGGTACCGCTGGTGCAGGAAGGCCGTATGATCGGCGCGATCGGCGTAGGCAGGACGGACCCCGGCCCGTTCCCCGAGTCGCAGATCAAGCTTCTCCAGACCTTTGCCGACCAGGCTGTCATCGCTGTCCAGAACGTTCGTCTGTTCAACGAAACGAAGGAAGCACTCGATCAGCAGACGGCGACTGCCGGGATCTTGGGTGTCATCAGCAGTTCGCCCACGGACACTCAACCGGTGTTTGATGCGATCGTAGAAAGTGGTGTTCGTCTATTCGGTGGCGTGGACATGTCTCTGCGGCTTGTCAAAGGAGATCACACTGAAATTGTGGCAACTACCGAACTCGCCAGTGGCGTCCACTTGCCGACTCCGCTAAATGATGATCGCAGGCCTTCCGCCCGGGCCATCCTGCGGCGGGAAATTGTGCACATCCCGGACATCTTTGCGGAAGAATGGCTCAGCGAAGGGACAAAGGCGCGAGCCAAACGCAGGGGTAACCGCGCGCTGCTGTATGCGCCGATGGTGCAGAAACAGAATGTGATCGGTGCAATTGGTGTGACTCGCGGCATACCGGGGTCCTTCACTGAAAAAGAGATTACGCTGCTGAAGACCTTCGCTGATCAGGCGGTGATTGCGATCGAGAATGTGCGGCTGTTCAAGGAACTCCAGGCGCGAAACGCCGAGCTCGCTGAAGCGCTGGAGCAGCAGACTGCAACGAGTGAAATCCTCAACGTCATCAGCCAATCAACGCTTGACGTGTCACCGGTCTTCCAGTCGATCGCTCAAAAAGCCGTCGAGCTGTGCGGCGCTGACAATGCCTCGGTCCTGCAACGGGAAGGCGATGCATACCGATACGTCGCAAACGCGGGAAATTTCGCTGACCAGGACGCGTTCATGTCGTTTTGGGGCACGATCCCGCTTCAGCCTGGACGAGGCTCATTGACGGGTCGGGTGGCGCTGGAACGGCGCAGCGTCCAGATCGAGGATGTCGATACCGATCCCGAGTACGAACGCGAGTATGCCGCGCACAAGGTATCGGGTTCGAAAGCGCATCTCGGGGTCCCTCTGCTAAAGGAGGGTGAGCCGATCGGACTTATCATCGCTCGGCGCTTTACACCGCAGCTCTTCACCGAAAAGCAGGTCAGGATCCTTGAAACATTCGCGGCGCAGGCGGTGATCGCGGTCGAGAATGTGCGTCTGTTCAAGGAGCTTCAGGCCAGGAACAGCGCGCTGACGGAGTCACTGGAACAGCAGACGGCGACGGGCGAGATTCTGCGCGTGATCAGCCAGTCGCCTACCGATGTGCAGCCGGTGTTCGACACGATCGCGGAGAGCGCGGCACGGTTGTGCGAGTCCCTCGATGGCGGGATCTTCCGGCGCGACGGCGATCGGCTCGTGCTCGCCGCCCATCACGGCCCGATCCCGCTGGGGCCGATCAGAGAGTTCACGCTGCCGCTCGACCGTGGGAACGTCCCTGGGCGGGCGATCATGGACGGACAAATGGTCCACGTCGCCGACCTGCAGGCCGAACCGGACGAATTCCCGGAGGGCAGCGAGGTCGCGCGGCGGTCGGGGTTCCGCACAGTGCTCAGCGTCCCGTTGATGCGCGAGGGTGTCGCGATCGGAGTTATCGGGGTCCTCCGGGCCGAGGCTCGGCCCTTCTCGGACCGCCAGATCGCTCTCCTCAAGACCTTCGCC
>JBQTJV010000238.1:0-21846 GCA_052386775.1 Betaproteobacteria bacterium
GCGGCAGCTGCCATGATCCGCACAACTACAGCAATCCGACATTCCTGAGAGTCGCGAACAACACCAGTAACTTGTGCCTCTCCTGCCACGTCAAGTAGGCGCGATTCAATGAGCCGCGGGTCAGGCGGCGAGTCTGACCCGCTTTTTCTTTCAGGGGAGCATCAGGAGAATGAGCAGGAGCATCTGGCGGGCTGGTGCCATCCTAGCGAGCTGCGCACTCGCGGTGGGCTTTGCTGCGGCAGCGTTCCCCGCGAGTCCAACAGGCGACGTCTATGCGACGGTTGATGGAGCGGTAATCAGCACCGACGAATTCGCCGCTACTCTGGCGAACGCAGTGCGTCAGAAGTTCTATCACCGCCAGCCGAGTGAAGAACAGCTGGCCGCACTTAAACAAGACCTGACCGACCGCCTGGTAAATCGAATGTTACTGCTCAAAGAAGCGCAGCGTCGTGGCATCAAACCGGAAGAGAAGAAGGTTCGTGCGGAGATCGCGGCGTATGACGAGCGCTACCGTAACCGGCCGCAGTGGTCAGAGAACCGATCACGAGTTCTGTCCGCTTTGAGTGAAGCGCTGCGCGAGCAAAGCGTCATCGCACAGTTGGAGTCGGCAGCGCGCGTCGCACGTGCGTCGTCTGAGACCGAGTTGCGCGCCTACTACAGCGCTCATCCGGACCGCTTTACCGAACCGGAGAGGGTGCGCCTGTCGATGATCATGCGTAAGGTTGATCCCTCCTCACCAGCGGCGGCGTGGGAAGAGGCTTTAGAAGAGTTGCGGGGCATGGTGACGCAGCTTCAAAACGGCGCAGATTTCGCAGAACTGGCACGGCTCCGCTCCGACGACAGTTCGGCGCACGCCGGAGGCGACCTGGGCTATCGGCACCGCGGCATGCTGCCGCCTGGCATAGAAACCGAGATCGACAAGCTTGACCCTGGGGCGACATCACAGCCGTTCAGGTTGCTGGAAGGGATAGCGGTGTTCCGGGTCATCGCACGCCAGTCGGCGCGCTTGCGAAACTTTGCCGAGGTGCGCGCCAACATTGCTGAACTGTGGTCGCGCGACGAAGGCGAAGCGCAATGGCGAGAACTGCTCGCCCGACTGCGTGCCCGCGCCGAAATCAAGATCAGCAGGAATGGAGCGCCCGCTTCCGGAAATGAAAGCAAGACTTTCGGCGGCCGCACGGCGCGTTGAGTGGAGCAGCGTGGGGCACGGCCGAGAGGAGCGATGTGTGGACGTCGGGAAAGCGTGGCTGGCGCGCCGCGGCCTGCGCGAGCTGTTGCGCCGGATTGATTATGCATGCCGGTAGCGCCGGCTCGGACACTCGGGCCAAGGCGGGATGGGAAGCGGGGCTGTTATCCGGACTCGCGAGCTGCGACGGCACCTTGTGGGATATGAAGCGTACCGCGGCTGCGGAGCGCTGCGACGCTGACAGCGTCATGCAATTCAGCGTCGCCCAACAGCAGAATTCTGGCGCCGTCGGTTTGCGGAAGTCGCGAGCGGCTGAAGTGAGACCGATATTGTTCTCACAGGCCAATGATCAGGGGCCTGCGGTCGGAGTTTCCGGGGATTTTCCGAAGGGGCATGCAGAGGCATCCTTTGGAGCGTTCGATTGGGTCCTGCCGCCGCTGCGATGGGGCGGCTCTCTCGTGAGCGACGTGCGCGCGCAGAAAGGGACGGACCAGGTGCGCCGGCTCCAACAGAATGAAATCACCAATATCAGGGCATCGAGTTATG
This sequence comes from Betaproteobacteria bacterium, assembly GCA_052386775.1. Classification (GTDB taxonomy): domain Bacteria; phylum Pseudomonadota; class Gammaproteobacteria; order Burkholderiales; family SG8-41; genus DSOT01. The sequence goes on from JBQTJV010000238.1 coordinate 1,733, forward strand.
TATGGCAACCGTGGTTTGCGCAGGTGAGCGGGGGTCTTGGCGCACTGCTCAGCAGGGAACGCCTGGGCGAAGGCACGAACCAGACTGCCAACGAAGCGGGGCGCAATACGAGCACGGCGATAACCGGCGACGGTGCTGTCACCCTGTTTCCAGTGAGCCGGTTTCCCTTCAACGCATACTTCAGTGTGAGTGACAGCCGGGCGAGCGGTGAACTTGCCACCAACGATTTCCGCAATACTCGCTTTGGTGCGCGCCAGAGCTATCGGCCGCTCGAAGGCAACACCAGTTATTCGGCCAATTTTGACCGCAGCACGCTGTCCTCGCTCGCATTCGGCCGCGACACTGTGGACGCGCTGGCGGCGAGTATGAATCGAACCGTCGGCCCCCGGGCATTCAACATTTTCGGGAGCCATACTCGCAATACGCGCAGCAATACTGGCGAGCGCACCGGTCTTTCCCAACTTACAGCGCGGCACAGCTACCGGCCGGAGCCCGAATGGTCGATGGAGAGCCTCGCGAGTTGGACGAGCAGCGATTTTCATCTGTTGTCCGGTGGGTTGCCGTTCGACAGGAGATCGCATGTCGCCCAGGCAAACCCAATCGTCACCTGGGGGCCCGAGGAAGCTTCTCCCCTCTACGTGACCGGAGGCGGCCGGATGTTCCGCGCGCGAATCGCGAGCAGCGTTGGCGAAACCGAGTCGCTGACGTTGGGCGGGAACATCGGAGCCACGTACGCCTTGAGTCGTCAAACCCTGCTATCAGGGAGCGCGAGCGCTACCCAGCTACTTTCGGACGACAGGAACACCTTCCTTACTACACAGGCTGCGAGCGCGACACACATTGGTGACCCCGTGGGCATCTTCGGTGGAATTTACACCTGGAACACCGGAGCAAATGTTGCCAACCAGACCGGCGCGGTGGAGGGAACACGCCAGAACATCGGGGCTCAGATCGGGCACAACTTTAGCTATAGCTTGCTGCTCGGAGAGGGTTCTCAGCTCATCCTGGGACTCGGGCAGGGAATCACCACGAACTTCGATACTGATACCGCGCAATCACAGACGTTGAGCCACAACGGCAGCCTATCGTGGCGGCTCAGCAGAAACGGAACTACCAGTGCGTACCTGGGCCTGCTCGCAGCGGATGCGCGTACCAGCGGTTACAACGCGAATGAATTTCAGATGATCAACTTTCAGGCGAGTGGCCAGGTACAGTTCGATCGCAATTCATCCGCGGCAGCAAATCTGACGGTGCAAGGCGTGCGCCAGAGCACAAACAGTACGCCAAGTGCTGGTTTTAGCTTAAACGCCAGCGGTACGCTGAGCTATTTTCACGTGCGGGTCTTCGACGTGCCGCGGCTTCGCTATACCGCCCTCTATGGCATCAACGAATCTCAGTTCAGGACGCGCCTTCAAGGCGACGTGGACGCGCCGCGCGAGAGGGTGACTCAGTCGTTCGAGCAACGGTTCGACTACAACGTCGGGCGCGTTGCCATGCGGCTGTCAATGCGTATCGCTGACATTGAAGGGCGGCGCGATGCATTGTTGTTTTTCCGCTTGGCGCGCGAATTCGGAGCATTTTAATGGGAGAGTCTAGTTACTGGGGCGCGATAAGCGCCAAGTGGAAACGGATTGCAGCGCTGGTAACGCTCGTTGTTGCGGTGGTCGTTGTGGCGCTGTCCGCTGGAACGAACGAGGCGCGCGCTGAGTATGGCGACGTAGTCATGAACAACTACTCGGACAGTGCGGGCATGCGGCCAGTGGTTTTTCCGCACTGGTTTCACCGCGTGCGTTTCCGCTGCAAGGTGTGCCATAGCGACCTCGGTTTCAAGTTTAGGGCCGGCGGCAACGACATCAACATGCTGAAGATCATCGACGGACAGTTTTGTGGCGCGTGCCACAATGGTTCGGTGGCGTGGTCCACAGAGACCTGTGATCTCTGTCATTCCGCAAAGCCTGGAACGCCGACTCAGGTGCACGAAAGCACCGTTAATCTGCTTGGCGGTGCAACTGGAGAAACGGCGACCAGTGTGTCGAACCCTGCGGCAATCAAGCCCAAACCGGGGCGAAAGTAGCGGGAATGATGAGCCTAAAGGGCTTCACCCTTGGAATTCCGATCGCGGTTCTTGGTGCGTCACTGCACGCACAGGAGCTGTCCAATGCCAAAGCGGTTTATGACGCGAATTGCGCCGCATGCCATGCGACAGGTGCAGGTGGCGCACCGCGGATTGGCGATGCCGCCGCATGGTCGCGGCGATTCGACGCAGGCATCAGCATAATTTATGCAAACGCCATCAAGGGCAAGGGGACAATGCCTCCGAAAGGGGGCAACGCAACCCTTACCGATTCACAAGTCATGGCGGCGGTCACCTACATCATGAGCACGACTGCTGTACCGAATGCGAGCACATCGAGCCCTCGATCAAGCGCGAAGCCCTCCGAGCGCGCAAGAGCAGCGACCATCCCCGGGCCCGATCCTGCAAGGGGCAAGCAGGTGTATCAGGCGACATGCGCTGCTTGTCACACAACCGGTTTAGCTGGCGCACCGAAGCCAGGCGATGGTTCGGCCTGGACCGCACGCCTTAGTGCGGGTGCAGGCCCTCTATATGGCAATGCGATCAAAGGCAAAGCGGCGATGCCACCCAAGGGAGGCAACGCCTCGCTCTCTGACGCCGAGGTGCGCGCGGCGGTCGATTTCATGTTGACACAGGTGCGGGGCGCATCCGCGCCCGCCGAGGCTCGTCCGCCGGAAACGACATCACCCGTCTCCACTGCGCCCGCTCCCTTCGAAAATCCAGTCGCAAGCGTGGTGCCGGCGAGCGGACCCGCCTCAACGATGCACGAGTCGACGGACCCCAATGCATTTAATCGCCTGATGGTTGCGCCGAACAGGCGGAACCGCTCACCCTCGGAAGATGGTATCCACGATCCAACGAGTCCCGGCACCGTGTTGCTACAAGCTCCGCTTGCCTCCTTTCAGTCGTTGCCACGAGCGAATCTCGGCAATTACGTCGATTGGGGCGCAGCGCTCGGGAGAAAGCAGATCCAGCCGCGCTGGGACGTACGAAATCCCAAGGCGGAAGCGACAGTCATGGACATGAACATAGTGCGCGAGGTGAAGGGTTCGATGCCGGACGTGGTGTTCCCGCACAAGCAGCATACCGAGTGGCTGGATTGTTCGAACTGTCATCCGGCGATATTCACGCCGCAGAAAGGTGCCAACGTGATGAGCATGGCCTCCATCATGCTTGGCCAGCAATGCGGCGTGTGTCACGGCAAGGTTGCTTTCCCGATTTCAGAGTGCAGGCTCTGCCATGCCCGCCAAAAGAACGCCGGCCCTACGTTCGGGCGGAATGCAGATCGAAAATCTATTGGGGGAGCGCTTCGCAATGAATTCCAACCATGATGGGGCGAGCATGATGTTGATCCGACTCTCTGTGGCCGTTCTTGCTCTGAGCGGGATCGTGCTTGTTACCGGAACGCATGCGCAGCAAAGGGCCGCCGATGGGGGCATGGACCGGGTGCGGTTGGAGCAAAGGCTCGCGGCGGTGGAAACGCTGCTTGAAAAGTCTTCTGCCGCGCGTCAGGTCGAGTCGAGCGGCGATAGCGCGGCACGCGAGAAGCGCGATAAGGCGCGCAAGATTTACCGCCAGGCGCGAACTGCGTTTGAGGCCGGCGAGTATGCACGCGCCTCACAACTGCTGCCCGAGGCGAGCGTGCAAATGTTTGAAGCAGTGCGGCTTGCGGCGCCGGAAGCGGTGACGACGCCCAAAGCGCGTAGCGATTACCAAGTACGTCTGGATAGTGTGAATTCTCTGCTCGCCGCATATCAGCGCGTTGCTGCCGAAAAACCGGGTGCTGTTGGTGTGGCAGAGACCAGCCGCGACATCGACAACCTGATCCGTGAGGCTGAGCGGCTTGCCGCGGCAGGGAAGTTCGACACCGGACGTGCCGCCCTCGATCGTGCGTATTTGGTTGCGAAGGCTGCGGTGAGTTCGCTACGGAGCGGCGACACGCTGGTGCGCTCGCTGCACTTTGCGACGCGTGAAGAGGAGTATCGCTACGAGCTAGACCGCAATGACACACACCAGATGCTGATCAAGGTCTTGCTGGAGGGCAAGGCGCGCACCGCTGGACAGCGATCATCCATAGACAAGGCGTCGCAACTGCGTGCGCAGGCTGATGCCGCGGCTGCGGGCGCCGACCACGGCGGCGCCGTGCAGTTGCTGGAGGAATCAACGCGCGAGCTGATACGGGTGATCCGCAGTGCTGGCGTGTTCATTCCTGGATAGTACCGGATGCTGGTCGTGGGCCATCAATCAAAATCGGTGAGGCTGTTTCTCACGTGGATTGGAAAGCCGAAAGGAGAGGACATGAAACATTGGTTGGTACGGCTGCTCGTCGCAGGATTGATGTCTGGCGCTCCGGTGTTCGGCGCGCAGCCTAAAGTTAAAGTGTTGTCGACACCGGAAGACGCAACGCAGAAAACCGTGCTGGTCGGCCGCAATGTAGTCGGCGGCATGATCGTAATCTTCGAACTCGAGCCCGCCAAAAGCATGTGGATGCAGATGGGGGGAAGCTGGATCGAACACCCCGTAAGTAAAGGAGAGCTCTTCCACGTCGAGGTCAAACCCGAGGATCCGAAGTCGAAGACCCGCATTTCTTATGCTGAAGTGAAGTTCAGTGCCATCAACCGGGACAGCAAGAAAAGAGTCTCCGGCACGCTGCATCCGATGTGGGGCGGCAGTGGGCTTCATTATGCGGTCAATAGCCCGCTCGCCGGCGATGGAACGTATGAGGCGACGATCACGGTCGGCGTACCTGTGTTCTCTCGCGCACCGGCGGACAAGGGCCTGTGGATGGAGCCCGTGTCGACCCAGTTCCACTTCAAGCTTGCCGGCGGCAAGCTGGTGCAAGTGTCGGAGCCCTCGCAAGACAAGTAGGCGAATCGGAGATGGGCATTCAGCGCAATGCGGGATGGTCGCGGCGTAGGCGCGCACTGCTGCTCGCGCTGATAATAGTCTCGCAGGTGTCGCTCGCCGCTGAAATCGCACGGCGCTGGGTGCCGCTCGCCAAGGACGGTATCCACGATCCGAAAATTCCCGCCTTGCGCATCCTGCAGGAACCGCGCGCGGCACTTTCGCGATTACCGGCTGACCATGTGGGAAACCAGGTGAACTGGGTGAGCGCGCTGGAAGACGGCCATATCAATCCACGCACTAATATTCGTCCCGAAACCAAAGTACGCATGCTCGATCTCGACATCCTGCTCAATCTGCGGGGTGGCACGCCCATCGTGCGCTTTCCGCATCGACAACACACGCTGTGGCTCGATTGCAGCAATTGCCATGAGCATCTCTTCAAGTCCAAGGCGGGGGCCACCACCTTCAGCATGGAGCGCATCCTGCAGGGTGAGCAATGCGGTGTCTGCCACGGCGCGGTCTCCTTTCCACTGACCGCGTGCGCCCGCTGCCACAACACGGCACGCGACAAGCCGTTGCCTGCCGCGGCGGTGCGCGGATCGTAGAGCATGGCAAGCACTCTCACACGCATGCTGGTCCTGGCCGTTCTCGCGGCAACGCTCATTCCTGCAGCGCGAGCCGAGTACGCGGACGTGGTGCTCAATAAGCGAGCCGAAAAGGAAGGTGCGCGGCCGGTGATTTTTCCCCATTGGTTTCATCGCATCCGATTTCGGTGCAAGGTCTGTCACGATGAACTGGGATTCAAGATGCGCGCGGGTGCGAACGAAATGCGCATGGCAGACATCAGCAATGGCAAGTTCTGTGGCATGTGTCACAACGGGGAGATCGCGTGGGGCGCAGAGCGCTGCGATCTTTGCCATTCGGGAAGGCCCGGGCTGACAAGCCGTATATATGGTGGGCATCAGACGATGGGGCCGGGTCGATGGTGATGTTCTGCAACAGCGTTGCGCGAGCTTCCTGTGCGCTCGTGCTTGGCATTAGTTTGCTTCTTGCCGGGTGCGCGGCGACTGAGCCGCGTGTGCTGCATTTCGGCATGGAAGATGCACCCGAAGGCAGGCGGTTGATGTGGCCGCCGCCGCCGGAGATACCGCGTTTTCTCTACGCGGGGCGGCTAGTCGGTGAAGAAAACTTCCGCAGTCCGGCGGCGGAAGGATTCATGCGTCGGCTCGCGTCATTTCTGCTCGGCGAAAAGCCGTTAACCGTGCTGCAGCGGCCCCAGTCCGGCACTGTAGACGCAAAGGGTCGGATTTTAGTTACGGACGCGAGCCGTCAGGCAGTCTTCGTATTCGACACCGTGGCGGGCGACCTCATGGTGTGGGACAAAGCCGACGGGCTCATTAATTTCGTGGCGCCAGTCGGCATTGCGACCGGTCACGACGGAGACATCCTGGTGGCCGACGCAGAACTCGGCGTTGTCGTTCGACTCGACTCACGCGGCAATCCGCAACGAACAATCGGGCGCGGCGTGCTCAAGCGTCCGACTGGCTTGGCTTATGACGCTACGCAGCGGCGCATTTTTGTTGCCGATACGCGCGCTCACGATATCAAGGTGTTCAGCGAAGATGGACGGCTCCTCAATACGATCGGTCGTCATGGTGAGGCCGATGGCGAATTCAACTTTCCGACGCATATCGCCTACGCGCGTGGTGAGCTCTACGTTACCGACACCATGAACAGCCGCATTCAAGTCTTCTCCGACGGCGGCAGCCGTTGGCGGCTCACTTTCGGGCGGCGCGGTTTGTTCGTCGGAAACCTCGTGCGTCCCAAAGGGGTGACGGTGGACAGCGACGGCAATATCTATGTGGTGGAGTCGTACTACGACCACTTGCTTGTCTTCAACCGAAACGGTGAGTTCCTGATGGGAATCGGCGGCCTGGGGCAGGATACCGGAAAGTTCTATCTCCCGTCCGGCGCCTGGACCGACAGCCGCAACCGCGTGTTTGTCGCCGACATGTTCAACGGGCGCGTAGTGCTGTTCCAGTACTTGGAGACCGGCGGAAATGACGGGTAGCGCGCGTGACATGCTTACTGCGCTGTGGGCGTTGGTGATGGTGCTGCTTGCTGCGGGCACGGCTTTAGCCGCGCTCGTGCCCGACGTTCGCAACACTAAGCACAATCTTTCGACTGGCGGGCCGGGCACCGTGAAGGCGGTGTCTGAGACGCAAGTGTGCGTGTTCTGCCACACACCGCATGCGGCGACCGCCGGGGTGACACCGTTGTGGAACCGGGCGCTATCGAATGCGACCTATACCGTCTACACCTCCTCCTCGCTCGACGCCAAAGCAATCCAGGGTTCACTCGATCAGCCGGGCGGCAGCTCCAAGCTTTGCCTCTCCTGCCACGACGGCACGTTGGCGATCGGCAACGTCAACGTGCTCGGCGGCCAAGGCTCTGCCACCACGCCGGGAACCGTATCGATACCGATGTCAGGTACCGGTCCCGGAGGCACCGTGCCCGGAGGTGCTGGCACGGCGACCGGATTTACGCGCAATCTGGGCGTTGATCTCGCCAACGATCATCCTATCTCGGTGAACTACACCAATGCGCTCGCCAACCGCGACGGGGAATTGCGTCCGGTGGATGCAAACCAGAAGTGGCCCCCCGGAACTGGAGAAGTTATCGGTATACGGGAACCCGGGTTCCGGCCCGCTATGCCACTGGAGCGCACCGGTACCGGGGCCGTCGGACAGTTGCAGTGCGGCACCTGCCATGATCCACATGTGCGCGAGACAGACCTTTCACGCGGCAACCAGAAATTCCTGCGGTTGAATCGTTTCCAGGAAGCCATGCCGAGCGGCACATACAACATGCTGACCGACATCATTTGCCTAGCGTGTCACGACAAGAACTTCAGCAGCGGCACGTGGGCCTACTCGGCACACGCGAATCCGCAGGTCGCGACGCAAACCTACCAGACGACGGCGGCCGCTCAACGGGAGTTTCCATCGAATCTGCCGGTGTGGAAGGCAGCATGCCTCAATTGTCACGATGCGCACACAGTTCAAGGCGCGCCGCGCCTGCTGCGCGAGGGGACGGACAGTGTCGCCAGTCCGAAGTCTGGCGGCAATGCCGCGCTAGAGCAGACTTGCTACCAGTGCCATACCGATGGCGCATCGAGTGCCATCACACCGACCACCACCGTGCCGAACATTAGGACCGACGTCCAGCTACCGCGACGCATGCCGATCGCGTCGAGCGATCAGCCGGCGGGAGCCGAAGTGCACGATATCGGGGCAGGGTTCAGCGATCCTGGTTTCGTGGACTGCACGACGGCGGTGAATCGCTGTGGCGCCGACATGCTCGAACCGCGCACCAAACTCGGGCTAGGCAACCTCAATAACCGGCACGCCGAGTGCACCGACTGCCACAATCCCCACCGTGTGGTGAAGTTTCGCTCGTTCGCGGGCAATCCGGTCGGCAGTATTTCCGGTACCCCCGATGCTGCAGGCACGCATCGGCACACCGACACGACTGGCTACACACACACCAATATTGCCTCCGGGGTGCTGCGCGGCGCGTGGGGCGTCGAACCGGTGTACGGCAGCGCTTCCTTTCAAAGCTTGCCATCGAGTTACCTGGTGAAGCGCGGCGACCCCGGCATGAGCGCCGACATCAGCATCAGCGCGACGTACGTCACGCGCGAGTATCAGATTTGTCTTAAGTGCCATTCTGATTACGGCTACAGCGACAACAACATTTACCCGACTGGCAATCGACCCGAGCTCGGCTATCCCGGAGGTACACCGGCCGGCACCAACAATCTCACGCAATACACGAACCAAGCGAAGGAGCTGCAGGCGCCTCTCTCGCATCGCGGACAGGTCACGACGACCGACTCTGGCGCCGCGTCAGCGTACTCTATCAACAACCATCGCTCCTGGCATCCCGTGATCGACGGTACCGGGCGCACAGGATCGATTCGCGGCAACGGCTCCGACATCAGCGCGCGCTGGCGGTTACCGTGGAGCAACGCAGTCGGAACGCAGACCATGTATTGCAGCGACTGCCATGGTTCTAACGTGTCTTCGGCAACGTCCGTCATTCCTGATGGTGGCGAAAACGGGAATTCGTGGGGACCTCACGGCTCTACCAACAACTTCATCTTGAAAGGCGCGTGGGACTCTTCCACTGGTACCGGGCAGCAGGCGAACGGTCTGTGCTTCAAATGCCACAATTACGCGGCTTACGCCACCAATTCCGGCCAGCGTACCGGATTCTTTAACGATCCTGATGACCGTGGCCGCGGTGATCTTCATTCCTTCCATGCGGACAAGATCGGCCGCCTGCGTTGCAACTGGTGCCATGTCGCCGTACCGCATGGCTGGAAAAACAAGGCATTGCTGGTGAACCTCAACGATGTCGGGCCCGAGGTTGGACTCGCCGCAGGTACGCAGGTCAGAAACAACACGGTAACGGCATACAACAGAGGGCCCTACTACATGAACGCAGTGCTCAAGATCCGCAATTTCGCGCGAAGCGGGTTGTGGCGCGAAGCGGATTGCGGATCTGCCGGGGCACCGGGAAATGGCCGCAGCGGAAAGGACTGGATGCGCGACAGTAACGAGAACTGCGCCAACCCGCCATGATGGTTCACGAACTGTGATTCGCACATCATTTCCGGGAACATGCGAAGCAAAGGCGCTTCGCTTGCAAGCGCCGACCGCTCGGATAGCACCAGCACTGCGACGCCTGGCCTCGCTCCGGCTTACTCTTGCAATACTCGTCCTGCTTGCCATCGGCTTGATCGCCAACGCCTCTACCGGGGGCGGCGCGGTCTGGTTCATCGTCGTGCCGCTTGCGCTGTGTGCTGTCAATCTCACGGCCGCCGTATTGACGCATTCAGTGTTCCGCCGACAAACGGCGCTGCTCGCATTCCACTTGGCATTGCTCGCTATCGTAGTACTCGCGGCTGCGGGAAGGCTCACGTATCTCAAAGGGCAGATCGAGCTCGCAGAAGGCGAGGTGTTCAGCGGACAGCTCGCCCGGATCGAAAGTGGACCGTGGCACCGCGCGAAGCTCGAGGGTGCGGCGTTCGTCAACGACGGCTTCACGATTCGCTATGAGAAGGGCGTGCGTCGCGTTGAGACACGCAACGCGGTGCGCTGGTTAGACGAAGCAGGACGCGAACAGCGCGCGGTGATCGGCGACAACGAACCCCTGGTGCTCCGCGGTTATCGTTTCTACACGAGCTTCAACAAGGGCTTTGCACCCATATTTACTTGGTACCCGAGTCGGGGTGCTGCTCAGCGCGGCACCATCAACCTGCCGTCCTACCCGATCCACGAACACGGCCAGGTTCTCGAATGGACTTTGCCTGGCACGCATACTCAACTATGGACCATGCTGCAGTTTGACGAGGTAGTTATCAATCCTGAGCAGATATCGCATTTCCGTCTTCCCGCGCGCCACACGCTAGTGGTGCGCATGGGCGAGAGGCGCCACGAACTTGCACCCGGTGCACGGCTCGCGCTACCGGAGGGCGTGCTCGTGTACGAGCGCTTAAGCACGTGGATGGGCTACAGCGTGTTTTACGACTGGACTTTGCCATGGCTGTTTGTCGCCTGCTTGCTGGCCGTGGCAAGCCTCGCCTGGCATTTTTGGAAAAAGTTTGCAGCCCGACCCTGGGATCGATGACGCATGACAACTGAGCTGCAACTGTTGTGGTTGGCATTGACGCTCTACACGCTGGCGGGTTTCACTGCAGTCGGCGCTGCCGTAGTGGCGAAGCGGTACGAGGGCGTGTTCCTCGCGCTGTTGGTAACCAGCCTTGCTGCGCACACCGCCTCGCTCGGCTTGCGCTGGTGGCGGCTTGGTCACGGCCCCTTCATTACGATGTTCGAGATCCTGTCGAGCAACGTTTGGAGTTTGTTGCTGATATTCGCGATTGCCTACTGGCGCTTGCGGGCTCTCCGTCCCGCGGCGGCGGTCATCATGCCGATCCTGCTCGTTATGATGGCATGGCTCCTCGTGACCAGTCCTTCCGACGGTCATTTTCCGCCGACCTATCGCACGATCTGGCTCTATTTCCACGTGCTGTTCGGAAAAGTCTTTCTTGGCGCCGTGCTCGTCGCAGTGGGCATCGCGGGTCTGATCTTGCTCGAAAGGATGGGCCTTAAGGCGCGGGGCATTCCCGATAGTGTCCGTCTGGAAGACCTCGCGTTCCGCTTCATGACGCTCGGCTTCATGTTCGAGTCGTTAATGCTGCTCGCAGGGGCGGCATGGGCGCAGGATGCCTGGGGTCGTTTCTGGGCGTGGGACCCCCTCGAGACATGGGCCTTCACGACCTGGCTCGCACTCGCGTTCTACATCCATTGGCGAGTTGCCACGAGATTGAGTCCGGTTTATAGCGCGGCACTCATCATGGCGGTGTTTGTACTTGCATTCCTCACGTTTTTTGGCGTGCCGTTTGTGTCGACCGCACCCCATCAGGGTGCCGTATGAGCAGTCCGCACCTTGCACGCGTACGAAGATTGATTGATGTCCGCTGGCGCACCTTGGCGGCGCTCGCCATCGCGATCACGGTGGGTGGTTGGTTGCTTTCCGCGCTCGACGGGATACCGTCTCGCTCGGGCGCGGCCGCAAACCTTGCATTGAGAACTGCGCGAAGCACCGAGCCAGTGCGGCAAGAAATCCACCAGCGCTTCCAGCAGGGTGTAATCATGCTGCATGCGAAACAGCACGAGCACGCAATGGCAGCCTTTCACAAGGTCCTCGAACTCGACCCGGCGCTGCCTGAAGCCCATGTCAACATGGGATTTGCGCTGATCGGTCTTGAACGCTACGCTGCGGCGCGCGACTTCTTCGAGAGTGCGCTCGCGCTGCGTAAGGAACAGGTCAATGCCTATTATGGACTGGCAGTCGTCCTCGAGGGACTGCAGGACCGGGCGGGTGCGATTGGCGCCATGCGCACCTTTGTACATCTGAGCCGTCCGAACGACCCTTACGTTCGCAAGGCGCAGTCCGCACTCTGGGAATGGGAGACGGCTCGCGACAATACGGCTGCCACGAACACTTTTTCAAAGACACCGTAAAGGCAATCGTCGGGTATGTCCTGCGATTCTCAATTTTGGTAATGTATCCTGATTTTTTTCTCGGTTTTGGGAAAAACCGTACAACAGTTGCAGCGTCGGAAGGCAAGCAATTCTCGAATCTTCGACACATCATATGGGCACTCGCCTATATCGTGCTGGCTGGCTGCGGCTGTGACTCTGCGGGTACCCCGTCGGTGCAGCCATTGCCTCCCGTTACGCTGTCCTCACTTGGGGAAGGTGCGTTCACCACCACCGAGGCGCTGCACGGAGCGCCACTCGTCATCAATATCTGGGCGACGTGGTGCGAGCCGTGCCGGCGCGAGATGCCAGAACTCGAGCGCTGGTCGAAACAGCTGACTGCGCAGGGCGTGCGACTCATCGGCATCACAGTGGATCGAGACCACAATCTTGCACGGGAATTCGCCCGTGCCTATCGCCTTACCTTTCCACTTTACGCCGAGGGCGAGAGCAAATCGTTGCAGTCCGCGTGGCGAGTGGATAGCTTGCCCCAGACCCTTTTCGTTACGGGTGACGGAAGACTTGTGACGCGCGTTCACGGTGTTCGAGACTGGAACGGCGCCGAAGGGGAGCGGTTGCTAGCGCAGGCCTTCACACCGCCCGGTGTTACGACACGTTGATCCACTTCGGTTGGCGCACTGCAGCGGCACAAACAGGAGGTATGCTGCTGGTTTGATATAGATCAAGTGATGTTTTGTGCGGATGACCACAATGGGCCCGCACGATGCGGAAAATGGGCTCGCTGGAGAGGGAAGGGAGGGGAACGTGATCTTGGCGGGCGAACTGAGGAGCGACCCCAGCGGCACGCTGGACGGTGCCGGGGCGCGTGTATCACTGCGCACTAAAGCGGTTGCCGCTTTCGTCCTCCTCCTTCTGTACGTTGTATCTATCGGATTCCTGATCGCGCAGCAGCGCGATACGTTGCGCGCAACGGTCGAGGAACAGCGAGCCCTCTATCCAGTCGAGGAAGCGCTGTCGCGAGTGAATTCTGCGCTTGCCTACGCGATTCTTCACGTTAATGACACCGCCTCCGCGAGTTCGCGGATGAGTGCGGAAACCATTGCGCTTGATGTCGAGGCCGTTCAAGCGGGTCTACAGAGGATCAAGGACCACTATGCCGTGATGGAGTCGTGGATTGGGCGGCTCGAGCGCAGCACTGCAATGGTGAGGAACGACTGGAGCGACGAAAACCTGGTCATGCTGCGCGACTTCTTGCACGAGCTTGTGACAGAACTCGACCGCGTCACGAGCGAAGTGCGGGATCGCCAACAGGCACTCTCGGAGCGATTTCGCACAGCCTATGATTCCATCACCCTCACGTCCATCGTCATGGGATTGCTCGGGGCGGTGGTTTTCGGGGGCCTCGTCATGCTGTTCTTTTCGCGACTGGTGCGCGACATCCGCAGTCTCCAGGCGCGGGCGGTGGAGGTCGTCACGGGTTATCGCGGAAGTCCGATTGCGATCACGCGCCACGATGAACTCGGCGGACTCATGTCTGCGGTCAACCGGATGCAATCAGAGCTGAGGGAGCGCGAAAAACAGCTCGAAATCGCCCGCCAACAGCGTTTTCACCACGAGAAGATGTCGGCTATAGGATCACTCGCCGCAGCGATCGCGCACGAGGTGAACAATCCGATCGCTGCGATAACCGGTGTTGCCGAGGCGATCCATGACACACAAAATTCGTGCGCATGTGCGGGCAGGGGGTGCCGGCCAGAGTTAATCCTCGAGCAGACGCGCCGCATTCAGGAAATCACCCAGCAGCTTGCCGAGATCACGGCTCCCTCGCCCCCCGACCCAGCGCTTCTTGATGTCAATTCTCTGGTGCGACGCACCTGCGCCTTCATTCGCTACGACAAGCGATTTCGCAATATCGAGTTGCAGCTTGATCTCGACCCGCAGGTGCCGGCGATCAACGGCGTCGCAGATCATTTGACACAAGTGTTGATGAATCTGCTGATCAACGCCGCCGATGCGACAGAGCACATTACCGGCCGTGAGCCTTCAATCAGCGTCGAGACGAAACCAAACTGCTCGGGCGCCGTACTTGTCGTTGCCGATAACGGTTGCGGCATGGATGCCCAGACCCTGGCGCGCGCCTTCGACGAGGCGTTCACCACCAAACCACTGGGAAAAGGCAGCGGACTTGGCCTTTTCATGTGCAGATCGCTGATGGAATCGCACGGCGGGCGTATCGAAATTCAAACGGCAGTGGGCGAAGGCACACGGGTGTCGATCCATATGCCACACCCGATGAGTGGAGGATAAGGCAGTATGCCCGCGATGCATGTGCTGGTGGTCGACGATGAACTCGCGCTGCGCGAGATTCTCGGCGCAACCGTGGCGAAGGCCGGATACTCGGTGGATCTCGCGGCAAGCGTGAAGGAGGCCGCAGCCAAACTTGCGCGCGGCGACGTCGACGTGGCGCTGTGCGACATCAAGCTGCCGGACGGCAGCGGCATTGACCTCGTGCGCGATGCGCTCGCTACGGGCATCGATACGGCGTTCATCATGGTCACCGCTTACGGCTCTATGGAAACTGCGGTGGAGGCCCTTCGTGCCGGCGCGTCCGATTACATCGTCAAGCCCGTGCGCAGCGAGGAGGTGCTACACCGCCTCAAGCAAATTGCGGCAGTGCGCGGATTGCGGGAGGAGAACCAGGCCCTGCGCAAGGCAGTGAGTGCGAGTGTCAGATCGCTTTATCGGTGGGAGTCTGCGTGCATGCGTGAGGTGGACCGGATGGTGGGCCGTATTTCGTCCACCGATACTACGGTGCTGATCACGGGCGATAGCGGCACGGGTAAAGGTGTGGTCGCCCGCGCAATTCACGAACAAGGCAGGCGACGCGAGGCTCCCTTCATCGTAGTCAACTGTGGCGCGATTCCTGAACAGCTGCTCGAGAGCGAATTGTTTGGGCACACTAAGGGCGCATTCACGAGCGCTGATCGTGCTCGCAAGGGACTCTTTCTGCAGGCCGACAGAGGAACGATTTTTCTTGACGAGATCGGAGAACTACCGCTGCACATGCAGACCAAGCTGCTGCATGTGATAGAGGACAAGATCGTTCGCCCGATCGGCAGCGAACTAGCGCGGCGGGTGGATACGCGAATAATTGCGGCCACCAACCGCGATCCGCGGGAGTTGGTAATACAGGGAAAATTCCGTGAGGATCTTTACTTCCGGATAGGCGTGTTCCAGATTCACGTGCCACCGCTGCGGGAGCGACGGGACGATATACGCGGCCTCATTGCTCATTTGCTACGCGAAGGATGCGAAAGCATCAGTGGCGGGCGGTCCGTGCAGTTGGATGCCGAAGTTGGGGAGATACTGCTCGGTTACCCGTGGCCCGGCAACGTGCGCCAGCTCGAAAACGTGATCGGGCGTGCGCTGATCCTTGCGGAGGGGGGCTGTATAACCGTTAGCGATCTACCGGGTGAACTCACGCGTATCGTGGCGACAGGCGTGCCGGCTGGCACGCGGATTGCTCAGACAGAGTGCCTGCGCGATCAATTGCGGAGGTTTGAGGCCGAAGTCGTGCAGCGCACGTTGGAAGAGGCGGAGGGAGATCGCCGTGTCGCGGCGCAGCGCCTGGGTATCGGCCTCTCTAGCCTGTATCGAAAGTTGGAGGAATTGGAACGCGAGCGATTGCCGGCCGGCGTTCTCTCTGTCGAGCCCCCGGCGTAACGATTCCGGCAACGCAGGACGGGAAGCACATGGGACGAATTAGGACCGCGATAAGCCTATGGAGTGTCGTAGCCGTGCTGGGGTGGGCGACGGCGGACGTGCGAGCCGCGCCAGAAGAGGATTTTCGCGCCGGCTCACGGGCTTTCAATAGTGGCGATGTCGTGCAGGCGATGGCGCTGCTCAAGAAGTCCGCCGATGCTGGGCACGCCCCGTCACAGTCGCTGCTCGGTTACATTCTCGACAAGGCTGAATTCAACGACGAGGCTGTTACCTATTACCGCAAGGCAGCTGCGCAGAACGACCCGGATGGCCAGTTTGGGCTTGGTGCGATGTATGCCAACGGCGAGGGCGTAAAACGGGATTTTGTCGAAGCGCGCAAGTGGATCACGCTTGCCGCCGAAAAGGGCCACGGTGGGGCGATCAACGCACTTGCCCAAGCCTACATCAGCGGTGACCTCGGCATCGAGGAGTCGGAGCGCAACAGCGCGGAGGCCTTGCGTTGGATACGCCGCGCCGCAGAATCGGGCCATTTGCCCGCTATGGAGCGACTTGCCGTTGCCTACCGAACGGGAGCACACGGTGTTGCGATCGACGCGCAGCAGGCTCAGGCGTTTGAGGCTAAGGCAAGGGTGGCTCGGGATACTCCAGAAAAACCTGCGGCCAAGAAGAGAGAGCGGAAATGACATCGCGCCGCGCACACTGCACCTGCGCGATATTGCTGGCGGTCCTCGCGCTGCTAAGCGCGCACACGTCAAGTGCGGCGGACATCATCAAAGGCGCCCAGCTCTATGCGATGCATTGCACCGCCTGTCACGGACCGCGCGGTGTGAGCGTGATGCCGAATGCGCCGCACCTTGCACGTGGTGAGCGCATGCTGCAGTCCGATTTGACCTTGCTTGCCACACTCAGGGCTGGCAAGAACGCCATGCCTGCGTATCTTGGGATCCTCAGCGACCGCGATATTCTTGATGTGATCGCCTACAGCCGTACGCTGCGTCAATGAGATCTTGATCGGCATGAATCTAAGGTCGATCATCCTGATGTCACTCACGATCACCGCTGGAGCGGTTGTCGTTGCCCGCTACTGGGTCGATGCCATCCAGGGCAACCGGGCGGGTTCTACTGTGCCCGCGCCAAAAGCTACGGTCAGGCCCGGGACTTCACTTCCACCTGTAACCACGACGACCGCATCAGCCGCACAATCTGCGGAAGCGCCGGCGCCTCAACGCCTTCCCGCTCAACCTGCTAAGGTGAATCCTCATCCCAGACTTCCTGCGTTTCATCCACCGCTTCCACCGGTCGGAGCCGCCGCACGCGAAGGACGGCTCCAGGCTGCCCCAGTGCAGCCTTACACGCACTATCGCGTGGGTAATAACAGCGTGACGGCGATTTACGCCGACCGCACCGTCATGTGGGTAGGGACTTCCGGCGGAATAGTGCGCTACGACACGATCACCCGAGATTTCAAGAAGTACGATGCGAGCGACGGATTGCAGGCCAATGGTATTCTCTGCCTCGGCAAGGTACAAGGCAGGATTGCGATCGGCACTTATGGCGGCGGTCTTTCGCTCTATGACGAGGAGGGGGCCAAGTGGACGCATTACGGCGTAGCCGAGGGATTAAGTGATAGTTTTGTCTACGATGTGCTCGAGACATCGACTGGAGACGTATGGATCGCCACTGGGTCGGGCGTGAGCCGGGTACGTAACGGCGTCCTGAAAGATACGACAAAATGGGATCACTACACCGTCTCAACCACCGACGGCGGCCTGCCGAACGACAGGGTCTACCGCATCGCCGAAGGAAGGGACGGCAGCATTTGGCTGGCAACCAGGGGCGGGGTCGCGAACTTTAGGAACGGCAATTGGAAAAACTGGACTCAGGCGAGTGGGCTTGGCGACCCCCAGGCAGACGGCGCCGTGCTTCGGCGTTCGAATCGGCCGCAAGAAAGGCGCGGCGGGGGGGCGAAGGCGACCGCTAATCCGGATCACATCGCCGCCTTGGAGGTCGGAAAGGAAGGCAATATCTGGATCGGAATGCGGGGCGGCGGGGTGGCTCGGTTCGATGGGATGAAATGGACGAGCTATACCATGTCCTCAGGGCTTCCCAGCGATTATGTTTCGGCGCTGCATTTCGATCGGCATGGCCATCTTTGGGTCGGCACCACCGGCGGCCTCGCAGTCTATCGGGACGGCAAGTTTCACGTGTTGACTACGGCTCAGGGGCTGCTCACTGACAATGTACTGGCGGTCACGACCGCCATGGACGATGATGTCTGGGTCGGCACCTTTGGCGGCGTTGCGCATCTGCAGCGACCCGTCACAAACTAGACTGGGCTGGGATGCCTGGATAGCGGTACAGCCCCGGTGACCGCCTGATTCAGGCAGACGGCAGGACGATTTCTATCGCTTCACCGCGGGCCGTAAGATCTCCTCCCATGTCCGCGATTCTGCGGCGCGCCGTCTCGGTGCGCGGATCCGAATTGTCAGCAAAGAGCGCGGCTGGGGAGACTGCGTTACACTTGATGCGGATCACCACATCTGCACCGTGCTGACCGGTCTCAACACCGATATGCCGGGGCGCTTGGCCTCCGGTTCGCGGACCGTCTACGTAAGCCTGTAGCAGGTTCATCACCGCTTCGGTCAAGTGGTCGGGCACGATGATACGCGCCGGAAGTCCCGTGCCAGGTTTGAACTCTATCGTCGTCGACCGGAAGCGCCGATCGAAACTTAGAAAATCGCACACCGCTTTTACCATTTGATTCACGTCGACAGGCTCGAGGTTCTCGCTGCGCGCCGCTGCAAAATCCGTAATCTGTCTTGTTTTGGCTGCTATGCGACCGGTCTGCTGCAGAATCACCTCCGGCCTGCAGCCTTCGCACTCGCCCTTCGCCTGCCGATGCGCGATGTCGTCTGCGATTGAGGTGATGGTCGCCAATGGATTGCCGATTTCGTGTGCGACAGTCGCCGCCATAGCCGCAAGAGCGGACATCTTCTCGCGATGCCACTGCTCCTCACGCCTGACGGCTGCATCGTGCGCCCGCATCTGCGCGTCGATGATTCTCTGGCCGAAGCGCACGATGACGAGGAGCGCAAAATACAGAAGCGCGAGGAGTCCGCCGATGATCGAGACTAGGATGTACGAGCTCGCGTCAACTTTTCTCTGGTTCTCGAATGCAACACGGTCGAGGTGCGCCTGATTCGCAGCCGCTTGCGCAACAATTTGATCAGAAGCACCCTTGATTTTCTCAAGCAAGTGGGTGACATCCGAATAAATTTCAAAAACACCCGTCACCTCGGTGCTATCCGGAGCAAACGCTGGGAGGTAGCTAGAGATGAGGTTGCGGTTCTCCACGACTCCCTCGAAAGCACTGAATGTATCGCGATGCGTGAGCTCGCTTGCGGCACGCCCCTTTATCGCAGTCTGCCAGCCCTCGTTATTACGTTTGTCCTCGCCAATCTGTTTATGCTCGGAGGAGTACACGGTGACGCCGCGCAGATCGAATACCTTAATCTTGAACACGGTGCTCGCCTTCATGGTGTCCGCCACCTTGGCATCCAGTCGCGGAAAGTCAGGAAGCGCCATGAGTTTTTTTCCAACGTCGGCGAAGCATGCGAGCGCGGCATCGCTAGCGGCGACGGCCTGGCAATGCTCAATATCGATCTTTCCTGCTTTCTCAACGAAGGAGGCAAAGTGCGAAGCCCATAGCGCGTTGACAAGCACGCGGGTCAGGTTTATATGCGCGGCCTCATGTACGAACAGAAGCTCACGCCGGGCCGCTTGATCCTGCTGGCTAGCGAAATCCTTGTGGAGCTGCACGACGAACTTGCTCTGCTCGCGTTGAACCTCCCGGAAGTATTGACTCTCCTTTAGTTCGAGAAAATACAGCACTGCCGCGACGACCACGATAGCTGCCAGGCTCGTTACGCTGAAGTAGCGAACGAGGTGAAATCCGCCCGCACCCGCACGACGTGCAGGCACTTTCTTCGGTCGCGCGTGCGTCATTTCCGCATGCTCGATCATGTGTGGTCCTTGTGCTGCTCCGCCGCGCTAATCCATGGCTGTCATGCGGCGCGGACAGGATTACGGCCTTGGTTCTGGTGATGATACGGTCGACGGAGAGACGCTGCTTGATATAGATCAAGGCGAAACGACTGATAGGATCTGCCTCAGATCTGGTGACTATGGGGCGCTATAGGCGGACGGTGAAGGTGACTAAGGGGCCATGGTCGCGCAATACGGAGCTCCTAGGCAGTGACACGACCCTTCCAATAACCGCGCCGCAAACCGAAGCCTTTCGCCCATCTTGGAACACTTCTGCCCCGTCACGTTGCCCTCCCCGCAAAGGCCTCAGAGTGTTACCCATGTCTCCGGCCCCCTGTGCCAGGATAGTTGTCGCG
>JBQTJV010000239.1:0-14093 GCA_052386775.1 Betaproteobacteria bacterium
TATGGTGGAAATGATGGTCGAGCGCATCAGTCAATTCTTCCGCACCTTCCTGCTCGTGGAGCTGGTGAAGGGCATGATGCTGACCGGAAGGCATCTGTTCGCGCGCAAGATCACGGTGCAGTTTCCCGAGGAGAAGACCCCGCAGGGGCCGCGCTTCCGCGGGCTTCACGCGCTGCGGCGCTATCCCAACGGCGAAGAACGCTGCATCGCCTGCAAGCTCTGCGAGGCGGTGTGCCCGGCGCTTGCAATCACGATCGATTCGGAGTCCCGGGAGGACGGCACGCGGCGCACCACGCGCTACGACATCGACCTCACCAAGTGCATCTTCTGCGGATTCTGCGAGGAGTCCTGCCCGGTGGATTCGATCGTCGAGACCCGCATCCTCGAATATCACGGGGAGAAGCGGGGCGACCTCATCTACACCAAACCGATGCTGCTCGCCATCGGGGATGCGCATGAGGATGAAATCGCGCGCGACCGCGCCGAAGACGCGGCGTACCGTTAGCTTCCTGCCATGACCTTCCAGGCCTTCATCTTTTACTTCTTCGCGGCGGTGCTCCTGTTCGCTGCGCTGCGCGTCATCACGGCGCGCAATCCGGTGCATGCCGCGCTGTACCTGGTGCTCGCCTTCTTTACTTCAGCCGGCATCTGGCTGCTGCTGCAGGCGGAATTTCTGGCGATCGCGCTGGTGTTGGTCTACGTCGGCGCCGTGATGGTGCTGTTCCTGTTCGTCGTGATGATGCTCGACATCAATCTGACGCGCCTTCGCGAGCGCTTTTGGAGTTACCTGCCGCTCGGGGCTTTCGTCGCCCTCTTGCTCGTGGCTGAAATGACGCTGGTGCTGCTGGGCGGGTATTTCGGGGAAGAGGGGTCTCCCACACCACCGGCGCTGCCGGCCACGTACAGCAACACCAAGGAGTTGGGCCGCCTGATTTACACGGAATACGTCTATCCCTTCGAGATTGCCGCCGTCATCCTGCTGGTCGCCATCGTGGCGGCGATCGCGCTCACCCTGCGGCGGCGCAAGCACACCAAGCACCAGGACCCGGCGCAGCAGATCGCGGTACAGCGCAAAGACCGGGTGCGCATCGTGTCGATGCCGGTCGAACGCTCCGAAGAGGAGAAGGCGCGGTGATCTCGCTGGCCCATTACCTGGTGCTCGGCGCCATGCTCTTCGCAATCAGCGTGGTCGGGATATTTCTCAACCGGCGAAACGTGATCATCCTGCTGATGGCGATCGAGTTGATGCTGCTCGCGGTCAACCTGAACTTCGTCGCGTTTTCCTATTTCCTGGACGATCCGGCAGGGCAGGTATTCGTTTTCTTCATTCTTACGGTGGCTGCAGCGGAGTCGGCGATCGGCCTCGCCATTCTGGTCGTGCTGTTCCGCAATCTGAGCACGATCGACGTCGAGGATCTCGACGGGCTCAAGGGTTGAAGCGGATCAGGGGAGCGCAAACGACAACATGACGCGAATGCAGCTGCTCTACCTCGCCGTCCCCGTGGCGCCGCTCATAGGCGCCATCATCGCCGGTCTGTTCGGCCGCGCCATCGGCCGCAGCGGCGCCCATTGGGTCACCATCCTCGGCATGGTGGTGTGCACGGCCGCTTCCGGAATCGTATTCTTCGACGTGCTCGACGGAAACCTCTACAACGGCTCCGTCTACACCTGGCTTGTTTCCGGCAACGCGATCTTCGAGATCGGGTTCCTCATCGACCGGCTGTCGGCCACCATGATGCTGGTGGTGTCGTTCGTTTCCCTGATGGTACATATCTACACCATCGGCTACATGGCGGACGACCCCGGCTACCAGCGCTTCTTCTCCTACATATCGCTCTTCACCTTCTCGATGCTGATGCTGGTGATGAGCAACAACTTTCTGCAGCTTTTCTTCGGCTGGGAGGCGGTCGGGCTGGTGTCCTACCTGCTGATCGGCTTCTGGTATACGCGCCCGACCGCGATCTACGCCAACCTGAAGGCGTTTCTCGTCAACCGCGTGGGGGATTTCGGCTTCCTGCTCGGGATCGCGCTCGTTCTCATGTATTTCGGCACGCTCGATTACGAAATGGTGTTCGATGCGGCGCCGCGGCTCGCAGACAACACCATTCAAATCGTGCCCGGCGCGGCGTGGTCGCTCCTGACGCTGATCTGCATCCTGCTTTTCGTCGGCGCGATGGGGAAGTCGGCCCAGTTTCCCCTGCACGTTTGGCTGCCCGACTCGATGGAGGGTCCGACCCCGATCTCCGCCCTGATCCACGCGGCGACGATGGTGACCGCCGGCATTTTCATGGTCGCCCGGATGTCGCCGCTCTACGAGCTCTCCGAGACGGCGCTGTCGGTGGTGATGGTGATCGGCGCCATCACGGCGCTTTTCATGGCGCTGATCGCGATCGTGCAGAACGACATCAAGCGGGTGGTGGCGTATTCCACGCTGTCGCAGCTCGGCTACATGACCGTCGCGCTGGGGGCTTCGGCCTACGCGGCCGGCATCTTCCACCTCGCGACGCACGCCTTCTTCAAGGCGCTGCTGTTTCTCGGCGCAGGCTCCGTCATCATCGCCATGCACCACGAGCAGGACATGCGCAGGATGGGCGGGCTGCGCCGGTACATGCCGGTCACCTACTGGACCGTGCTGATCGGGGCGATCTCGAGCGCCGGCATTCCCGGATTCGCCGGCTTCTTCTCCAAGGATGCCATCATCGAGGCCGTGCAGCTCTCGACGCTGCCCGGGTCGTCCTTCGCTTATTTCTCCGTGCTGACCTGTGTTTTCGTGACGGCGCTCTATACCTTCCGGCTGGTGTTCATGACGTTCCACGGCCCGGAGCGGTTCCATGCCGCGCACGGTGCCGCCGGCCATGGTCACGACGGGCACGCTGCGCCCCATGAATCGCCCGCCGTGGTGACCGTGCCGCTCGTTCTACTCGCCATTCCGTCGATCGCCGCCGGATGGCTGATCGGCCCGGTGCTTTTCGGCGGCTACTTCGGGGACGCCATCGTCGTGGACCGCGCTCACGACGTCCTGGCCCAGCTCGGCCGCGAGTTTCACGGGGTGCTGGGAATGATGGCCCACGCCCTCGTCACCGGGCCGTTCTGGCTCGCCGTCGCCGGCATCGCGACGGCTGCCTATCTTTATCTCTGGCGCCCGGATCTGCCCGAGGTGATCCGGCGCCGGGCGGGGGTGCTATACACCATCCTGGATCGAAAGTACGGGTTCGACGAGGCCTACCAGAAGCTCTTCGGCGACGGCGCGGTGCAGGCGGGCAACGGTCTGTGGAAGGGCGGGGACGTGGCGGTCATCGACGGCTTCTTCGTCAACGGTTCGGCGCGCCTCGTGGGCTGGTTCGCGACGATTACGCGGCGGATACAGACCGGCTACATCTATCACTATGCTTTCGCCATGCTGATCGGGGTTCTGCTGCTGGTGACTTTCGTCCTTTATACGCTGCTGAAATAAGAACAAGAGTTGACGATGCTGCTTGGATTTCCACTGTTGAGCCTCGCGGTGTGGCTGCCGATCATCGCCGGGGTGCTCGTTCTCGCCACGGGATCGGACCGCAACGCCCCGCTGGCGCGCGGAATCGCGCTCGCGGGCGCGGTAGCGGGTTTTCTCGTCACCCTTCCGCTGTACCTGCGATTCGATGTGGCGGCGAGCGGGTTCCAGTTCGTGGAGCTCGCCCCATGGATCGAGAGCTTCAACGTCAACTATCACCTCGGCATCGACGGCATTTCGCTGCTGCTGATCCTGTTGAACAGCTTCACGACCGTGCTGGTGATCATCGCCGGCTGGAAGGTGATCGAAGAGCGGGTGGCGCAGTACATGGCGGCCTTCCTGTTCCTGTCGGGCTTCATGAACGGCGTTTTCTGCGCGCTCGATGCGCTGCTGTTCTACGTGTTCTTCGAGGCAACGCTGATCCCGATGTTCATCATCATCGGCGTGTGGGGCGGTCCCAGCCGGGTCTACGCCGCTATCAAGTTCTTCCTTTACACGCTGCTGGGCTCGTTCCTGACGCTGGTGGCCCTGATCTATCTTTACAACGTGTCGCAGGGCAGCTTCTCGCTGCTGGATTACTACGAGCTGCCGCTGCCGCTCGGCGCCCAGGTGCTGATCTTCCTCGCCTTCTTCATGGCTTTTGCGGTGAAGGTGCCGATGTGGCCGGTTCATACCTGGCTGCCGGACGCGCACGTCGAGGCCCCGACCGGCGGCTCGGTGGTGCTCGCGGCGATCATGCTGAAGCTCGGCGGTTACGGTTTCCTGCGCTTGAGCCTGCCGATACTGCCCGATGCCAGCCAGTACCTGGCCGGATTCGTCATCGCGCTGTCGCTGATCGCCGTGGTCTACATCGGCCTCGTCGCGCTGGTGCAGTCGGATCTCAAAAAGCTGATCGCGTACTCCTCCATCTCCCACATGGGTTTTGTCACGCTGGGAATCTTCATCTTCAATCCGCACGGCATGGAAGGCGCGATGGTGCAGATGATTTCCCACGGCTTCATCTCCGGGGCGCTGTTCCTGTGCGTCGGCGTGCTCTACGACCGACTGCACTCGCGGCAGATCGCCGATTACGGCGGCGTCGTCAACACCATGCCGGTGTTCGCGGCGCTGTTCATGCTGTTTGCGATGGCCAATTCGGGGCTTCCCGGCACCAGCGGGTTCGTTGGCGAGTTTCTGGTGATCATGGGCGCCGTCAAGGCGAATTTCTGGTACGCCTTTGCAGCGGCCACCACGCTCATCTTCGGCGCCGCGTACACGCTGTGGATGTACAAGCGGGTCATATTCGGCGCGGTGGCGAACGAGCGGGTTGCGGCGCTCAAGGATCTCAACGGCCGCGAAGCGCTCGTTCTGGGTCTCCTCGCCGTAGCGGTACTCGCCATGGGCGTGTACCCGGACCCCTTCGTCGAGGTGCTTCATACCTCGGTCAATGATCTGCTCGCGCACGCGACGCAGAGCAAGCTGCCGCCGCCGTAGCGAGACGCCCTATGCAATACATCGCCCCGCTGTGGCCCGCCTATCCCGAACTGTTCCTGCTCGGGATGGTGTGCCTGATTCTCATCGTGGACCTCTTCCTGAGCGACGCCAGGCGCATCGTCACGTACGCCCTGACGCAGTTCGCATTGGCTGGCGCGATCGCCATCACCTGGCTCACGCTGCGCATCGAGCCGGCATACACCTTCAGCGGCATGTTCGTCGACGACGTCATGTCCGACGTGCTGAAGGTTTTGGTCTATCTGGCCGTGATGGTGATCCTGGTCTACTCGAGGGCCTACCTGGCCGCGCGCGGCATGTTCCGCGGCGAGTTCTTCGTGCTGGCGCTGTTCTCGACGCTCGGCATGATGATCATGATTTCCGCGAATCACCTGCTCACGCTCTATCTCGGGCTCGAGCTGATGACGCTGGCACTCTACGCGATGGTCGCCCTGCAGCGCGATTCGGCGACCGCCACGGAAGCGGCGATGAAGTACTTCGTGCTGGGCGCGCTCGCCTCCGGCATCCTGCTCTACGGCATGTCGATGCTCTACGGCGCCACAGGAACGCTCGAAATCACCCGGCTCGCCGAGGTGATCTACGATGGCAGCGGCAGGGAGCCGGTGTTGATCTTCGCGCTCGTTTTCGTCGTGGCCGGCATCGGATTCAAGCTTGGCGCGGTGCCGTTCCACATGTGGGTTCCGGATGTCTATCACGGCGCTCCCACCGCAGTGACGGTCTTCATCGGATCGGCACCCAAGCTCGCGGCGTTCGCGTTCATCATGCGGCTGCTGGTGCAAGGGCTGGGGGCCGAGCCGCTGCTCGTCGAATGGCAGCAGATGCTGATCGTGATGGCGGTCTTGTCGCTCGCCATCGGCAACATCACCGCGATCGCCCAGACCAATTTGAAGCGCATGCTCGCGTACTCGACGATCTCGCACATGGGCTTCCTGCTGCTGGGCGTGCTGGCGGGCGACCTCAACGGCTACAGCTCCGGCATGTTCTACGTGATCGTCTACATGGTGATGAACCTGGGCGCATTCGGCATGATCATGGTGCTTTCACGGAGCGGGTTCGAGGCGGAAAACCTCGACGATTTCCGGGGCCTCAACCAGCGCAGCCCGTGGTACGCTTTCGTGATGCTGCTGCTGATGTTCTCGATGGCCGGCGTGCCGCCGACCGTGGGCTTCTACGCCAAGCTGTCGGTGCTGCAGGCGGTGGTGAACGCGGGCTACGTCTGGCTTGCGGTGGTCGCCGTGCTGTTCGCGTTGATCGGCGCTTTTTATTACCTGCGCATTGTGAAGCTGATGTACTTCGATACGCCGGTCGATGCCGCGCCGATACGGCCGCTGGCGGATGTACGCTGGGTGATGAGTCTCAACGGGCTTGCGATGCTCGTTTTCGGCATCATGCCGGGACCGCTCATGGCGCTTTGTCTGTACTCGATCCAGGTGTCGCTATAAGAACCGCCACGAAACGCCCGCGCAAAGTGCGGGAACGGGTGCCGAAGGGCAAACGCACACGCCCGCCCGCCCGAAAAAGGCGCGGGCCCCTCGATACTCCGCAAGCCGACTTCACTGAACGCACGCTGGCCTCGGACAGTGTTTATCGCGGCGGTTTCTTCGAAGTGCTCAAGGACGAAGTGCGGCGGCCTGACGGCAAGCCGGCGCTACGCGAGTACATCAGGCACCCGGGCGCGGTGATGATGGTGCCGCTGCTGGACGAGCACACGGTCGTGCTGGTGCGCCAGTTCCGCTATCCGCTGCGCCGCCACTTCATCGAGATGCCGGCCGGCAAGATGGAGCCGGGGGAGGATCCGCTTGCCACGGCGAAGCGCGAACTCATCGAGGAGTGCGGCTACGAGGCGGGGCACTGGCAGCATCTCACCACGTTGCACCCCTGTATCGGCTATTCGAACGAGCGGATCGAGCTGTATCTCGCGCGCGATCTGCATCACGTCGGCGCGGGCCCCGACGATGGCGAGTTCCTCGAAGTCCTGCCTACGCCGATCGATCAGGCGCTGGAGTGGGTGAGAGAGGGGAAAATCACCGAAGTGAAGGCGATCATCGGCTTGATGTGGCTGGAACGGGTGCGCGCCGCGAAATCCGCTTCCCGACGGCGCCGGCCGGCAAGACGCCCGCTACGCGCGCGCGCGTAGCACCGCGGCGGCAGGCTCCAGCGGCTCGGGGCGCTGGAACAGGTAGCCCTGGCCGTACTGGGCGCCCATCTCGGTCAGTATCCTGAGCACCTCGGGTGTTTCCACCCATTCCGCGATGACCTGCTTGCTGAGTCCCTGCGCGACGTCGTTCAGCGCGCGCACGAAGATACGGCTGCCTTCGTCGCTCGCGAGGTCGCGTATGAAGCTGCCGTCGATCTTCAGGTAATCGACCTCGAAGCGCTTCAGGTAATAAAACGAGCTGAAACCCGCGCCGAAGTC
Organism: Betaproteobacteria bacterium; assembly: GCA_052386775.1. Classification (GTDB taxonomy): domain Bacteria; phylum Pseudomonadota; class Gammaproteobacteria; order Burkholderiales; family SG8-41; genus DSOT01. The sequence continues at coordinate 7,398 of JBQTJV010000239.1, forward strand.
ATCGAGCGCGAAGCGGCAGCCCATTTCCTTAAGCTGGCGGATGAAGGTGAGTGTCACATCGATCTCCGACATCGCCGCGGTTTCCGTGATTTCGAAAACGAGCTGGCTCGGGTCGGCCCGGCTCTCGCGCAGCAGCCGGATGAAGCGCCGGATCCAGCGCTGGTCGGAAATGCTGACGCGGGACAGGTTGACGAAATAGCGCAGCGGCTTGCCGAACTGATGGTGCCGGTGCATGAAGTCAAGCAGCTTCTCCACCACGCACAGGTCGATCTCCTGCACCACACCCAGCGATTCGGCCACCTCGATGAAATGCCCCGGCAGGATGTAGCGTCCGTCGTCGTCGCGTATGCGCACCAGTATCTCGTGGTGGACCGGCTTCTGGTCCGCCAGCCGCACGACCGGCTGCGAGAAAAGAATCAGGCGGTCTTCGTCCAGCGCGTCGCGCAGGCGCTTGGCCCAATGCACGCGCCGGTGCGTGCTGCGCAGGTTGTCGGAAGCCTGGTCCGAAAGGATGTAGCGATTGCGGCCGAGGTCCTTCGCCTGGTACATCGCGATGTCGACGTTCGACAGCAGCGACGGCAGATCGCTGCCGTGGAACGGGTAGAGCGCGATGCCGATGGACACGCTCAGGTTGGCGACGACTTTCTTTTCGCTCGCCTGGAACCGGTAGTGGCTTATCACATCGAGCGCGCGCTCTGCCGCGTCGACCGCCTGCTGGCGCAGCCCGCCGGGAAGGTGGATCGCGAATTCGTCTCCGCCGAGCCGGTACAGTTCGCCTTCGGACACCCGCGTGATGTCGCGCAGCACGCTGCCCACACCGATGATCAACTGGTCGCCGGCGCGATGGCCGAAGTTGTCGTTCACGTACTTGAAGTGGTCGATATCGAGGAACAGCAGCGCGCCCACGCTGCCCTCCTGCATCGCGGCCTCGATCCTGTTCTGGAGGCTGAGCCGGTTGGGCAGGTCGGTGAGGCCGTCGTGCCACGCCAGATGCTCGATGCGCCGGTTTGCCAGTTGCTGCTCCGTGATGTCGCGCGCCGTGCCGCGGATCCCAAACGGCATCGCGTTGTCGTCGAGCACGACCCGGGCATTGATCCCGATCCAGCGGTCTTCGCCTCTGGCGGTGCGCAGATGCGTGACGTAGTTCTTGATTTCACCCTTGCGCTTCAGCGTGGCGAGAAAACGGCGGTTGGAGACGTGCGAGGCTTCGGCCTCGAAGTCGAAGAAGCAGCGCCCCATGAGGTCTTTCGGGGCAAGACCGAGGATGTCGTTGGCCGCGTTGTTGAGAAACGTGAAGCGGCCCTGCGCATCGGTCGTCCAGATGAGATCGTGGGAGGTCTCGACCAGGTCGCGGTAGCGGTTCTCGCTTTCCACCAGCAGCTGGATGATGCGCCGCTTTTCCGCCAGCGAGCGCTTGATTGTCGCCAGCTCGCGCGAGGTCTTCTCGGCCCCGGAGCTGAGCAGCGAGGCGGCCAGCCGGTCGATCAGGTCCTTGGAATAGCGCCGGTGCCCGCCGTCCGTGCGCAAGGCGACCAGCACGCCCTGGTCGTCCCACCGGCGCAGCTTCTGGATCGGAATCCCCAGCAGCTCGGACGTCTGCTGGATGCTGTATTCCGCCTGTCCCCTGGACACCCTGTTCCTGGCCTTTCTTCTGATTCGGGCGGCCGTGCGCCCGCGCAAGCGCCGGGCGCGCATTTTGAGTCTGCGAGGCAGTTTACCAAACTGCCCGGGAGGCCGCGAATCGACCGGATTCTCGAGATCCATGGGCAACTTGCGGCGAGTCAATGCACTTGACGCGGCTCGCCCAGTCCGCTCTGGCGCGTGACCAGCCGCTGCATCAGCTTCATGTCCCGTATGGATAGCCGCAGCGCGGTGTCCACCCAGGCTTCCACCACCCCCAGCAATTCCGCGTAATCCAGTTTATGCACGCAGCGCCGGGCGGCTGCGATGCCGGCAAGCGCATTGCGGCTTTTCTGACGCGACCGTATCAGCGTGGCAACCCCCGCTTCGCCGCACCCCTCGTCCACCACCAGGTCCACCACGCCGAGGGTCTGCATCTCGGTTGCGCCGTAGACCTTGCCGCTGGTGATGAGCTCTTCGGTGGCGCGTTTTCCAATGCGCCGCTCGAGGAACGAATAGGCCCCCATCCCCGGGAAGAGATTGAAAAGGATCTCGGGAAAGCCGAATCGCGCGTGGCGTTCCGCCACCAGCAGATCGCTCGACAGCGCGGCCTCGAAGCCGCCGCCCAGGCACTCGCCCTGGATGAGCGATATGGTCGTGATCGGCAAATCGTGCCCCAGGTAGTTCCGATAGAGCACATTGATGCACGCCTTGCCGTACGCCAGCAGGCCGTCGCGGTCGTGGCGATCGATGAGCTCCGTGAACAGGCCCAAGTCGCCCCCGAGATTGAAGACGCCTTGCACCCGCGACGCGAGAATGGCGTACTCGATCGGGACGTCTTCGCCATGGTCGTTCACCGACCCGGCAGTGCGGGTCAGAAACCGGCAGTAACGATCCAGATCGCTCAGCAGCTTCGGATTGAAATTCGGCCGCGGCGCAGGCTTCCAGCGCAGCCACATGGCGCGCAGTCCGCTGTCGAAATCAGCGGAGAGCTGCTCAGAAAAGTAGTACTCCGTCCTGTCCTGTGCGGATATCCTGACAGCGGGCGCGGTTGGTGCTTCGAGCAATGCCTGAGGAATATTCATGTCCATCTCTGGTCTCCCGGTCGACAAGATTTGTGATTGGCGATGAACGCAGCCTGCGGCGCGGCATTCGACTGCAATTTAGGCGGGGCTAATTAAAAAAGCAAATCTAACACTTTGATAGATTTGGTATTTTTGTTGGAGCCTCAATAATTTGTATGAGATTGTCACTGTAAGTTCTCAGAATAACGGAGGCTTTTTGAGACCAGCCAGGGAGAAATTCACAACACCAACCTTAAGTGCCTTCGACAACCGGCGGATTTCGTTGACCTTTGGCTTGGAAAGGAATAGAAAGCAAAATTGACGTGTGAACCTGCGGCAATACCTATTCCGTCGTCATGCGTACTGTCCTGATTTATCTATTGAAGGTGCTGTTTCGGGTCAGCGTGTCGAGGTGCCCGTCGTTGGCGCTGCGCGAAGGGCCGCGCGTCTTTGTCGTCCATCACCGTTCGCGCCTCGATGTGCTCCTGCTGGGACTGCTGCTGCCGGAACAGCCCGTCGTCATTGTCCCGCCAGCGGAAATGACAAGCCGCGTCACGCGCCGGCTTCTGAAGTACGTTAACCACGAGGTGCTCGATATCGGAACGGCGGCAGCGCTCAAGCCGCTGCTCAAACTGCTGCGCAACGGGCGTCATGTCATCGTGTTTCCGGAGGGGCGAGTAGCGAGGTCGGCCGCTGTGACCAAGGTCTACCCGGTGCCGGCGCTGGCAGCGCTGAGAAGCGCTGCGGCCTGTGTGCCGGTGTGCATCCGCTATGGGGCAGGCCCGACCTCCGGTGTGGGCTCGGCGCGCGCCCTCTTCGGCGCAGCGGTGCAATTGATGCCGCCGAAGCGCATTGAAAATCCGGCTGCGGGCTCGGCGCGGCAACGCCGCGCGCAGGCGACGCGGCAACTCATCGCCATGATGCAGGACGCCGTCCTGGCGGGACATACCCCGAAGCCGCTCTTCGCGTGCTTTCTCGATGCCTGTGCGGCACAAGGGCGCAGCACGCCGATCATCGAAGACCTCAAGCAGGGCGTTCAGACCTATGGCGCTGTCCTGCGCGCCAGCCTGGCGCTGGGTCGTCTGCTGAAAAGGTTTACCGCCGATCGCGAACGCGTTGGCGTGCTGCTCCCCAACGTGCCCGCGACGGTGCAAAGCGTGCTGGGGCTTTCGGCGACAGGACGGTTGCCGGTGATGTTCAACTACAGCGGCGGGGTTGCGGCGATCCGCACCGCGCGTCAGGCCGCCGGTGTGCAAACGGTGGTGACCTCGCGCCTGTTCGTGCAACAGGCCCGTCTCGAGCCGCTGCTCGAAGCCCTCAACGGGTGCGCCATCGTCTACCTCGAGGACTTGCGCAGCCAGTTCGGGGTGCTCGACAAGATCTGGCTGCTTGCGTTCGCGCTGCGCTTTCCGCGGCTCACCATGGCGAAGCAGTCGGCTTCAGACCCGGCGGTCGTGCTGTTCACTTCCGGCTCGGATGGCGAACCGAAAGGCGTCGTGCTGTCCCATCAGGCGGTCATGGCGAACGTCACCCAGATCCGCACGGTGATCGAGTTCACGCCGGAAGACAAAATTCTGAATCCCCTGCCGCTGTATCACGCCTACAGTTTCACGGCCGGCATGGTGCTGCCGCTCACGACGGGAACACGCCTTCATCTGTACATCTCTCCGCTGCACTACCGCGCCATTCCTGAAGTCGCCTATCGCCACGACTGCACCGTGCTCTTCGGTACCAGCACGTTCCTTTCGTACTATGCGGCCTACGCGAGTGCTGTCGATTTTGCTCGCGTGCGCTACGTGATTTCGGGCGGCGAGAAGCTGGCGCCGGAAGTGGCGCGCGTATGGCTCGACAAGTTCGGGCTCCGCATCTTCGAGGGGTACGGCTGCACCGAGTGCGCGCCCGTCATATCGCTTGCAAATCCGGCGGCACACCGCGGCGGAACGGTGGGCCGGTTTCTGCCGGGCATGGACTACCGCATGGTGCCCGTGGACGGCATAGAAAGAGGCGGCATCCTGCATCTGCGGGGGCCGAATCTCATGCTGGGACATTACCTCAGGGACGCGCCGGGCATCGTGCAGCCGTGCCGGTCCGCATTGGGGCCGGGATGGTACGACACCGGCGACGTCGTGGAAGTGGACGACGACGGGTTTGTCCTCATACACGGCCGCATGCGGCGGTTTGCGAAGATTGCCGGCGAAATGGTATCGCTCGATCACATCGAGCAGGTCGCGCGCACCGCCTCGCCGGGACACTTTCATGCCGCTGTGCTGGCGGTGGCGGACTACGGCGGCGAGACGACGGTGCTGTTCACGACGGATGCGGCACTCGATCGCATCACGCTGCAGAGAACGGCCCGGATACTCGGCAGTCGCGACCTGGCGGTCGCGCGCGAGATTGTGAAAGTCCGTGAACTGCCGATGCTGCGCACCGGCAAGACCGACTACACCCGTCTCGCGCAGCTGGCGCAATCGCAGCGCCCGCGCGCGCGCGCAAGCGAGCGCGTCACCGCAAGGAATGTCAACCGCGTGCCGCAGGAAGACGGGTTACCGACGGCACAGTCCACCGGTACGAGTTGAACGGCAGTTCGACGCAGATGAGTGTGTCCGTCGTGCGCCGGCTGACGAGCTGTTGAGTCGAATGCCGTGGGACCCGTGATCATCGCCCAGATATCGGACCTGCACGTCAGCGCGCCCGACCAGCCGATCTACGGCCGCATTGACACCGGCGCAGCCCTGGCGCGCTGCGTGCGCCATATCATGCAGCTCCCGTTACGTCCCGATGCGGTTGTCGCGAGCGGCGACCTGGTAAACGCAGGAAAGCAGGAAGAGTACACATTGCTGCGCCACCTGCTCGCGCCGCTGTCCATGCCGGTCTATCTCATGCCGGGCAACCACGACGATGCGGCAGCATTGCGTGCCGCCTTCCCGGACCACGACTACTTCCCGGCAACCGGGAAACTCCATTACACATTGACGATGGAAGACTTGGGCCTGGTCATGCTCGACACTGTTGTGGCGGGCGAGGACGGGGGGGCGCTCGGATCGCAACAACTGGTGTGGCTGGAGAAAGTGCTGGTTAGCGAGCCGAAGCGGCCATGTGTCGTTTTCATGCATCACCCGCCTTTTGCAACCGGCATGTCGTACATGGACGAGATCGCGCTCAACGCCGACGATGCGGCGAGACTGGGGGAGATCGTGGCGCGCCATGCGTGCATACGGCGGGTGTCGTGCGGCCACGTGCATCGTGCAGTCGGCGTAGCGTGGCAGGGCACGACGGCGGGCATCTGCCCGAGCAGCGCCTTTCAGTACGCCGTGGAGCTGCGCCCGGATGCCCGCGCCGTCACGTCGGGCGAAGAGCCCGCCTACCAGTTGCACTACTGGAGCGGGGCCGAGCTGGTCACGCACACGGTGCAGATCAGCGGGGTGTGACTCACCGCTTAAGGTGTTTCCCGCTCCGGCAGCGACAGGAGGTATTCCGCCGTCGCCCGGAGGTCGCTTTCCGTCCAGTGCGAGGTGTTATTGACGATGACTTCCTGCATTGGCGGACCCGCGTCTTCGCCGTGCGGCACGTTGCCGGTTTTCAGAAATTCCAGCAGGTCGCCGACCGACCATAACCCAATGCCCTCTTTCTTGTGGGGCGTGATATTGGGGACGCGGCTGCCGTCCGGCCCGCTTTTCGCCCCGGCCAGGGCCCGCGTTTCAATGGGCGCCCCGAGGAAATTACGGGCGGTGTGGCACTCGCCGCAATGACCGGGCCCGTTCACGAGATTGGCGCCGCGGCTCCAGGAGGCGCTTTTCTGCATGTCGGCAGCCAATGGGCCGGGCCGAAAGTACAGCCATTTCCATACGGCAAGCAGGAACCGCAGGTTGTAGGGGAAGCGCAATTCGTGCGGCGGCACCGCCTTGCGCACCGGCTTCAGCGTATCGAGATAGGCCTTGAGGTCAGTGAGATCGCGCTCGGTCATCCTCGTATACGAGGTGTAGGGAAACGCGGGGTAGTAGTGACGCCCGCC
>JBQTJV010000240.1:0-3082 GCA_052386775.1 Betaproteobacteria bacterium
ACCGCACATCGTGGGCCCGCACACGCCTGACCGTGCGCGACCGATATCGAAACTCGGCGCCGAGATCGCCGATCCGAAAAACGGGTTCATCGACAAGGTGTCGGCAGCGCTCATCGGCAGTTGCACCAATTCATCCTACGAGGACATGAGCCGTGCCGCCGACGGTGCGCAACAGGCGGCCGCACATGGGCTCAAGTCGAGCGCTGCATTCATGGTGACGCCAGGGTCGGAGCAGGTCCGCGCCACGATCGACCGCGACGGGCAGATGAGGGCGCTTCAGGCGCTGAATGCCACGGTGCTCGCCAACGCATGCGGTCCGTGCATCGGCCAGTGGCGCCGGGCGCAGGACGCGGCTGCCGCGCCGAATACGATCGTCACGTCCTACAACCGCAACTTCCCGGCGCGCAACGATGGACAGGCCGCGACCATGAATTTCATCGCCAGCCCGGAAATCGTCACTGCGCTCGCGATTGCCGGGCGTCTGTCCTTCAACCCGATGGCAGACACGCTGACCGGCGCGGACGGAAAGCCGTTCAAGCTCGCGCCGCCGAAGGTTGCGCCCGAAGTTCCGCCGCGCGATTTCGATCGCGGACACGCCCGCTACGTCGCGCCGCCTGCCGACGGCAGTCACATCACGCTGGCGGTCGACCCGAACAGCGAGCGTATCGAGTTGATGCGGCCCTGGCCCGCATGGGACGGCAGGGATTTCACCGGGATGCCCGTGCTGATCAAGACCAAGGGCAAGACCACGACGGACCACATCTCTCCTGCGGGACCGTGGCTGCGCTTCCGCGGACATCTCAACCGTTTCAGCGACAACATGTTCATGGGCGCGATCAACGCCTGCACCGGCATCGCGGGAAAGAGCAGGAACGTCATCACCGGCGAGGCGGGCGTATCGGTTGCGGCCAACGCCCGCTACTATCGTTCGCAGGGACTGCAATGGGTGGTCGTCGGCGACAGCAATTACGGCGAGGGCAGCAGCCGCGAGCATGCGGCGTTGTCGCCGCGTCTGCTGGGCGGGGTCGCCGTCATCGCGCGCAGCTTCGCGCGCATCCACGAATCGAATCTGAAGAAGCAGGGACTGCTCGCGCTGACGTTCAAGGATCCGGCGGACTACGATCGCATTTCGGAGGACGATCGCATCAGCCTAGTGGGGCTCGCGGGCATGGCGCCCGGCCGGCCGGTCGAGTGCCGCATTCAGCACGCGGACGGGACATCCGAGACGCTGTGGCTCGATCACACGTTCAGCGCGCCGCAGATCGGGTGGTTCCGCGCCGGTTCGGCGCTCAACGCGGTACAGCACGCCGCCCCGGCGTTTCTTTGATCGAGCCGGTCCGGGTCCCGGCGTCTGGCGCAGGGGCCGGCACGCGCGCGTGATAAGGCCGTTCCCGGCTCACGCGCCTGTAGTATGCTTGCGCGGTCACCGTGCGCTCACTACAACCACAGTAAATTTTTCCGATGACCCAATCTTTCGCGCAGCGCATCGCCGCGATGAATGCGATGTACAAGCTCGCCGCCTGCGAGCGTCCCACTTTGCCGCCCGACGTGGCGGACCGGCTCGTCAAGTTCAAGGCGACACTGCTCGACGAAGTGCACGAGATCGACGAAATCGTGGCGCTTGCGAAGAACGGTGGTGCAACCGTCGACATCGCTGTGGCAATCGCGGACCTGCTGGGCGACATCGTGGTCTACTGCCGGTCCGAAGCGCTCAAGTACGGCCTGCCCCTCGAGGATGTGCTGGACATCATCATGGACAGCAACGAGAGCAAGCTCGGCGCCGACGGCAAGCCGATCTACGATGCGAACGGCAAGTTCCTCAAGGGTCCCCATTACTGGAAACCGGAGCCCAAGATCAGGGCGCTGCTGGAAGCGCGCGGCGTCCGGAATGCTGGCGGGCCGGGTCGCGCGCCGGAATGATGCGCTGATTTTCTTGGAGATGGGCATGTACCAGGCCATACAGTGGGAAGTGCGGGACCATACCGGGGTGCTCACGCTCAATCGTCCCGAGCGGCTGAACGCGATCGACAATGTGATGCGTGAAGAGCTGGAAGACGTCATGCGCCGCGCCGAGGCCGACCCGCAGGTGTGGACCCTCATTGTCACCGGAAACGGGCGCGGCTTCTGTTCCGGTGCGGACTTGAAGGCGCGGGCCGAAGCGGAGAAGCGCGGGGAATCCGCGGGGCATCCGCCGCTCTACGAGCCGCGCTATTACTACGCCATCGCGTTCAGCGAACTGACCAAACCGGTCATCGCCGCAGTGAACGGTGTCACGCGCGGCGCGGGGTGCAACATGGCGTGGGCGGCCGATTTTCGCATCGCCAGCGAGCGCGCGAATTTTGGCGTCAACTTCGTCGAGCGCGGGCTGATGGGTGAGACATCCGCATACTATCTGCCGCGGCTCGTGGGCCATGCGATCGCGGCGGAGATCTGCCTGCTGGGCGAGCCGTTCGACGCGCAGCAGGCGAAGGCGTGGGGGCTCGTCAACGCGGTCGTCCCGCATGAGAGACTGCTGGACGAGGCGAGGGCGTTCGCCGAGCGTCTCAACAGCAAGGCGCCGATCGCCGTGCGCATGACCAAGATGGCGTTGCGGCGAGCCTACGCCTACGACGCCGAGCAGTTTCTCGACCTGCAGAACGCGATGAACACCAAGCTGCGCGCGACCGCGGACACCAAGGAAGCGATGCGCGCCTTCCTCGAGAAGCGCTCGCCGCAATTTCGCGGCGAATAAGTTCTCCGCTTCCGTGGCGGCGTTACCGGGACCGGCCGCGCCTCTTTCAACCTGCATCCGGAACACGATGCGGGCATTCTCGGTTATCCTTTGCGCTTTCTTTAGAGTGCCTAACATAATGAACCACGTGTGCGTTGCAGCCAGAACGGATTGATCACGCGAAGCGCAGCTCATATCGCGAATATGAGCAAGCCGCCCGACAAAGTGAGCGGCCGTTGTGGCTGCAACCCTTTGGGCTGGCACGAGTTTTGGCCCATGACTTTGTCGCCCGCCTTGTGAATATTCGCGATATTCACTGCGGCGAGCTTCGCGTCCTGAGCCAAAATCGTGACAGCGCACCACGCGGGTCAT
>JBQTJV010000241.1:0-1802 GCA_052386775.1 Betaproteobacteria bacterium
GAGGCGAAGGCGCCTTTCTAGGGCGCGCGGCTCAATTCGTTGCGATGCACCACGCCGCCCTTCATCACGAACTTCACGCGCTCCAGCTCGGTAATGTCCTTGAGCGGATCACCGGCAACCGCGATCATGTCGGCGAATTTGCCGCGAGTGATCGTGCCCACATCGGCGTCCCATCCAATGGCTTCCGCCGAGATCCGCGTCGCGGAAACGATCGCCTGCATGGGAGTTTCCCCGTATGCGGCGCGGACGGCAAACTCGCGGGCGTTCAGACCGTGCGGGAAGACACCGGCGTCGGTTCCGAACGGCACCTTTAAACCCGCCTTGAGCGCCTTGGCGAAGCTCTCCCCGGCCTTGTTTCCCATCTCGCGCTGCCGCTGTATGGATGGCGCGGGCACGCCCAGGGCCGTACCCTGCTCGATGATGCTTCTTCCGACATAAAGGGTCGGCACATAATAGGCCTGCCGCGACTGCAACAGTTGGATGGACTCGTCATCCAGCATCGAGCCGTGATCGACGGTGCGTACTCCGGCCTTGAGGGCGGCATTGATGCCGGCCGTTCCGTGCGCATGGGCCGCCACAAACCGTCCCCACCGGCCGGCCTCTTCGACGGCGGCGCGCAACTCCTCGTCGGAGTATTGCCGGGCGCCGGGAGCGATTCCTTTCGACAGCACCGCTCCCGTGGCGAGGATCTTGATGAAGTTCGCGCCGTTCTTGAGATTCGTTCTCACGGCCTTACGGATCTCGTCAGGCCCATCGGCCAGGTTGCGCACGATGGGAACATCCACATAAATGGAGAACTGCCGGGCGTCTCCGGCGCCGCCGGTGGCGGATACATAGTTGCCGGCGACCAGCAGCCGCGGTCCAGGCACCGCGCCCTTGTCGATGGCGTTGCGCAAATCGACATCGGTGTAAGGCCATGTCGGCCCCATGTCGCGGCAGGTGGTGAAGCCGGCCAACAGTGTGTCGCGCGCGTTCTTGACTCCGTAAATGGCGGCGTGACCCGGCGTCGTCTTGAGAAGCTCCTCCTCCCAGTGCGCGCCCACTTCACCGGTCAGGTGCGTGTGCAGGTCGAACAGTCCGGGCAGCAGCGTGGCCTGGCCCAGATCGATCACGGTGGCGCCGGCGGGCGCCGACACATGAGGCCCTGCCGCCACGATTCGATCGTTCTCCACCAGGATCGTGGCCGGGCGGATGGCTGCCGCTCCGTTCCCGTCGATAAGCTGTGCGGCGCGCAACACGATGCGCCGCGGTTCAGCCACCTGCGCCTGAACGCAGCCCCACCCGAGCATCAGGGTGAGGACAATAGCTTTGGGCACTACTTAGTCCGCTTCCCGCTCCATTCGATAGTCTGGCCGGAGTTGCCGAACGACGAGGTGAGGCGAATGTCGTCTCCGGTGACCTTGCCTTTGTAGCTGAGTTTCACTTCGTTGCCCTGAATATTTGCGACGATGGTGAAGGCGAAGCTGTCGCCGTCCACTTTGCCGTCGTTAATGACGGATTTTCCGGCGAAGGAGCTTGTGGTTTCCCCTGTCAGATTGCTCCCGTCTACTTTGAAGACGAAGCTCCGTTCCATGGTTCCGTTCGGGCCTTCGGCGGTGGCTTTCCAGTTGCCCGCGATGTCGGCGGAGAAGGCAGCCATAGCGGCGGCCATGAAGAGCAGTAATCGTGCCATAACATCCTTTCCGTGGCGTCAGCGACGCCGGCAATCCCAGGACATTGTAGATCAGATTGCGACCGGGACGTTGTGAAGGATCTACCGCCTCTTCATGGCGCCAGGCATGTTCCACTGCCGCGCGGCGGCC
>JBQTJV010000242.1:0-4812 GCA_052386775.1 Betaproteobacteria bacterium
GGTTGCCGACCACGTTCGCGGCGGGCAGTGGAGAGATCTTGGAGAGGCTGGGTGTAACGAGCACACCTTCAGCCATTGCACGCTGCGGATGCTCCAGCACGTCGACCACTTCGAGCTTGTGGCCGCCGTGCAAATACTCCCGGCAGATCGCCTCGAGGTTGATGATCGCCTGCACTGAATTGGGGGCACCGCCGGCTATATAAAGACGCAGGACGAGTCCGCTTGCGCCGCGCACTTTGGATTTGCGCTGCCGCCCGCTCATTTTGCAGCCCCGTTTCCGTTCTTCCTCGGGGAAGAATTTGTCGGGTCCGCGCCGCGCCTTCTGCGCAGATCGTTCTTTCCTTCGCTCGATAACGCGCGGCGCGCTTTACTTTCACCAGAGTACTCGGTCAATTCGGCGCGTTGCCGCTGCAGATCGACCTGCAGGGTCTTGATCTGGGCGCGAGTCCTGGCCTCGCTAAATTGCAGCTCGCGACGCTTATGTTCAAATTCCGCGCGGTACCTGGTTTTTCTGGCGCTTTCTTCGGCCTCCCTTTCCCAACGCAGCGTGCCCATCAACACTTCGCCACCTTCGCTGTAGACGTCGCTGAGTGTCGGACCGGATTTGCTCAAGACCAGCTCGCGCACCTGGTTGGAGTGCGCTGTCCCGCGCGATTTGATGATGGTCAGAGCGCGGTTGCGCTCGCCGCCACGAGCCAGGTACGAAAGATGAATCCAGGTGTCGGCAATCGTCGAAATCTGGAGATCGGTCGCTTCAGCTTCCGGGCGGGCGGACTCGCTCAGCGCGGTCACGAACAAGGTAATCCCGGCGTCTTTCACCATGTAGATGAGCCGGTTCGCGACGGTACAGGCGGCGCCAAGGCTGCCTGCCCGGGTAAGTGACGTCAGCGGATCGATCACCATGCAACGCGGTTGATGTTCGCGGATCAGCGACCTCAGCTTGAGCAGGTGCTCCTCCGCGCCGATGCCTTCGGTGCGGGCCGAATACATGCGCAAGACGCCGGACTTGACGTGCGGCCTGAGTTGAATTCCGACCGAAGTCAGGTTGCGCGCGATCTGTGCTGCGCCCTCGTCAAAGCTCACGAACAGCGTGCGCTCGCCACGCCGGCAGGCTGCCTCCGCGAACTTGCCGCCCAAGGTGGTCTTGGAGGTGCCCGGCACGCCCGTGATCAGTGTGCTGGTGCCGCGAAATACGCCGCCGCCGAGCATCGCGTCGAGACGTTCAAAGCCTGCGGTAATCCGCTCGTTCGAAGCACCATGCTCGATCTCTGCAGGACCGGCGGCGCCGATCTCAATGCCCGACGGCCCGAAGCTTACCGGGAACTCGGCTGCTGCGTAGTCCGAACTGCGGTATTTCGTAATCTGGATCGTTCGCGCGGAGACACGGTCCTCCTGCCGGCGCTCGAAGCGCACCACGCAATCGACCATGAACTGGAGGAAACCGTAACGCAGAGGCTCGGATGTGCGGTCCTCGAGCTTGGCCGTGACGATCGCCGTCAATGCATTATCCGCAAGCCAGTCGCGGATGCGGTAAATTTCCCGCATTTCCGCGACCGGATCGCGCAAGAGCGCGAGCAGCGCGTCGATGCCGTCGAATACGATCCACTGTGCGCCGATCTCTTTTTTCTTCGCCGCGAGCATGGCGAGCATACCGGCGAGGTCAAAGTCGCCGGCCGTGACCAGCGTGGGCGACAAATGGGCATCGAAAAAGAAGAGCTCCTTTGCCGGCAGGCTCGCCAGCCGCCAATCGAAGGTGGCGGCATTGGCGATGATGTGGCGGGGACTTTCCTCGAACGCGACAAAAATGCCGGGCGCTCGCTGCCGGCGCACCGCGTTCACCACGCATTGCAGAGCGAACACCGTTTTGCCCGCACCCGGGCCGCCGACGAGCAGGCTCGTGCGGTGACACGGCAAGCCCCCGCGGCTCAGCGCATCGAATCCCTCGATGCCGGTGGCCAGCTTGGGCAGAAGTGGAGCGGCCTTGCTTCCGGTCCCCATTGAGTTTTATTCTCCATGGCGGGCGCCGTGATGCGCGAACGTTGGTTTGTCGGTAAACAGCTACCGCTTTTGACGATGGTAAAGCGAGCACCGGGGTTTGTATGTCCGTCAGCGGACATTGACGGACGCCCCAATGGGGGAGGTAAATAGACCCCGGCTAAGTCTGCCATATCAAGCGGCTACGCGGCTATCCTGGCCACCTCGCACGTCTTCCCATGCTCCATCTCCGCGGCACAACGCATGCGCTCTTGTGTCCGCTCGCCGACATCTCCATGTCCGATAGCGGACAGATAGCGCACGGCGCAACCGTTACCATCGGGCATGCTTCATGAATTCCTCGCTGCCAACCGGGCGGCATTGATCGAGCGCTGCAGGATAAAGGTCGCTCAACGACCTGCGCCCGAAGCAAGCGCCCCCGAGCTGGAACATGGCGTATCGCCCTTCCTCGACCAGCTCATCAAAACGCTCCAGGTGGAACAGACGCCCGAACCGATGGCAAGCCGCAAGATTTCCGGACCGGCCGGGGGTGGGGCGATTCTGTCCGAAATCGGTGAAACGGCCACACGGCACGGGCGCGAGTTGTTGCAGCATGGCTTCACGGTCGACCAGGTCGTTCACGACTACGGCGATCTGTGCCAGGCCATAACGGATCTGGCGTACGAACGCAATGTGCCGTTCTCGATAGATGAGTTCCGAACGTTCAACCGCTGCCTGGACAACGCCATTGCCGGCGCCGTGATGGAGTTTTCCTACCAGCACGAGGCTCTGATCGTAGACAACACGGCCCGGGGGTTGAATGACCGGCTGGGTTTTCTTGCACACGAACTGCGTAACCTTATTCATACTGCCAAGCTCGCCGTTACCGCTATCAAGGCAGGTAATGTAGGATTTGCCGGCGCGACCGGCGCCGTGCTGGATCGCAGCCTGATAGGACTGGGCAATCTGATCGATCGCTCCCTCGCCGAGGCACGGGTGTCAGCCGGAATGCCGGCGCGCCATCAGCACGTCTCCCTGAGCGACTTCATCCAGGAAGTCAGGATCTCAGCGTCACTCGAGGCACAGGCGCGCGGATGCCCATTTACCGTCTCCGCGGTTGATGCGACGCTCGCGGTCGATGCCGACCGGGACCTGCTTTTATCGGCCGTGGGAAATTTGCTGCAAAACGCGTTCAAGTTCACGGCACGCCATACCGAAGTCTCATTGCACGCCTACGCCGCCGCCAATCGCATCCTGATCGAAGTCGAGGATCACTGCGGCGGCCTTCCGGGCGCGGCGGAGAAAATGTTTTTGCCCCACACGCAACTCAGCGCGGATAAATCCGGTATGGGCCTCGGACTCTCAATCTGTCGGCGCTGCGTCGAAGCCAATCACGGCGTTCTCAGCGTCCGCGATGTCCCCGGCTCGGGGTGCATCTTCACCATTGATCTGCCCCGTCACTCGCTGCCGGAATCCTCACTGTCTGAACCTTCGGCCCCGCTGCCGGGTAATCCCCGTGGCTGAAGAAATCACGGCATTCTGACAAAGATGGCCCGCATTCTCATCGTTGACGACAATGAAGATCACCGCACCACCCTAGCCAGGGTTCTGGACCGTGACGGTCACGAGGTCAAGTTGTCCGCCAACGGCACGGAAGCGCTGAAGGCGCAGGATGAAACACCCTTCGACGTGTTGATTACGGACATTTTCATGCCGGACAAGGATGGCGTGGAAACCATTTGCGAGTTCCGCCGGAAGCACCCGCGGACGTGCATCATCGCCATGTCGGGTGTTGTCCGCACCCAGGTGGATTACCTGTTGCTTTCCCTGGAGCTCGGAGCACGCAGGATTCTAAGGAAGCCTTTTGATGCGGCGGCGTTGTACACAGCGCTGAAAGAGGTTCTGGCCGAACGCGAGCCACGGGGCGAAACAAATGTGATAAAGCCATGAAAAAAGCCCCCGGCATAAGCTGCTGGGGGCGAGCCCACCAATCAATCATGGAGGAGGAAAGATGATTGGCGGAGGGAGGAGATTGCATTATTGCCGTCCGCGCCGCGCTGTTCTGTACGACAGCGCACATAGCGGCGTATAGTGTTCGGGATGACGCCGAGCACAATCCAGGGAGAGGACATGCCTGACACGCCCGCCCTAGCGGGAAAGCACAGCCCCGGCCAGAATCATCTGCTGGCGGCGCTGCCCCCGCAGGACTATGATCGCCTGACGCCCGATCTGGAACTCGTGCCCCTGCCTTTGGGTTGGGCGGTCTACGAGGCCGGGGGCAAGCTCGGCTACGTGTACTTTCCGACCACCGCCATCATCTCCCTGCTCTACGTCATGGAAGACGGATCCTCAGCCGAAATCGCCGTCACCGGCAACGACGGCCTGGTCGGGATCGCGCTGTTCATGGGCGGGGAGACCACGCCCAGCCGGGCCGTGGTGCAGAGCGCCGGCTACGGCTACCGGCTTAAAGCGGCGGTACTGAAAAAGGAATTCGATCAGGGCGGCACGTTGCAGCACCTCGCGCTGCGCTATACGCAGGCGCTGATCACGCAGATGGCGCAGACGGCGGTGTGCAACCGGCATCACTCGGTGGAGCAGCAACTGTGCCGCTGGCTGCTGCTGAGCCTGGACCGGCTGCCCTCGAACCAACTCAGCATGACGCAGGAACTGATTGCGAACATGCTGGGGGTGCGCCGCGAAGGCGTCACGGAAGCAGCCGGAAACCTGCAAAAAGCCGGCTTGATTCACTACAGCCGCGGCCACATCACTGTCCTTGATCGTCCCAACCTCGAGAAAAGGGTGTGCGAGTGCTACGCGGTGGTGAAACGGGAATTCGAC
>JBQTJV010000243.1:0-12702 GCA_052386775.1 Betaproteobacteria bacterium
GACGGGCGTATCGCCAATCCCAAGGGCCGTGCGCCCGCCTGGGATTGAGTTTTCTTGATAACGGAGGAAAGCAACAATGAAGCAGGCATACCGGTTGGGCGCTGTCGCATCCGTCGTGTGCGCGGCGTTTTTGAGTGACGGCGTACCGCAGGCCCTCGCGCAGGCCGCCTTCCCGAGCAAGAACGTGCAGATGATCGTGCCCTACACGGCCGGCGGTTCGATCGACATCATCTCCCGGGCGGTCGCGACACGCCTGTCTGAAGCGTGGGGCCGCAACGTCATCGTGGACAACCGTCCCGGCGCGAGCGGCATGATCGGGACCGAGCTCGTGACCAAGGCCGACGCGGATGGCCACACGCTGTTGGGACACACGTCGTCCTATCCCGCCACCGCTTCGGTGCGCGCCAAGCTGCCGTTCGATCCCGCGCGCGCCATCGTGGCGGTCGCGATGTTCGCGAAAGCGCCCATGCTGCTCGCGATCCACCCGTCGCTCCCGGCGAAATCGGTGCCGGAGTTGATCGCGCTCGCCAAGAAGCGGCCGAACGAACTCAACTACGGCTCTTCCGGCGCGGGCGGCAACAACCACTTCTCGGGTTCGCTGTTCGCGGCGGCCGCAGGCGTGAAGATGACGCACGTGCCCTACAAGGGCATCGCCAATGCCGTGACCGCGCTGGTGTCCGGGGAAGTGCAGCTGGTGATCGCGAGCTCCGCCGCGCTGATGCCTCAGGTGAAGGCGGGAAGACTACGGGCGCTGGGCGTGACGAGCCTCGAGCCCTCGGAGCTGATTCCGGGACTGCCGCCGATCGCCAAGTCGGGCGCGCCGGGTTACAGCTATGAGCTGTGGTGGGGCATGTTCGCGCCGGCCAAGCTTCCCGCCGAGCGGCTCGCGCAGATCAACGCCGCGGTCAACAAGATTCTCGCCACGCCGGAGATGAAGAAGTTCATGGACGATCAGGGCGCCGAGCCGTGGCCGCTCAATCCGCAGCAACTGGACGGCCTGCTGGTGAGGGAAATCGATCGCTACAAGAAAGCGGCGCAGGTCGCCGGCATCCAGCCGCAGTAGTCTCGCACCAACGGCCGTTCACCCTTCGACGAGCTCAGGGTGAACGGTCGGGTAGCGCCCGGGACCAAACGATATTTTCCGGTTACGGGCCGCTGTCCCCCGCTTCTTTGATCCACGTCAATTGACGTTTGCCGCGCGCTGCTATGGTGCCGTACCATGCTCGCGGAACGCCTGCTTTCTGCAGCTACCCTGCGTCCCTCATCAGCGCGTGACGGCGTTACGACCGTAACGCTCGTCGTCCTGTGCCAGGTTTTCCATTCGCTGACGTTCATCGGGGTTGCGCTGTTCCTGCCCCTCATCCGCGAGGACCTCGGCATCACCTTCGCGCAGGCCGGGCTGCTGTCCGCGGCCGGAACGCTCACCTACGGGCTGGGACAACTGCCCGCGGGCTACCTTTCGGATCGCTACGGTCCGCGGCGGCTGTTCTTCATCGGGCTCGCGATGTGGTCGCTGCTGTGCGTCGGCGTCGGCATGGCGGGCTCGTTCGAAGTCGCGCTCGCGTTCATGCTGCTCGCCGGCGCGTTCCGATCGCTGCTGTTCGCGCCGGGTCTGTCGCTGCTCGCCTCGTGGTTCCCGCCCGAGCGCCGTGCGACTGCGATGAGCCTCTACATGGTGGGCGGCTTCACCGGCACGATCCTGCTTTCGTTGATCGGCCCGCTACTCGCCACGCGATTCGGCTGGCGCCCGGCGTTCATCGGCTTCGCGCTGGTGGGCGTCGCGGCTGCGCTCGTATATATAGTGTACGCACGCGAGAAGCCGCGCCAGTCCGCGGGCCCATCGCCCGGGCGCGCCGAGGTGTTGCGCCTGCTGCATCACCGCATCATCTGGGTGTGCAGCGCCATCCAGTTCGTGCGCTTCAGCGTGGTGACCGGCCTCAACTTCTGGCTGCCGTCGTTTTTGGTCGCCGACCGCGGGCTCTCGCTCGAAACCGCGGGACTCATTACCGCCATGAGCGCCGCGCTGACCGCCGCGTCGAACGCGGTAGGCGGTTATGTTTCCGACCGGCTGCGCAATCCACCGCTGGTGATCGGCGGCTCGCTCGCCGTGCTGGCGTGCTCTTCGACGCTGATCGTCATGGTCGACTCGCTGCCGATGCTGCTGATCATCGTCGCCGTCGCATCCATTTTCGTGCAGTTCTACTTCGGCCCGCTGTTTTTCGTGCCGATCGAAGTGCTGGGCGTGCGCACGGCGGGAACGGCGACGGGGCTTACCAATCTTTTCGCGAACACCGGCGGCCTCGTCACCGCCTACGCGCTCGGCGCGGTCAAGGACACCGCCGGCAGCTTTACCTGGGGCTTCATCGGCATCAGCGTGGCGTGTTTCGTTGGGGCCGCGCTCAGCATCGTGCTCGCCCGCATGCGCCGGCATGCTCTCGCCGCCACGCCTGCACACGCTACACCGTAGCAACAGGCATAACGGGGAAACGCGCAACAGCGGTCGTCGGATACCGGGGACAAACCACTGTTTTCAAAACTGGTGGTCTATCCCCTGTTTGATCGTCCCTGACGAGTCCGGTGCTATCATCCTCACCGCCGCATGCAGCCCGGAGGAAGCGCCATGGAGGTCAAATCCACATTGAGGGTGATCGATCAGAACGCACTGGAATCACAGCCGGGCGTGATACCGGGCCAGAAAACCAGACGCCTCGTCGGCTGCCCGGAAGTGCCGACGGACCGCGTGCGGGTCGCCTTTGCAAGCTATGAGCCGGGTGCAATCGAGGAACTGCACTGGCACCCGATCGAGGCGTTCTATTACGTGATCTCCGGCCATGCGATCGTGCGCAACATCGAGGGCCAGGAGTATCACGTCGGTCCCGGCACCGCGATCTATGCGCCGCCCGGCATCGCGGGCGCGCACGAATGGGAGGTCAAGGAAAGCCTGCAGCTTCTCGCCGTGCGCGCGACGACGGAATCCGATCGCAAGATGCAGTTCACGGTGGACAAGCAGACCAAGCGCTCCTACATCGACCTCGACGAGCTGGCGAAGCGCGGCGGGGTCAGCTTCAAATCCCACTACTAGACCGCGCGCACTGAGTTCTTACTTGAGCGTGAGCCTGTCCTGAGCATGGACGAAGGAAAGCACGAGTGCCGCAAGTCAGTGGTTGCACCGTCTTACATGGAGGTAACACGTAATGCCTAGCCCCACGAATCCGAAAAAAGGCCGTCCCCACCTCAAGCGCGACGAGCAGAAATGGTTCTTCGACTGGATGGTGAAGGAGACGGGGCGCGTCTTCCACTTCCAGCCCGACGGGCGCGGGCGGCTGCCGCGCACCGTGCGCAGCCACGACATGATCTCGAAGCACATGGGACTCGCGGCGCGGCGTTCCGAGCGCCTGGCGCAGGCCGAGGCCGAGGCCGGCCATCGCGAAACGGCGATGGAGCTTTACTTCCAGGCGGTGCTCGAGTACGTGGACGCGCAGCACGTCGTGTTCGAGACGAACGACGAGAAACGTTATCTGCACGGCTCGCTCATGCGCTGCTACGAGAAAGTGCGGGAACTCGCGCCCTATCGCATCGAGCACATCGATGTGCCGTGGAACGGAACGGTCGTATCCGGCAACCTGCATCTTGCGCCGGGCGGCGGGAAGAAGCCGCTCGTTTTCTACGTGCCGGGCTGCGATCAGACCAAGGAAGTGTGGCCGCATCCCTACTACAACCAGGCGCTCCAGCGCGGCATGCACGCGTTCTCGTTCGACGGGCCGGGACAGGGCGAGAGCAACCTGCGCGGCATCAAGCTCACCGCGGACAACTACGAGGAAGCGGCGAGCGCGGTCATCGACCACCTGCTGAAGCGGCCCGAGATCGACGGCGAGAAGATCGGCGTCTACGCGTTGAGCTTCGGCTCGCACTGGGGCCTGCGCATCGGCGCCAGAGACCACCGCATCCGCGCCCTCGCCGCGCCGTGGGCCTCGTTCGTGGACAAATACTATCTGCTGACGGAAGAATCGCCGCGCTACCAGCAGCTCTTCGCCTATCTCACCCAGTCATCTACCGAAGAGGAACTGGACCGCGTCGTCGCCGCCATGAAGATGGACGATCTCATGGGTCAAGTCGAATGCCCGACGCTGCTCGTCACCGGCGAGTACGATCCGCGCGCGCCGGTGGAAGAGGTGCTGCGACTCTACGATCTCATGAAAGCGCCGCGCGAGCTGTGGCTGCTGCCCGACCAGTTCCACAACGGCTCGGTGACCGTGAAAGCGCGCAATGCGGTGTGGGAAGCCGATATTCATGCTTTCGCGTGCGACTGGCTGCGTGATCGGTTCAACAGCGCGACACTGAAGCATTCCGGGAAGGTGGTGTGGCTCGATCCGTCTGGCGCAGGTCCCAACGCCGAGTCGGTCAGCTACAAGCGCCGCTGGTTCGACTGATGAGCCGTCCCGGTATCGCAGGCGAAGCTTCCTGATGTGGACCTGTCAATGGATAAGTCCCTTCGGCACACCGAAAGCCAGAACGATCTGAACGATTTCTTCTACTTTGCGAAGATCGTCAAGCACTCCGGATTTTCGTCAGCCGCGAAAGCTCTCGGCGTTCCGAAATCCCGGCTCTCGCGGCGGCTCGCTGCGCTCGAAACGCGGCTCGGAGTGCGCCTGCTCCTGCGCTCGACGCGCCAGTTTGCGCTCACCCAGGCCGGCCGCAAGCTGATGCAGCGCTGCGAGACGATGTTCGAGGAACTCGAGGCCGGCATCGCCGAAATCTCCGAGCTGCAAAGACGCCCCATGGGGAAGCTCAAGGTGGGCTGCTCGATGAATGCCGCGCGCGTATTTCTCGGTTCGGCCGTGACCGGTTTTCTCCAGCGCTATCCCGACGTGCTGGTGGAAGTGCGCGTGGTGAGCAGAGATCTCAACCTATACGAGGGAGAAATGGATGTGGTCTTCCATGTCACGCCTTCCGTCACGGACGGCCGCTATGTCGCCAAGCGGCTTTTCGAGTCCCCGCAGGTGCTCGTTGCCTCGCCTGCTCTGCTCCGCCGTCACAAGGCAATCAGGCATCCCTCGGACCTCGGTTCTCTGCCCGCCCTAAATCTATTGGGTGCGCGGCCCAGGAACAGCTGGGTGCTCCAGGGCCCGGATGGCAGCATCGTGGAGCACACCTACCAGCCGCGCGTGATCAGCGAAGACCTCGAGGTATTGCATCAGGCGGCGCTGCGCGGCGCGGGCGTCGTGCGCCTGCCGGCCCTGGTGTGTGCCAACGACGTTGCCGTCGGCACGTTGGAGGTAGTGCTGCCGGAATGGCGGATGGAGCCCCGTAAGCTCTTCGCCATCTTCCATTCGAGGCGCGACCTCACGCCTGCGGCGAGACTGTTTGTGGATTACGTCGCGGAGTGGTTCGAACAGCAGCCGAACTGGCGCGGCGACCTGCCCGTCGCAACCCGGCAGAACACCTGACCTGCGACCGCACTCACCGCGGGCGCACTGCCGTGACCTCGATCTCGACTCGCGCACCGGGCTGATTGAGGCAGTTGACGCATATCGTCGTGCTCGCGGGTTTCCACTCGCCGAAGTACTCCGCCAGCACGGTGGACATGCCCTCCAGGTCCCGCATGTCGGTCAAATACTTCGTGATTTTTACCACGTGTCGCAGGGTCACGCCTTCGGTCTCCAGGACCATTTTTATCTTGTCCATCGCGCGGCGCACCTGGGTCTCGATGTCCGGCGCGTGATAGTGCTCTTCGCGCACGTGCGGATGCGCGTGGTACAACGGCGCCGCCGTCATGCCCGACAGAAACATGATATCGACCGGGCCCGAAACGTGGATTGCGGGAGCATAGGGCAGCTCGCGCCTGCGATCCGGAACCGGATGCACTTCCCGCGTTATAGACCGGATGTCCCGTTTCTTCTCCATTTCGCCTCCTGCTGCCCGGCGCGACCATTGCACTGCCGGGCCACCATCAATCCACCTTTACGCCAGCCGCCCTGGCGACCTTGGCCCACTTCTTAACGTCGTTCAGAAAGATCTGTCCGAACTCCTCGGGCGTGCCTCCGCCGGGCTCAAGGCCCGCCTGAGCATAGACCCGGCGCACATCTGCCGACTTCAAAACGCCGTTGATTTCCTGCGCAAGCTTGGCCACGATCTCGCGCGGCGTTCCAGCAGGCGCGAAGATCCCATACCAGGATTGGGCATCGAACCCGGCGAGGCCGGCCTCCGCCACGGTGGGCACGTTCGGCAACGGCTCGAAGCGCTGGGGCGTTGTCACGGCGAGCGCGCGGAGGCGGCCCGCTTCCACGTACCGCAGCAACACCGCGGGACTGCCGAATGTCATGTCGACTTCGCCGCTCAGCACGGCAGTGCCCGCCGGCGCGCCGCCCTTGTACGGGACATGCGTCATTTTGATTCCGGCCGTGAGGTTCAACAACTCGCCTGCCATGTGGAAGCCGCTTCCGGGGCCGGCGGAGGAATAGTTCAGCTTGCCGGGCTGGGACTTCGCAAGTGCGATCAGCTCGCGCACCGATTTCGCCGGCACTGAAGGGTGGACCACCAACAGATAGGGACCCGTTGCGAGGAGGACCACGGGTGTGAAGTCCTTCACCGGATCGAAAGGCAGCTTTGAGTAGACGCTCGAAATAATCGCGTGCTGGCCGGCCGCACCATACAGCGTGTATCCATCGGGCGGTGCGCTAGCAACGGCTGACGCTCCGATAATCGTGCCGCCGCCCACGCGGTAGTCCATCACTACCGGCTGCCCCCACTGGACCCGTAACTTTTCCATTACCGGGCGGGCCACCACGTCGATGGAGCCTCCTGGAGGGAACGGGTTGACTACCCGGATGGGCTTCGAAGGATAGGGAGCCTGCGCAAAGGCGGCGCTCGCCAAAGCGGCTGCGAGCGACAAAACGGAAAGCAGTCGGAACATCGGTAGTCCTCTCTCTCGGAAGGCTGTGGGCGGCCGTTTTCGTGGAGTACCTTATCGTGGGCGCACAGCGGTAACCTCTATCTCCACGCGCGCGCCGGGCTGGTTCAGGCAGTTCACGCACACCGTGGTGCTCGCCGGATGCCAGTCTCCAAGATACTCCTTGAGCACGGCCGACATACCGTCCCGGTCGCGCATGTCAGTGAGATACTTGTTCATCTTCACAATATGGCGCAACGTCAGCCCTTCGGTTTCGAGCACGAGCTTGATCTTGTCCATCGCCCGCCTGACCTGCGTCTCGATGTCCGGCGCATGCTGATGTTCTTCCGGGACGTGCGGGTGCTGGTGGTACATAGGCGCCGCCGTATTGCCGGAGAGAAAAAGAATGTCTACCGGCCCGGTGACCGCGATGGCAGGCGAGTAAGGCAATTCATTCCTGCGCTCCGGCTTCGGGTGCACCTCCCGTGTTATCGACTCGATCGATTTTTTTGCTTCCATCTGGACTCCATTTTCCGGACTGCTTATTTCGCTCGCTGACCCGCCGCTGCGGCAAACCCTGGCAGTCAAGCGCATGCTGATTTACTGGCCAGCCCGCGCTAGAGCTGCTTGGCCTGATTCCGTTCCATGCCCGCAACGCGTTCAAAGATCCTCGGGGACTTTGGCGGCTGCAGACTGTGAATCGTGCGCCCTGATTTCACGTGTCGGCTTTCCGCCGCGCGAATCCTTTCCCGTCGGCACCCAGGTGCATATTCTTCTTTCGTTTTCCCATACGGTCCGGTACTCGGCGGGGACAAAGAACTCCACGAACATCAAGTCCTCGTCCGGTCCGGTTGACGAATAGTGCCGCTCTCCGTCCGGATGATAGACGAGATCACCCGCCTTATAGCGGTGGGGCTCCTCGTTGGAATAACCCGTCGTCGAGCCCTTGATCATGTACATGAAGTGCTCGGCGCCCTCGTGGTGGTGATTCGAGCCTGTCGTCGCCTTGGGATAGATTACGATCTCAGCCTTGATCGCCTTGGTCCCGAGCAGCTTCGGAGTCGCCACATAGATGCGCTTTCTCGCATCAAATTTGGAATCCAGGACCGGCTCGCGAGACCAATCGATGATCTTAAAGACGGGCGGCTTCGCAACGACATCAGGATCCAGCGCCGCTGCGTCGGGCACTTCGGCATACAACAACTCCGCACCGGTCTCGCTTTCGGCGGTCCCGTCGAACTTCGGAGGAAGCAGAACCACGCTCGTTTCGCAAAGCGGCTCGGTGCACTCGCCGTGCCGAAGCATAAGCGTGCCACGGAGCATCTGAAACCATGCCAGGCTCCCCGCCGGAACGCTCAAACGACCGCTCCCACCAGCGCCAATCGATATGCGGTCTGCCAGCACCCGGGATGCTGGAATCCGGGCCTTCGTCAATAGTTTCCGCCGCGTCGACCGATTGCCGAAGACCTCTGCTTCTGTTGTTGTTTCGCTCACTATGCAGACCATGTGTGCACTCCTCTGGTTTGCTGGCTTCTAACCAGCGGACTGAAGTGGTTTTAGCATAGCCCGGAGGGCGTGTGCGCATGCAATGGAGTCAAAAATGGAACAGTGTGTTTCGCTCATGGCCCGGTCCGCACTGCAAACATGCCTACAAACCTCAACGGGGATGTTGCACGGCGCCGGACTGCGGACCATCCAGTACGGGCCCGATATTCAACCGGCTGATGCGCCGCAACGACACGGTAACCACGCGCACATCCATCTATAGCGCGATCATGCGAGGTGATCCACAGGACCTGGAACAATTGCTCCTCGGATCTATAGCCTCCACGTCTCTGCGCCCAGAGGCAACTCGTTCAGCTCCGCCCTCGCTTCTCGCCACGCCGGGTAATGCTTGCTCATGAGAGCAATGAACCGCTCGCTATGGGTGGATTCGATCAGGTGAAGCATCTCATGGACCACCACGTACTCGAGGAGATCCTTGGGTTTCTTGACGAGTTCGGTGTTCAATCGAATCGTCCGCGCACGGTGGTTACAGCCGCCCCACTTTGTTTTCATGCGTTGGAGGAAGTAGCCGGCCACTTCCACTTCTAGTTTCGGCTCCCATCGACGGATCAACTCGGGTACCGCGGCGTGCAACACGGATTTGTGCCATTCATGCATGACCGCCGCACGCTTTGACTGGCTGCTGCCGGGGCGCACGGTGAGTGTGATTCGGCGGTGACTTAGGCGGACGAAGGGCTTGGCCTCTGCCTCCCTCACCGAGAGCAGATAGCGCCTTCCCCAGAGGTAGTGGCTCTCACGCTCGACGAACTGGCGAGGCGCCTCCCGCGCCTGAGCCCGCAGCTTCGCCTGCTGATCCTGGATCCAAACGAGCTTGGACACCGCATACGCGCGCGCCACTTCACTTCGCGTCCCCTTCGGCGCGACCAACGTCACGCGCCCATTCGGTGGGTGCACCGACAGATGGACATGTTTGATGTCCTTGCGCGTGACGGCGATGGCGATCTCGCCGATCTGGATCATGTCTGGCATCAGTATCCCGGTTGATTCTTGACGAGTTCAAACAGCGCGAGCGTAGCCTTGCGGTCTCGATTGAGTAACGGGAACAAGGCATTCCGCACCTGAGCCTCGCGCGCCTGATCGCCCTTCCAGCCCGACGGAGCCCGCTCCCGCATAACCTGATCAATTTCCAAGGCGAGCACCACGAGACTTTTTCTACCGTCGGACTCAGCCGCGCCAGGAGCAAGCCCGAGAATCGCTGGCAGATTGCGGTAGATTACGATTGCCTCCCGCTTTCCATGCAGCGCTGCCGGCACGCCTTCGTCGGGTTGCTTCGCCATGAGCCGCTTCACCAGCGCTTCCGCATCCTTGAGAAACTTTTCGTAGGCCGCCGCATCGTCGCGGCTTTGCCTGATCAGGTCCTGCAGGAGCTTCGACATCTCGGTGTAGAAGCGCGGGTCCGTGAGCTGCTCACGAATGATCGTCTTGCGGATGTTATTGATGATGGCTTCCGCGATCGCGTTTCTCGACAGCCTGCCTTTTTCGTTGAGCTTCCTCGCAATGGCGTCGTGGATGCCAGTCTTGATGATGAGGTCGGTCAGCGGCAGTGCGGTCAGGTAGCCGAGATCCTCTGCCGGCTCGGCCTGCACGTAGGTGTTGAGCAGGTGCCGCATGTCAGCTTCATAAGGCTTGATATCCAGCTCCTCCCCCGAGTGCCGCTTGATGGCGTTGCGTGTGTCGGCGTAGAACTCCACTTCCTTCTGCAGCGCCGCCGCCTCCGCGGTGCTGTAGCCGGCATCGGCGAGATCCTGCGCGAGATCGGCGTAGGCTCGGACGAAGGTGGTTACCACCTTGTAGTAAGTGATGCGCAGCGGCTCCGTCTCGCTCAGCGCCCGCGGATTCGCCGCATCGCCGCAGAAATAGCGCAGGAACTGCTCCACTTCGCGCGGCAGTGGCACCGGCTCGCACAGGTAACGCAGCGCCTCGCGGGCGGCATCGAGCTGCTTCCTGCCCTCCTTCAGCCAGTCCTTCAGCTCGACGTTGTTGCTGCCGCCGTTGCCTTGGTCGATGTCGAGCTCGTCGGAGCTGTAGACCGCGATCGCCTCCTGCACGTCCTTGAACAGCTCCTTGAAGTCAACGATGTGGCCATAGTCCTTGTCGTCGCCGTCTAGGCGGTTGGTGCGGCAGATGGCCTGGAACAGGTTGTGGTCGTGCAGTTCATTGTCTAGATAGATGTAGGTGCAACTCGGTGCGTCGAAGCCGGTCAGCAGCTTGCTGACGACCACGAGGAGTTTCATGTTCGCCGGCTCCTCGATGAAGCGCCGCTTGACCTCGTCCTCATACACCTTGGTGGTCTGGCCGTTCCTGAGAACATGCCGCGTGTAGGTGTCGAACTTGTAGCGCTCGTCGCTTTCCTTAGGCTCGCGGGAGATGGCGTTGTGGTTCGGCTCGTAGGACGTAACGATTCCGCAGTGCGGACCGAGGGTTGTATTCTGCAGCAGCCGGAAGTAGTGACAGGCGTCGTAGATGCTGGCCGCCACCAGGATCGCCGTGCCGCGGTCGTTGTTGAGACGCGGCTTCAAGTCGAAGTCCTCGAGGATGCTGTGGATGATGCGCTGCTTGCGTTCGCCCGCGCTCATCAGTTCCTGCATCGTCGCCCAGCGCTCACGCAGGCGGGCCTTCTGGAAGTTGTTCAGCGCCTTCGTCTTCTTCTCGAAGTAGGCCTCGATCGCCGCAGGCGAAGTAATGCGCTGCGGCACATCGCGCGCCTCGTACTTCAAATCGAGCACCACCTTGTCGGCCACCGCCTCGTGAAACTTGTAGGTATGTATGTACGTGCCGAACACCTCGCGCGTGGTCTGCCTGTCCTTGCGTAAGAGCGGCGTGCCCGTGAAGCCGATGAAGATCGCGCCTTCCAGCCAGCGTTTCATCTGGCGGTTCATGTCGCCGCCCTGGGTGCGGTGGCACTCGTCCACGAACACGTAGAAGCACCCGCGGATCGGCGGCGGCGGGCCGTTAAGGTCGGCCGGGTCGAATTTGTGGATCAGCGCGCACAGGAGGCGCGGTGATGTGGCGCCGAGCTTGGCGATGAACTCCGCGCGCGTCGTGATGCGGGGGCTCGGCGCATCCGCCGTCACCACGCCCGCGTTCTTCATCACGCCTTCGATCTGCTTGTCCAACTCGTCGCGGTCGGTGACGACGAGGATGCGCGCCTCGGGGTCGTGCTCCAGCAGCCACTTGGCGAGCAGCACCATCAGGATGCTCTTGCCGCTGCCCTGCGTGTGCCAGATGACGCCACCCTCGCGCCTGCGCAGACGCTCCTGCGCCGCCTTCATGCCGGCATACTGATGCTGGCGCGGCACCTTCTTGATGCCGTTGTCGAAGATGACGAATTGGCGGATCAGGTCCAGCAGCCGCGTCCTGTCGCACAGCTCGGCCAGCGGCCCGTCGAGCAACGCGCCGGCCGGCAGCGGTGCACCCGCGGGCAGCGGCGCCGCCTTCCACTGAACGAAGAACTCCTCCCGCGTGGTCACCGTGCCATAGCGAAGCCCCTGCGTGTCGTTGCCCGCCAGGAGAAACTGCACCGTGGGGAAAAACGCCTGGTTGAAGATCGGTTCCTGGTTGGTGATGAGCTGGCGGATGCCGTCGGCCACCTCCACCGAGCTGCGCTTGAATTCAATTACGGCGATGGCGATGCCGTTCAGGTAAAGCACAACGTCCGGCCGGCGCTCGTAGCCGCCCTTGAGCGTTACTTCCTCGGCTAGAGCGAAGTCGTTGTTCTCGGGGTTGTCCCAGTCAATCAGATGGACCGTATCGTGCGGCTTTCCTGCCGCGACCTGCACCTCGACGCCATAGCGCAGCAGCTTGTAGCAGCGCAGCGCCGCCTGGTAGAGCGTCGTGCCGGTGGTATCTGCCGCAGCGAGCAGCTTCTGCAGCGCGGACGCAATATGCGCATCCGAGTACCCACGCGCTTGTAGATTGGCGCGCAACAGCTCGACCTCGATGCCGCGGTTTCCTTCCCGCTTGCTCCACTCACCGAGATAGCGATAGCCCAAGCAGTCCGCACGCGCCTTGTCAGTGAACAGCGCGACGACGCGGTTCTGCGTCTTGCGTTCGGAGCGGGGCGTTGCGCTCACGATTTCTGTTCGCCGCGCTGCAGTTGCAGCAGACGGGCCTGGCCGGCAGCCGTCAATCGGTACTTCTGCAGACGGCTGTTGGGTTTGTCGGGAATGGTCATTTCCACCCAACCTGCTTCCAGCGCCGGCAACAAGTAGGCCTTTCGAAAATGCTCGTCGTCCCTCAGTCCCAGC
>JBQTJV010000244.1:0-12922 GCA_052386775.1 Betaproteobacteria bacterium
GCCGCCCGCGCCGCGCTCTGCAGTTCGCCCACCGAGATGCGCGCCTACGGCGTGTATTTTCCGCCCTCCGAGGCGATCCTCGCACACGCCAGGACGCACGCCAAAGGGCCGTTCACGCCCATCTATCCCGATGCCGACGCGCATTACGATGCGCAAGCGGAAATCGAGGTGAGCCGCCTGGAGCCGCAGATCGCGCTGCCCGGCGGCGTGCAGAATGCGGTGGACATCTCCGAAGTGGTTGGCACACGCATCGACCACGCGTTCATCGGTTCCTGCGGCTCGGGGATGTACGAGGACATGCTGGAAGCGGCGCGGCTGCTGAAGGGTCGCCGCATCGCGTCCGGCGTGCGGCTCTTCATCGCGCCGGGTTCCGAACAATCGATGAAACGCCTGGCAGCGGAAGGCGTGATCCAGATCTTCATCGAGGCGGGCGCCATCATGCTGCCCGCCGGGTGCGGTCCGTGCAACGACGCGGTGATCGGCCCCGTGCACTCCGGCGAAGTCTCGATTTCCACCGCGGCGAACAACAATTTCGGCCGCTTCGGCGCACGGGACGCAAAGCTCTATCTCGGCAGTCCCGCAACCGTTGCGGTCTCCGCGATTGCCGGCCGCATCACCGATCCGCGCACCCTGCGCGCGGCGGACATCGCACAACCAGGGAGGGCGGCGGCATGAGCGAATTCAACTGGCGCCTGCGCGGGCGCTGCTACAAGCTCGGGCACG
This sequence comes from Betaproteobacteria bacterium, assembly GCA_052386775.1. GTDB lineage: Bacteria > Pseudomonadota > Gammaproteobacteria > Burkholderiales > SG8-41 > DSOT01. The sequence continues at coordinate 724 of JBQTJV010000244.1, forward strand.
ACGTCCCGCACGCCGGCGGGGTGATACCGAACTGGGTGATCACCGGCCGGCATTTCGAGGCGCAAGACATCGTTCCCCATCTTTTTTCCGAAACCGACCCCGGCTTTGCCGAGCGCTGCAAGCCCGGCGACATCATCGTCACCGGGCGCAATTTCGGGATGGGGCCGAAGATGAACGGCTACATCGCGATGCAGGCGCTGGGGCTCGGACTGGTGTGCGAATCGATGCCGTTTCTGGCCTACCGCGCGGCGATCGGCTGCGGGCTGCGCGTGATGACCGATTGCGTGGCCGCGACCGAGATGTGCGAGAGCGGCGATGACCTCGAGGTCGATTTCCGCGACGGCTTCTTCATCAACCATACGCGCAACGTCACGCGCGAATATCCGCCGATCCCGGACAGGCTGCAGGACATCGTGGAACTGGGAGGCAACACCGGCTGGCTCAAGCGCTGGTGGGCCGAGCAGCAGGGGACAGCGGCAGCCGGGCGCGGCTGAAGTGACATACCTTCGTTCCCCCGGATTGATGAAGTGACGCCTGGTGCAGGCATGGCGGACCATATCAACCACCTCGGGCAGCCGATCGGTTTCCCGCTGCCGGCGTGGCGGGCGCCGCCGCCGCCGCCGCGCGAGCCGATGGCGGGACGCTATTGCCGGGTGGAGCCGATCGACGCCGAGCGTCATGCGCGGCCGTTGCACGAAGCGAACCGGCGCGATCCGAGCGGTCGCGCCTTCACCTATCTCGGCGCCGGGCCCTTCGAGACATTCGAGGGCTATCTCGACTGGATCAGGACCTCGTGCCTCGGGGCGGACCCGCTGTTTCACGCCATCGTCGACAATGCGACCGGCAAAGCGGTGGGGGTAGCGAGCTACATGCGCATCGACGCGAGAAACGGCGTGATGGAAGTCGGTCACCTCAACTACTCTCCCCTGCTCCAGCGCACCCGCGCCGCGACCGAGGCGATGTATCTCATGATGAAGCGGGCCTTCGAGCTGGGTTACCGCCGTTATGAATGGAAGTGCGACGCGCTGAACGCGCCCTCGCGCGCGGCGGCGCAGCGGCTCGGCTTTTCGTACGAAGGCCTCTTCAGGCAGGCCGTGGTCTACAAGGGCCGCAACCGCGACACGGCGTGGTACGCGATGATCGATCGCGAATGGCCGCAACTCGATGCGGCCTTTACGCGCTGGCTCGCCCCGGACAACTTCGACGCCGCCGGGAAACAGCGCACGAGCCTTTCGGCACTCACCGCGCCGGTCCTGAAGCGACGCGGCTGAACGCGCGCTTTCATGCTCCGCCAGGTCGCGGGAAAGCAGAGCGACGGCCGCTGGTTCATGCCGGCTGCCGAGCGCAACAAGGGTCCCATCCTCGCCGTATTGATACAGGCGCTTCCTCGATCAGGTCTGGTGCTGGAGATCGGCAGCGGCACTGGACAGCACGTCGCTCACTTCGCCCGCGCATTGCCGGCGCTCACCTGGCAGCCCAGCGACCCCGATGCGGAGTTTCGCGAATCGGTATCGCTATGGATTGCTGAAGCGAAGCTTGAAAACGTCAACGCCCCGCTCGAAATCGACGTCTGCCGCCAGCCCTGGGGCATCGAGCGCGCGGACGCCGTGATCAGCATCAACATGATCCACGTCGCGCCGCCGGCCGCGACATCGGCGCTGGTCTCGGGAGCAGCCGGGCTGCTCTCCCCTGGCGGCGTGTTTTTTCTCTACGGTCCTTATCGACGATACGGCCGGCATACGGCACCCGGCAACGAGGCCTTTGACGCCGACCTGCGCGCCCGCAATCCCGAGTGGGGGCTTCGGGATATCGAGGAAGTGGAAACACTCGCGCGCGAGGCGGGTTTTGGGCCGGCCGAGGTGATCCCCATGCCGGCCAACAACTTCAGCCTGGTGTTTCGCAAGGCCCCTGACGCCCTGGCGCCGACCCCGGGCATATAATCCCGCCATGCGGCGCATCGGCACGCCGCGCTGGCAAGGAGCACGCCATGTTCGACAAGGAACGATTCGTAGAGGACTGTCGGGCCGCACTGAAGGAAACGAATGCGCAGGCCGCCATCCGTGAACTGGTGGCGCGCGCCGTCAGCGATCCGTCGCAGGTGCTGCAGGGCCTGGGCGAGCCGCGGCGCTCCGGGGTGGACACGATCTATCGGGCCGACGATCTCACCATCCTGAACCTGTGCTGGGGCCCGGGCATGGTCTTCAAGCCGCACGATCACCGCATGTGGGCCGTCATCGGCATCTACACCGGGCGCGAGGAAAACACTTTTTTTCGCCGCAACGCGACCGGCCTCACCCGGCACGGCACGAAGGAGCTGAACGCGAAGGACACCATCCCGCTCGGCTCGGCCATCATCCATGCGGTGACCAATCCGCTGGACCAGATCACCGCCGCGATCCACGTCTACGGCGGCGATTTCTTCGCCACCCCGCGCAGCGAATGGGACCCGAAGACCTACCAGGAGCAGCCCTACAGCGTCGAAGATACGATGCGCGCGTTCGAAGAAGCAAACAAGCGGCTCAAGGCCGCCCACTGACGGGCGCAGCAGCCTCGTCTCTGCTCAGCTCCGTTCCGGTTTGTCGCTCGGCGCGCGGGACAGCGCCGCTTCGACGATGCGGCGTATTGCCTCCCCATGCTCGACGCCGGCGAAGCAGAGATTGATGCCCATGGCGTGGGGATGCAGGTCGGGATTGGGGTTGGCTTCCAGGAAGTAGAGCCGGTTTTCCGGCGTCAGCCTGAAGTCGAGCCGCGCATAATCGCGCAGCTTCAACGCGTCGAAGATCGACCGGCTTGCCGCCTCTATTGATCCGATCGCGCCGTCGTCCAGCTTCGCCGGCTTCCAGCGAATGCGCCATCGCGTACGATACGCTGCGTCGTTCTTGAGCCGATAGGTCGCGAGCTGCGGCGCCGCAGACCCCTTCTTTCCAATCACCAGTTCCACCGGCGGCATCACTTCCGGTTCGGGGCCCAGCAGCGCGACGTAGAGGTCCCGACCCGGTATGAACTCCTCGCAAATGAGCGGTGCCTTGAGGCGGGCGCGGAGCGACTCGACGCGTTCCCGCAGTTCATCCGCGTTCTTCACCATGGAGTTCGCGCTCATCGTCTCCGAGGCGTCCCCAAACTGCGGCTTGACCACCAGAGGATAGGTGAGCGCGCGGGAAGCGGGGTCGTCCGTTCCGTTTACGACGACGTGCCGCGGCACTGCGACTCCCAGGCGCGAGACGATTTCCTTGGAAAGCGCCTTGTCGCGTGCCAGTCGCATGCCATCCGGCCCGGTGCCGGTGTAAGGGACCTTGAGCAGATCGAGCAGCCCGGTGATCGCCGCATCCATGCTGCGATCGCCATCCAGCCACTCGGTCAGGTTGAATACGAGATCGGGCCGCGCGGCGCGCAGTTCCTCGATCGTCGCCACCACATCACGTGTGAAGGGAATGACGGTGACTTCGCCGTATTGCGCGACGAGACGCGCCTGCACACGCGCCTCCACGCTGCCGCGATCAGGCACGAATCGGCCTGACTTCAGTCGCGTTCCGGTTTCTTCATCCACCAGCAGAACGATCTTGCGGTAATCGTCTTGCGGTCGCTGCACCGGTTTCAGTTCGGGCATGGGCGGATTGTACCGTGCCCCGCGCCTATGACAAAAGGGAACTGGGCCAGGCCCCGTTCCCTTTCGGATTTCATCGACAACAATTACGTGCTATGCAAAACGCTGTTCACCTTCGATCAGCGCAAGCTTCACGCGCTCGGGCAGCATCGGCTGCTGCCGCAATCGCACGCCTGTCAACTGATACACCGCGTTGGAGATGGCGGAAGGCACGAGCGGCGTCGCCATCTGGCCTGCGCCCGTCGGATGATTGCGCGTGGGAATGAGCTTGATGTGGACCTCCGGCAGATCGAGCATGCGCGGCACGTGGTAATTATGGAAATTGGACTGCTGGACCGCGCCGTCGGCGATGGTAATGCGCTCGCTCAACGCGAGACCCAGGCCGTACACGATCGAGCTCTCCGTCTGCGCGATCACGTTGTCCGGTTGCACCGGCACGCCGCAATCGATGGTGCACCAGAAATGGTGAACCCTGATGGCGCCGCTCTGGCGGTCCATCGAAACTTCCGCAATGCCTGCGAGCTGCGACCCCGAATAGTCGAGATAAGCGAACCCCAGCCCCCGCCCCGGGCGTCTGCGTGTCCAGTCCGCCATCCGGGCAACCTCCTGGATGGCATCTCGTGCACGGTGCCCTAGCGGCGTGTTGTCGAGCAGCCGGAGATGGAACTCAACCGGGTCGACGCCTTGCTTTACCGCCAGCTCGTCGAGAAAGACTTCGGTGGCAAAGCTGTTCTGCCCGACGCCGATGGCACGCAGCGGATTGGTGCGCATGCCGGTGGGCTGCTGCAGCCCTTCGCTCAACTGATCAGGAATCGCATAAGCGGGCAGTTCGGTGCCGCGCATGGCAATGTTGTCGCGGCCCTTGGCGCTCTTGTAGCGCACCGGGTCCATGAATGCGAGCACTTCATCCGAGACCACGCGATGATGCCAGGCGATGATCTTTCCGGAGGCATCCAGCCCGGCCCGGATGCGATTCACGTAAAGAGGCCGGAAGCGGCCACTGTGGACGTCGTCCTCGCGCGTCCACAAGACTTTGACGGGACGGCGTGCAGCCTTCGACATCAGCACCGAATCGACGATGAACTCGACGTCGCGGTTGCCGCGGCGACCGAAACCGCCGCCCAGCAGCAAGCCGTTGAACTTGACCTTGTTCTCGGGCACGCCGAGGGCTTTGGCAACCGCCGCAACCGTGATCGTCTGGCTCTGCGTGCCGACCCAGACTTCCACCGCATCACCCGCGGGCGAAACGGATGCCACCGAGTTGAGCGGCTCCATCTGCGCGTGGTAGCAGTAGTCCGCGCGATATTCGCCTTCGACGATGCTCGCTGCCTTGGCAAGCCCTGACTTGGCGTCGCCCTTGCTCTCCCACGCCACGCCGTTGCGGGACAGATCGCGCGCTACGGCGGCAAACTGCTCGTAGCCTTTCTCATTGGAAAAACCCCAGCCGCGCGCTTTGCGACTCCAGGTGACCTTCAATGCGTTCTTGGCCTTGAATGCCGCCCAAGGCGAGTCCGCCAAGATGCCGACGCCGTACTTGAGCGGCACGATGTCGATCACGCCTTCGACGGCGCGCGCTGCCGCATCGTCTATTTTTTCGGGAGCGGCGCCTTCGACCGGCTCGCGCAGGATGGCCCCGTAGACCATGCCCGGGATCTGCACGTCGATGCTATAGGGTGCCGTGCCGTTCGCCTTGCCGGGCACATCGACCCGGGGAAGATCCTTGCCGATCAGGCGGAACTGCGCCTTGGCGACGGGCTCGACCGCGACTTCAGGCGCCTGCGCCGGAATCTTCGCAAAGCTGGCGATCTCGCCGTAGCTGATCCTACGCCCGGACTTCGCATGCACGACGAATCCCGGCTCGGTCGCAAGCTCGGACATCGGCACGTTCCAGCGCTGCGCCAAGCTGTCCATTAGCACGTAGCGCACTTGCGCGCCGAATAGCCGCAGCGAGGTAAAATAGCCCGTCACCGTCGCACTCCCCGCCGTATACATCTCGGATTGAAAACGCGGATCGGGATTGCCATAAAGCTTGTTGGCAGGCGCCGGAACGATCTTCACCTTCGACCAGTCCGCATCCATCTCGTCTGCCAGTATGACTGGCAGCGCGGTAAGCGAGCCTTGTCCCATCTCCGCGGCCGGCGACATGATCGTCACCGTGCCGTCGGTGGAGAGCGTCACCCAGGCGTTGATCGCCACATCCTTTGCTGCGGCAGCTTGCGCCTTGCCGCTCGCCAGCCTCAACGAGGCCGGCACACCGAGCGCAACGCCGAAGGTCAATCCGGCTGCGCCGACCATGAAGCGACGGCGTCCGACTGCGACGTTTTCCTTGGGAGTTTTCATGGCTACGCCTCCTTCGCCGCGCGTTCTATCGCGCGCACGATTCTGTAGTAGGTTCCACAGCGACAGATGTTGGCGTTCATGTATTCCGCGATCTCCTGCCGGCTCGGATTGCGATTTTCCTTGAGGAGCGCCGCGGCGCGCATGATCTGACCCGACTGGCAATACCCGCATTGGGGCACCTGCTCGGCGACCCAGGCTTTCTGCAGCGGGTGGCTCGCGTCGGACGAAAGGCCTTCTATCGTCGTGACCCTGCGGCCGGCCAGATCCTTGATCGCATTGAGGCATGCGTAATTCGGTTTTCCATCGATGTGCACGGTGCACGCGCCGCACTGCCCGACGCCGCAGCCGTATTTGGTGCCAGTGAGCTTGAGCTCTTCGCGCAGCACCCACAGCAGCGGAGTGTCGGGTAGCGCGTTCACGGTATGGCGCTTGCCGTTGACGGTGAACGTCACGGAGACTTTCTGGGACATGCTGCCTCCTCCTTGGTCAGGACATTAAGAAGATGCAGCCCGGCCGCATGACAGGGGGCTGCGAATTTTCTTGTATACCCTCGGAGGCAACGGGGTAGTTGCGCCGTCGCCCGATTCTAGCGCAATGGGGCGCGGAAACGCAGCCTTATGCGGCGCGCAGGCGGAAATCGAAATCGACGGTGTAAAACGGCGGTTCGATGGTATAGGGCGCTGCGGCCTCAGCGGAATCCTGCCGCACGAACGGAACGGCAAGAGAGGCGCGCACGCCGAAGACCGCGTCGTGGTCTATATAGGGATCATCCGTCCCGAACAGTTCCGTGACGATTGGCGCATAACCTTCTGCTTTGACGATGAAATGGAAGTGCCCCGGGCGCCAGGCGGTGCGCTTGCCCGCGCGCAGCAGCGTGCCTACGGGGCCATCGCAAGGCACGGTGTAGGGCGCCGGTCGGATGGTCCAAAACGCATACCGCCCTTCTGTATCGGTCAGCATCCTGCAGCGCAGGTTATGCGGGTTCTGGGCCGGATCCTGCTCCGGATAGAGCCCGTTGCCCGCCGCCTGCCAGAAATCGAGTAGCGCACCGGGTATGGGCCGATTGCCGGTATCCACCACGCGCCCGCGCAGCAGCACCCGGTCTCCCGCGTTGCCCTTGATGAGATCCGCCCCGACCGGCACGAGCTGCGAGCCCTCCGCATAAAATGGCCCCAGCTCGCTCGCCTCGGTCACGCCGGGAGTGCTGTTTATCAGATCCGTGAGCGCGGACAGACCAAGCACATCCGACAGCAGGATGAACTCGTTTCCGCGCTCGTCCGAAATTTTGCCGGCCGCATGCAGAAAGTCGATGGCGGTCTTCCACTCCGCGTGCGTGAGCCCAACCTCGCGCGCGAACGCGTGGAGATGCGTGACGAGCTTACCGATGACGACGCGCAGCCGCTCGTTTTCCGCGCCATCGAATGACGAGATGACCGCCTGCGTGAGATTGTCGCGGGTGATATTGCGCATGCGCAATGGTAGCGCCTTTTCACGCTGCCCTGAAAAACCCGCGCGGCGTCTTATGCAGCAGTTCGAAGCCGTCGCGTGTCACGCGGATCAGCTCGCCCACCTGCACGCCGGCCTTTTGGTCTTTCGTGATGACGTTGGGCTGGACCACGACGGTCATGTTTTCCTCCAGTGTCATCTCGGGCAGCGGGCCGGCGGGACGGCTGCGCGTGCCGAGGATGGGCGGGAAATAGCCTCCGCCAAATCCATGCACGAGATCGTCGCAGGTCGTGAAGCCGCTTTTCTCGATGACGCTGGCCGCTTCGACGATGTCCTCCATCGTCGCGCCGTGGCGGACTGTGCGCGTTACCGCATCGAAGGCGGCTTCAGCGGTCGCATGCAGGTCGCGGTAGAGCGGCGTCGGGTCTGCACCGACCGAAAACGTCCTCAGCACCTGTCCGGCATAGTCCCACCAGAACGCCGACAGTTCACAGAACACCACGTCGCCTTGCTGCACACGCCGTGGCGAGGGCTGCTGCGGCGGCACGAAAATGTGCGGGCTCTGCATCGCGGTCACCCCGATGTAATGGATCATCGTCGTGCCGCCGTACCTGACGTAAGCGCGCTCCACGAGGTCCGCCAGCTCGCGCTCTGTCAGCCCGGGTCGGGTCCCGGACAGCAGGGCCGCGAAGCCGGCGTCGCTGAATGCCGCGCCGATGCGCAGCCAGGCAATTTCCTCTTCCGACTTGAGCATTCTGAACCGGACGTACTGCGCATCCAGGCTGACGACCTCGAAATGCTGCTCGAGCTGGCGGCAACGTCCGACAGTGAGCGGTCCGACGGTGCCGATGCGTTTTGCCCCGCGCCGCTTCAATTCTTCGACGGTTTTCTGGATGCCGCGGTGCTCGCCCCAGTGCACGTCGACATCGCGCGCGATCTTCCGGGCGAGCGGGAAGTGGTTGTACCACTCCATGAACATGGTCATCTTCACGCCGGGCTTGAAAACGGTATAGGCCTCGACCGTACCGGGCCATGCAGTCACCCATTGGGTGGCGTTGCCGGCGCGATTATTGGTAATCACCAGCAGGTGATCGACGCCCGCCTGGTCCATCGCGTCCCCCAACAGCTTGTGGCGGCGTGCGTATTCCGCGTCGGAAAAGCGCGGGTATTCCTGTTTGAGTATCGCCGTCAGACGAGCCTCGAGGTTCGACACCAGATCGTGGTCCGACATGCGTTATCTCCTGGACTGTTCCTCGAACCACGGGTAGGCGTTCGTCTGCGTCGCCGGGCGCACCGAGTGCGCGGGACGCACCCACGAAGGGTTGAGTTGCGCCACCGAGGTGACCCCCATCAATCCCATCGCGGTGCGCACTTCCATATCGAGCAGCTCATGCATGCGTACGAGCCCGGCTTCGCCTCCGGCGGCGAGACCCCAGCCGAGTAGTTTGCCGACACCCACGGCGCGCGCCCCGAGGCACAGCGCCTTCACCACGTCGGTGCCGCGCAGTATGCCGCCATCGAAAAGGATCTCGGCGCGGCCGTCGACCGCCTCGACGACTTCCGGCAGGACTTCAATGGTGCCCTGCCCCTGGTCGAGCTGGCGCCCGCCGTGATTGGACACGTAGACCACGTCCGCCCCGTGCTCCACCGACAGTTTCGCATCTTCCGCCGTCGCCACGCCCTTGACGATGAGCGGCAGCTTCATGCGCTGCTTCATCCAGATCAAATCCTTCCAGTTGAGCGCCATCTGGAACGACGGGTCGCCGAACCCCTCGCGCACGTTGGCGCGGCTGATGATGTCGCGCTCGCGCCGTCCATAGTAGTTGCGGTCCACGCATACGCACAGCGCGCGGTAGCCCGCCGCCCTGGCACGGTCGAGGATGTCCTCCACCCACTTGCGGTCGGCGCGCACGTAAAGCTGAAAGATGAGCGGTTCCCGCACCGCTTCCGCAGCGGCCTCGATGCTGGGCCTGGCCGCGGTGCTGATGAAGGCCGTGGTGCCTCGCGCAACTGCCGCACGCGCCACGTTGCGGGCACCTTCCGGATGAACGAACCCGACGAAACCGCCCACCGGCGCGAGAAACACGGGACTCGCGATTTTCTGTCCGAGGATGGTCGTGCTGATGTCGATGTTTCTCACGTCCACCAGCACGCGCTGCCGCAATGCGAGGTGGTCGAAGCCCATGCGATTGCGGGCAAGCGTTGTTTCGGAATCCGCCCCGCCCGAAAGATGATCCCACAGGTCCCGCGGCAGATTGCGCCGCGCGGCATGCACGATTTCCTGCAACGATACGAAGTTCGCCGCGGCGCGCTCGTCGATGCGCGGATACTTTCTTTCTTCTTTCCTGCCCGGCGTCCGGGCTTTCGCGGTCTTCTTCACTGCTTTCTTCGGCATTGCCTTCCTTTCGCGTTTCAAATCACTCCGAGCGCCACCACGCGACGCCACTTCTCATGTTCGCTTTTGATGAATGCACCGAACGCTTCCGGTGTGCCGCCCTCGAGTTCATAACCTTGCTGCAGCAGATAGGCCGAAGATCCGGGAGAGCGCAGCACGGCGTTAATCCCGGTGTTGATGCGCCTCACTGTTTCCGGCGGCGTGCCGGCCGGCGCAGACACGCCATTCCAATTGTACGACTCGAATCCCGGCACGCCCGACTCGTCGACCGTCGGCACCTCGGGCCACAGCGGCGACCGTCTGCGGCGGGTCACGGCAAGCACGCGTACCTTGCGCTGCATCGCGAGCGGTCGCACATCCGGCAAAGGCGCGATCAGCACATCGATACCGCCGGAGATGAGCTGCGGTAGTGCTTCCTCGAGACCGCCAAGCGGCCGGTGCTTCAATTGCGTTCCGGCAAGACTTTGAAAGAGCGCCATCGCCAGATGACCGACCGTTCCCGCCCCCGGAGAGCCATACGTTAGCCCGCCGGGCTGCGCTCGGGCGAGCGCAATCAGCTCAGCAACGTTGCTTGCCGGCAGATCGGGACGGACTGCGAGGGTGCCCGCGACGGTTGCGATAAGCACGATCGGCGCAAAATCGCGCACCGGGTCATATTCCGTAACATGGCGCACATTGGGAGCCACCGTCAGCGGACCCGGGTTCGCCGCCAGCAGCGTCGAGCCGTCCGGTTCGCTTCTTGCCACGAGCGCGGTGCCCCGCACCCCGCTCGCGCCGGGATGGTTTTCGACCGCCACCGGGTGCCCCAACTGCTCACCCAGCCGTTCTGCAAGCCACAGCGACAGCGCGCTCGTCGGCCCGGCGCCGAAGGGCACGATATAGCGAATCGGCTTCGTCACTCCGACTTCAGTCCGATCGCCTTCACCAGTTTGCCGGTCTCGACCAGTTCTTCCTGCACGGCCTTGCGAAACTCGGCGGGCGTGCCCACGGCAGGCTCTGCGCCCTGCAGCGCCAACTGTTCGCGCATTTCGGGCGTGGAGACCACGCGCGCCATCGTCGCATTCAGCTTCTGGAGGATGGGTGTCGGCACGCCCTTCGGCGCGAGAAAACCCGAGAATGCAACATACCGGAATCCCGGCACCGATTCGGCGATGGCGGGGATTTCAGGCAGAAGCGGAGAGCGTTCCGGCAGGCTGTGCCCCAGGGCGCGGAGCCGTCCCGCGCGAACGTGCGACATCATCGCACCGGCCGGGGCTATGGACCACTGCGCTTCGTTGGCGATGACAGCCGCCATCGACGGTCCGCCGCCCTTGTACGGCACATGCAGCGACTGGAAATTCGCCGCCATCATGAGGGCCGTGCCGTTCAGGTGGCTCTGCGAGCCCGCCCCGGCGGTCGCCATGTTGAGCTTGCCCTGCCTGGCGCGCGCGTAGTCCACGAGTTCCTTCACGCTTTTCACCGGCACGCCGGGATGAACCACCAGTACATTGCCCTGCCGCGAATAGAGCGCAACGTATTCGAAATCCTTCATCGGGTCGTAGGGCAGGTTCTTGCGGATGTGCGGCGATACGGTCAGTGCACCCAGCGAGGTCGTCATCAGCGTATAACCGTCGGGCGTCGCGTTTTTGCCGATCTCCATGCCGAGTACGCCGCCCGCACCGGCGCGGTTGTCCACCACGATCTGCTGCCGCAGCGCATCACCGAGCTTCGTCGCAGCGATGCGCCCCATGGTGTCCGCCGAACTGCCGGGCGCATTGGGCATGATCAGCCGGATCGGACGGCTGGGATAGTCCTTCGCCGGATCGGCGGCATGCCCCGCGAACGCAATGAATGAGACCGCAAAGACCAGAACGGTACATTTCCTGTGCATATTCATCTCCCCTTTCGTGATGCCGATTTGCTCCTATCCCGCGACGAGTATGTTGTCCACCGGGTAAGGCGTAAGGTCCTGCCGCCCGCTTTCGGTGATGGCAAACGAGCGTGAGTAAAAGATACCGAAGACCCCTTCCTTGTCCACGGGCGTGATCTCGATGTTGTAGGTCATCCCCGGCTGCATCGTCGCCTCCCACGGCTCGGCGCGCACGCGATCGGCACGGATGAAGGGCACCGACGTGATGAGATCGAGCCCGTGCATGATGGTCGGGCGCGACTGGGCGCCCCGCTCACGAAACGCCCGGGCGCCGACCTTGCGGATGTCCTCGAGCGTGGTGCCCGGCTTGAGGTGCGACGCAATTTCCTTGAAGCCGTCCACCACCACGTCCTTGAAGAAGCGCGTATAGCGCTCCGTCGGCTGCCCGATGCTGATGGGATGCCCGATCTTCGCCGAATAGCCCATGTACGACATCGCGAGTTCGGACAATATGATGTCGCCGTCTTTCAGGACGCGCGCGGAGGGGTTGGGATTGGGGAAGATG
>JBQTJV010000245.1:0-4600 GCA_052386775.1 Betaproteobacteria bacterium
ACAAGCTCTTCGGCATTACGGGCGCACTCGTGGGACAACTCGCGATCTACGTTCCATCGTTTGCATTGATGCTGTCGATCCTGCCCGCACTCGAGCGCTTTCGAGAACTCCTCTGGATCAAAGCGGCAATGAGGGGGATCGGGGCCGCAGTCATCGGTGTGATCTCGATAGCGCTGCTTCAACTGGCGCCTCACGCCGCGCCTGATGTTCCGACAGCGGTGCTATTGGGTCTCACCGTCTTGGTGATGCTCGCGTACAGCGTTCGACCTTTGCCGTTGATTATTGCCGGGGCACTTGCGGGAGTAGTCAGCGCCTGGCGGCCGCTCCAACGGCTCAGGGAAATGACATGAGCATAGGCAGCGGGGTGATGCTCGCTATCTTCTCCAATTCAATGGTGAACGCGTCATCGCCTCCTAAAACTCTATGGCATCCCGGATCGCGGCTATTCCCGCGGCTGCGCATGCGTCATCCCGGTCGCCGCCGGGCGCCCCTGATACCCCTATCCCACCGAGCAATGATCCTTTTCCTTCAATCAATACTCCACCCCCGACCGCAACCACACCCGGCCGATGACGTACTCCGCTCATCTGCTTCCCTGCTTGTGTTTCCTCGGTCAATCTTGTCGTATCGGTGCGGAAGCTGACCGCCGTCCAGGCTTTCGAGATCGCCATGTCAGGCGTATGGGGTCCTGCGAAGCGGTCTCTCAACATGACCTGGACGACGCCGCTCCGATCAACTACCGCAACGGCCACCTGAAAACCATCGGCGCGGCATTTCACCAACGCCGCTTGCGCTGCTCGAAGGGCGGTTTCAGGCGTCAACATGTGAACGCCAAATGTCCCTTCCTGCGACCATGATGACGGCATGCATGCGCCGAACAGAATGAGACAACAAACCTGATGCCAGCCTCGATACATACTGACCTTTGTCGGTTGGGCGAAGAGGAGGCGCTGACACGAGCGTACACGGCGCGCGCAATCAAGGACAATCCTGAATCGGGAAAAGGCGAAACGCTGCCGGCTTTTAAAGCCTAGCAGAACACGCGAAGCAGCTGAAGAAATCCTACTGGACATTGGAGGAAGTATATAGCATGCGTGAATGCAGTAATGGGCAGGTGCGGATGCTATTCGGCTATGCAGCGCATCAAAAAGGCTGATGGCGACCCGACACAAGACACGCTTATTGCGATGGCCGGCGTTGAGTTAGACTCTCGATAAATCAGGCAGTCAACCAGCAGGCTCGAGCATGGACACAGCAACGTCTGGACTGACGCGGTACAAGATGCACATCGGCGGGGAGTGGGTGGACGCTGCCGGCGGCGGGCATTTCGAGAGCGACAATCCGTACACCGGCAAGCCGTGGGCGCTGATCCCGCGTGGCGGTGCGCAGGACGCGGATCGTGCGGTGCAGGCGGCACGTAAAGCCTTCACCAGCGGCGAATGGCCCAAGCTCACCGCCTCGAAGCGCGGCGCGCTGCTCCGCAAGCTTGCCGACCTGATCGGAGAGCAATCGAAATCGCTCGCCGAGATCGAAGTGCGCGACAACGGCAAGCTCTACGCCGAAATGAGCGCGCAGACCGCCTACATGGCGCAGTGGTATTACTACTACGGCGGGCTCGCCGACAAGATCGAAGGCGCGGTGATTCCCACCGACAAGCCCGACACGTTCAATTACACGCGCTACGAGCCGCTCGGCGTCGTCGCCGCCATCATCCCGTGGAATTCACCGCTGCTGCTGCTGGCCTGGAAGCTCGCGCCGGCGCTCGCCGCCGGAAACACAGTGGTGATCAAGCCTTCCGAGTACACGTCGGCTTCCGCGCTGGAATTCATGAAGCTGATCGGGCAGGCGGGATTTCCGCCCGGCGTCGTGAACGTCGTCACCGGCCTCGGCGCCGAGGCCGGCATGCCGCTGGTCGAGCATCCGCACGTCGCCAAAGTGGCGTTCACCGGGTCCGATGCGACCGGGCAGCGCATCTACGAGGCCGCGGCGCGCAATCTCAAGCGTGTCACCATGGAACTGGGCGGCAAGTCGCCCAACATCGTCTTCGACGACGCGCACCTCGACAACGCGATGAAGGGCGTCATCTCCGGCATTTTCGCGGCGACCGGTCAGACCTGCATCGCGGGCTCGCGGCTGCTGGTGCAGCGCTCCATACACGATCAGTTCGTGGAGAAACTCGTTGCCTTCGCCAGGACCGCCAAGATGGGCGACCCGATGGAGATGACCACCCAGGTCGGGCCGGTCACCAACCAGCCGCAGTTCGAAAAGATCCTCAGGTACATCGACATCGCGAAGGGTGAAGGCGCGCGGCCCGTGCTGGGCGGCGCACGCGCAACGCGCCCGGAATGCGGCGCGGGCTGGTTCGTCGAGCCCACCATCTTCACCGGCGTGAACAATGCGATGCGCATCGCGCAGGAAGAAGTGTTCGGACCCGTGCTGGCGGTGATTCCGTTCGAGGACGAGGATGAAGCCGTCGCCATCGGCAACGACGTCGCATACGGGCTTGCCGCCGGGGTGTGGACGCAGAACATGAGTCGCGCCTTCAGCATGGCCGAGCGCTTGCAGGCCGGCACCGTATGGGTCAATACCTATCGCGCGGTGAGCTACCTTTCGCCTTTCGGCGGCTACAAGCGCAGCGGCCTCGGGCGCGAGAGCGGCCAGGAGATGATCAAGGAGTATCTGCAGACCAAGAGCGTCTGGATCTCCACGGCGGCCGAAGTCCCCAATCCGTTCGTGCTGCGATAAATCCCTGACCGGAGGAAACAACGTGTACATAGCCGACTCGAAGCGCCTCACGATGTCGGGCGCAAAGAAGATGATGGAAACGGCGGTTCAGCTCGCGGAAGAAGCGAAGTTTGCCGTGACGGTCGCCATCGCCGATGCGGGAGGGCATCTCATGCTGCTCGAGCGCATGGATGGCGGCCGTTTCCATACCGTGCACTCCTCCACCACCAAAGCCGCGTGCGCCGCCTCGAACAAGCGTCCCACCACCGCCAAGGGCGCCGCTGCGCAGCCGCTCGACACCAGCCACGCCATCGGGCTTGCGCTGGCTGCGGGACCCGAACGGTGGACCGCGATGGAGGGCGGCTATCCCATCATCGTGGATGGCGAATGTATCGGCGGCATCGGCGTGAGCGGCGCCAACTGGGAACTGGACGATCGCATCGCGCGCGAAGCCGTGGAATCGATCGGTGCCGGCTGGAAAATCGACGCGAGATAGCAAAAAGGAGGAAGTGCATCACATGGCATTCGAACCGGTAAGGGTTGCGTGTATCGGCATGGGCTGGTGGTCGGACGTGCTGGCGGATGCGATCAAGCGTTCCGGCAAGCTCGATATCGTCGCCTGCTATACCCGCTCGGAGTCGAAGCGGCAGGCATTCGCAGACAAGTACGGCTGCCGCCCGGCCGCGAACTACGATGCGATCCTGAACGATCGCGGCATCGAGGCCATCATCAACACGACGCCGAACAACGTGCATTGTGAAACCACGCAGGCGGCCGCCGCCGCGCGCAAGCACGTCTTTCTCGACAAACCGATCGCCAATACCGTTGCGGACGCGCGGGCGCTGACGCGCGCCTGCCGCGAAGCGGGTGTCGTGCTGGCGCTGGGCTATCAGCGGCGCAAGGAAAGTCATTTTCGCTGGGCGCGCCGCCAGATCGACGAGGGCGCCTTCGGCAAGCTGGTCAACGCCGAGGCCAACATCAGCCGCGACCGCCTCGGCCAGTTCGATCTCACGTCCTGGCGCTATACCGCGGCCGGCATGCCGGGCGGCGTGATGCTGCAGATCGGCATTCACTACACCGACGTGCTGGAGTACCTGATGGGCCCGATCAGGGCCGTGCGCGGCAGCCTCGCGCAACTGGTATTGCCGGGCGACAATCCCGACGTCGCAAGCCTCGTCCTCGAACACGAGAACGGCGCGCTATCGACGCTCAACGCCAGCTACGCCTCCGCATCCGAGTACTACCTGATGAACATCTACGGCAAGGAAGCGACGGCGTACTACGATATGCACAACGGCTTGCGGGTGCTCAAACGAGGGACGAATCGCGCCGATCCCGTCTCCTGCGCGAAGAACGACACGATCGTCGAAGAACTGGAGGAGTTTGCGCGCGCGGTGCGTGGCGAAGGTCAGCCGGAAATGGATGGCGAAAAAGCCACGGCATCTCTCGCTGTCCTCCTTGCGGGCATACAATCCGCCAGGGAAGGCCGGCGCGTGGAAACCGCAGAAGTGCTTAATACAACAGCGAGGAGGAGCGGATGAAAATGGGCAAACGTTTACTTGCGAGCGTATGCGCGGCTTTGCTGGCCGGGGTTTCCGGTGCGGGCCTGGCGCAGGATGCATCCTTTCCAAAGAAGGGCAACGTCGAAATGACGGTGCTGTTTCCGGCAGGCACTTCGGCTGACGTGACGGCGCGCGCGCTCGGAGCCGGCATGGCGAAGCAGCTCGGCGTCAACGTGGCGGTGGTCAACCGGCCCGGCGCCGGCGGCGCGATCGGCTACAAGCACGTCGCGGCGCAGAAGCCCGACGGCTATGCGATCGTATGGAACTCCAACTCGATTTCCACCACCTATCACTCGGGACAACTGCCGTTCGAC
>JBQTJV010000246.1:0-5722 GCA_052386775.1 Betaproteobacteria bacterium
CGCGGACGTCTATCGGGTCGAGACGCAGGTGGCTCAAGCTCACCTTAACCTCACCCGCAGCCAGGGGGATCTGGAAAAAGCAAAGGGGCAGCTCGCGACGGCAGTCGGTCTCCCCGTGACCAGCGCGCTACAGGTGCAGGCCATGAGCGAGCAGCCGCAGGTACGCGAGATGACGGAAGCCATGTCAACGCTGCTCGAGCGCGCAAAGGCCCAGCGGCCTGATCTCGTTGCTGCGGAGGCCCAGGCGCGCGCCGCCCGTGCCAGTGCCAACGCGGTCGCGAAGGCAGGTTTGCCTTCCATAGAAGTCACGGGAACGGCGGGCCACACTTCGTTTCACGACGATCGCCCCAATGCCATCAACTATACCGTCGGAATCAACCTCCGCATTCCTGTGTTCACCGGGTTTCGGGATACGTATTCCCGCCGGCAGGCCGAAGCGCAGGCCGCCCAGGCGCAAGCTGCGCTCGACGCGCTTTACCGGCAGACCGAGCTCGAGGTGTGGCAGGCCTATTACGACCTGCGAACGGCGACAACCGCCATCGCGAGCACGGAAGCGCAGGTGAAGTCTGCCGAGCAGACCGCCCAGGCGACGCTCGCGCGTTATCAGGCAGGTTTTGGCAGCATCCTCGATCTGATCACGGCACAGCAGGACGAGTCCAACGCGCGCGTCCAGCGCATCCAGTCTTATCTGGCCTGGTTCACGGCGCTGGCGCGGCTTAACTTTGCGGTGGGGATGAACGACATCTGGATGGCGGCGGGTGACAGCAAATGAAGCGACTGGTAATGGTGTTGGTATTTCTCACTATCGGCGCGGCGGCGGCCGGCGGATACTGGTATTGGCAGAAATCGGCGTCGGATGCCGCGGCGCAGAGCGCCACGAAGGAAAAAGGCAAAGGCGCGGGTAAAGGACGTGGGGGCGGAGGGCCTATTTCGGTGCGCGTCGCCCGCGCTACGACCAAGCCGATGCCGATACTGATTGAAGCTGTAGGAACCGTCGAACCGGAACAGAGCGTCCAGGTCCGCGCCCAGGTGAGCGGGGTGCTGCAGTCAGTGCTGTTCAAAGAGGGCGACAAGGTGAAGGCGGGACAGCAGCTGATGCAGATCGACCCGCGCACCTACCAGGCGCAATACAACCAGGCGCTCGCCGCGCTCGCCCGCGACAAGGCGCAGCTCGAGAACGCGCGCGCGCAGCAGGAGCGCCTCGAACCCCTGCTGAAGCGCGAGTTCATCACGCGACAGGAGTACGACGTGGCCGTCACCTCCACGAAGTCGCTGGAGGCAACGATGCAAGCCAATCAGGCCGCTGCGGAACAGGCGCGCATACAGCTCGAATACACCAGGATCGCCGCCCCGATCAGCGGACGCACCGGCGCGCTTGCGGTGAAGCCGGGCAATCTCGTGGCGGCCGGCGCCGGAAGCGGGGGTGCGCCTTTGGTTACCATCAACAGCACGGATCCCATACTGGTTTCCTTCAGCATTCCCGAACGCCAGCTCGACGAGATCCGGCGCTTCCAGCACGAGAAGGACATGCGAATCGAGATTCTGCCCGACCGCATATCGTCGCCGGTAGCCAGCGGGAAGCTGGTTTTCGTAGACAATACGATCACGCCACAGACCGGCACGGTTGTGCTCAAAACGCGCGTCGCGAACGACGTCGAGGTACTGTGGCCCGGACAGTTCGTCAACGTGCGAATCGTGCTCACCGTAGAACCGGACGCCATCGTGGTGCCGGAAGCTGCCGTGCAGCCTGGCCAGGAAGGCAGTTTCGTCTATCTGGTCGACGAGGAGAACAAGGTCCAGGTGCGGCCGGTCAAAGTTTCACGTCAGATCGGCGGCGATGTCGTGATCGCGGCCGGCGTCAAGCCGGGAGACCGGCTGATTACGGAGATACCGCAGGCGCTGCAGCCCGGTCTCACCGTCCGCGTCGCCGGTGCGGAGGGCAAGGGCGGCGGGAGCGGCAAGGAAAAGGGAAAGAAAGGCAAGGGCGGCAAGAAGGAACAAGGATGATCGGAGGGTAGGGTCATGAACCTGTCGAAAATATTCATCGTGCGCCCGATCGCGACGACGGTGCTTGTCGCCGCCATCGTGATTTTCGGACTGATCGCTTTTCGGACCCTTCCGGTCAACGAACTTCCGAACGTCGATTTTCCAACCATCGCCGTAACGGCGGAGCTGAGGGGCGCCAACCCCGAAATCATGGCTGCCACGGTGGCGACGCCGCTCGAACGGCAGTTCAGCCAGATCGCCGGTGTCGATTCGATGAACTCGGTGAACACGACCGGCAGGACACGCATCACGCTGCAGTTCAGCCTGGAGCGCGATATCGATTCGGCAGCGCAGGACGTTCAGACTGCGATCTCCCAGGCGATGCGCCGGCTGCCCGACGGCATCGAGCCGCCCACGCTGCGCAAGGTGAATCCCTCAGACTTCACCATTATTTTTCTGGCGGTGAGTGCGCCGCACCTGCCGCTGCAGCAGCTCAACGAGTTCGCGGAAACCAATATCGCGCAACGCCTCTCGACGATCAACGGTGTGGCGCAGGTCCAGGTTTTCGGGGCCCAGAAGCACGCGGTGCGCGTTTTCCTGAATCCTGAAGCGCTCGCAAAGCGTGGATTGGGGCTCGACAAAGTGGTGAGCGCCATCCAGAACGCAAACAGCAATCTGCCGGCCGGCGTGCTTCAGGGCAGCGCGCGCAACTTCACCGTCAAGTCTTCGGGACGGCTCGAGCGGGCCGCCAGCTTCCAGGATCTGATCGTCGCCTATCACGATGGCATGCCGGTGCGCCTTTCCGATATCGGCTACGCGGTGGATGGCATAGAGAACGCCCGCGTGAAAAGCTGGCTTAACGACGACCGGAACATCGGACTGGGCGTGTTCCGCCAGCCGGGCGCGAACACGGTCGAGGTCGTTAAGAAAATTCGCGCCCTGCTGCCCGAGATAGAACGGGAGGCGCCTCCCGGCGTCCGTATCACGACCGTGAACGATCGGTCCCAGTTTATCGAGTCCTCCATTCGTGAAGTGGAGTTTCACCTGATGCTGTCAGTGACGCTGGTGGTGCTGGTAATACTCGGTTTCCTCCGCAATGCGCGTTCCACCCTGATTACCGCGCTCATACTGCCGACGTCGGTAATCGGCACTTTCGGCGCGATGTATTTGTTGGGTTTCAGCCTCAACAATCTGTCGCTGATGGCGATCATCCTCGCCGTCGGATTCGTGGTGGATGATGCAATCGTCGTGCTGGAAAACATCACGCGCCACATGGAAATGGGCAAAGACCGCATGCGTGCCGCTCTGGATGGATCCAGGGAGATCGCGTTCACGGTGCTTTCCATGACGGTTTCCCTGGCCGCGGTATTCATACCGATCCTGTTCATGGAGGGATTGCTCGGGCGGCTCTTTCGCGAATTCGCCGTCACGGTAGGCGTGGCCGTGCTCATCTCCGGTGCGGTGTCGCTCTCGATGACACCGATGCTATGCAGCCTGATGCTGAAGCCCGTTCACAGCCATGGCCGCGTCTACCGGGCATTCGAGTGGCTGTTCGACTCGGCGCGCGATGTCTACGGCTCGAGTCTGCGCTGGACCATGCGCCATCGCGGTCTGATGCTCATCGCATCGCTTGCATTTCTCGGGCTGACGTTTCTGATCTACAAGGCGGTGCCGCAGGGATTTATCCCGCGTCAGGATACGGGCGTTATCTTCGGTAACACCCGGGCGCCGGAAGGCATCACTTTTCAGGAGCTCGAGAGACGCCAGCGCGCCGCGGCTGACATCATACGCAAGCATCCGGACGTCGAAGCGGTAATGTCCACGGCGGGACAGGGTTTTGGTGGATCTATCGGTGACAATATCGGCCGCGTCATCGTTCGCCTCAAGCCGCGTGAAGAACGTCGCCTGGGGGCGGACGAAATCATTCGCGAACTGCGGCGCTCGCTGGCGCAAGGAGCGGAGGGCCTGCGCGTATTCATGAACAATCCTCCTTCGATCAATATCGGCGGCCTTGTCGGCAACGCCGACTATACGGTGGTCGTGCAAGGCGCAGATCTGAAGATTCTCTATACGCAGGCACAGGAACTCGAAGCGCGGCTGCGAGAAGCCGATTTTCTGCGCGATGTGAGCACGAATCTCGAACTGCGCAATCCCGAAATTCAGATCTCGATTCTGCGCGACCGCGCCGCAGCGCTGGGCGTTTCGCCGCAGCAGATCGAATCCACCCTGTATAACGCGTATGGCGGGCGGCAGATCAGCACGCTCTATGGCGCCACCGATCAGTATTACGTCCTGCTCGAACTGGACCCGCGCTTTCAGCGCGATATCAACGCGCTGCGATCGCTTTACGTCCAGTCGAATTCAGGTCGGATGGTGCCGATACACGCGGTCGCCGACATCAGGATGGGAGTGGGGCCGGTGTCGGTGAGCCACTACGGGCAGCTTCCGTCGGTGGTACTCTCGTTCAACCTTGCCGCGGGCGTATCCATCGGCGACGCGGTTGCGCGCGTCCAGGCGCTAGCTGACGAAACGCTGCCGGCTGGAATAACGGCGACGATGACGGGGAGCGCGAAAGCGTTCCAGGAGGCTTTCCGCACGCTACCGGTGCTGCTGCTGATCACCATCCTCGTCATCTACATGGTGCTCGCCATACTGTACGAGCACTACGGCCACCCGATCACCATACTGACAGCACTGCCTTTTGCCGGGTTCGGAGCGCTGTTGATGCTGTGGCTGTTCAGCATGGAACTCAACATCTTCAGCTTTGTCGGAATCATCCTGCTGGTCGGCCTGGTGAAGAAAAACGGAATCATGATGGTCGACTTTGCGATCCAGTTGCAGCGCGAGAAGGGGCTGTCGGCGACTGACGCCATCGTCGAGGCGTCCATCATCCGGTTTCGACCGATCATGATGACCACCATGGCGGCGATCTGTGCGACACTGCCCATCGCTTTCGGCACCGGCACCGGTTCGGAAATGCGGCAGCCGCTGGGCATCGCGGTCGTGGGCGGGCTGGTGTTTTCGCAGCTGCTGACGCTTTATGTAACGCCCACGTTCTTCGTCAGCATGGAACGGGTGAGCAGCTTGTTTGGCAGGCGGAATCGCGAGGCGGAACTGCCGGCGACCGGCCGTTAACCGTTTACGCAGGCCAACGACGGGGTCCGTAGCGGTATTTTTTACCAGACGCCGAGAAAAAATCTCCGAATTGGTTTGACTCGGAAAGACGGCCATTGCTATAATTTCGGTCTCTACTGGCGCGGGGTGGAGCAGTCTGGCAGCTCGTCGGGCTCATAACCCGAAGGTCATAGGTTCAAATCCTATCCCCGCTACCAACGTTCTTTAAAAATTTACAGCCGATAATTGTGGGCACCTGGTTTTGGGGCGCCACGATGGCTTCGTGCCATTGCGGAATGTTTCAATATTCAGAAGTGCTCGCATGAAGTTTTATACGTCAAGCGAGAGTAACTTTGCAGAGATTAAACTGAAGAGTTTGATCCTGGCTCAGATTGAACGCTGGCGGCATGCCTTACACATGCAAGTCGAACGGCAGCACGGGGGGCAACCCCTGGTGGCGAGTGGCGAACGGGTGAGTAATACATCGGAACGTACCCTGTAGCGGGGGATAACCTCTCGAAAGAGAGGCTAATACCGCATACGACCTACGGGTGAAAGCGGAGGACCGCAAGGCTTCGCACTATAGGAGCGGCCGATGTCGGATTAGCTAGTTGGCGGGGTA
>JBQTJV010000247.1:0-22036 GCA_052386775.1 Betaproteobacteria bacterium
ACGAGTTTTGGCCCATGACTTTGTCGCCCGCCTTGTGAATATTCGCGATATTCACTGCGGCGAGCTTCGCGTCCTGAGCCAAAATCGTGACAGCGCACCACGCGGGTCATTATGTTAGGCACTCTTAGGATGCGCGGACCGCAAACTGCTCGAAACGCCGGGAAAAACGTCGATACAGGGCCGGATCGCGATCGCCGCGAGCGGTCGCTTCCGGCAACGCCACCAAACCGCAACCCTGGCGGCGAAACTGCTGCAGCACATAGCGGCGAACGCCCAGACCAGCCAGCTCGTCGGCCAGTTGCTCCAGCGTCTCTTCCGCCATCAGCCCGGGATGAACCGTGGTGCGAATCTCGTACGAAATGCCGCTCCGAAGGACAAGTTCCATGCTGTGCCGCGCGCGCGCGCCGCTGCCGGGCACGCCGGTAATGCTGCTGTAGCGATGAAATTGCGTCTTCACATCCATTCCGATCCAGTCGATGAGCGGCAGCACCGCAGCGAGCCGCGAAGGATGCACGCCCGCGGTGTGCAGGCCGGCCTTGAACCCCAGCGCCTTCACCGCGCGCACGGCATCGATGAGCGCCGGCTGCAATGTGGGTTCGCCGCCGCTGAATACCACGGCATCGAGCAGTCCGCGGCGCCGTTCGAGGAACGCAATGACGTCTTCCCAGGCGATCTCCGAGGCGCCGCGGCGCGGCAGCAGGTGCGGGTTGTGGCAATACGTACAGCGCCACGGGCAGCCCTGGCAGAAGACCACGGCCGAAAGGTGATCGGGATAGTCGGTCGTCGAGAGCGGCACCACGCCGCCAACCCGCAATGATCGAGCCGACGGCTGGTCGCGTTCGTGCGCTGCCGGAGAGGACGAACTCATTCGCAGTCGGTGTCCGTCCGGTGCTCCTCGAAGAACCGGCGCTCGTAGAACTCGCCCTTCTTGCCGATGTTGAACGACGAGACCGGGCGGTGATAGCCCATCACCCGCGTCCAGATCTCGCAGCGCTGGCGTTCAGCGTCGTTCAAAACGACCGGTTGTTCGAGATAGTCGGTCTTCGTCATGTCGTTCATTTGTCCTCCTTGTTAGTACGTCGTCTTTCAGAGAGATCCGGGCTTCAGTCGGGATTCCGAATCATTGTCCGGAATGACGATATTCCTCGTCTTCCCGGCGAAAGCCGGGATCCAGGCCGATATGGGCTCCGGCTTTCGCCGGAGAGACGAGTTACTCATCATGCCGCTTTGAGCGCCGCGCGCTTGAGTGCGATGAGATCGTCATCGCAGCGCGGGCAGAATTCGTGCTCGCCCGAGAGATAGCCGTGGCGCGGGCAGATCGAAAACGTCGGTGTCACGGTGATGTACGGCAGCGCAAAGCGCTCCAGCGCCCGCCGCACGAGCCTCTTGCACGCTTCCACCGAACTCAGCCGATCGCTCATGTAGAGATGCAGCACGGTGCCGCCGGTGTACTTGCGCTGCAGCTCGTCCTGCCGTTCCAGCGCCTCGAACGGGTCGTCGGTAAACCCGACCGGAAGCTGCGACGAGTTCGTGTAATAGGGCATCTCCGGCGTGCCCGCCTGCAGGATATCGGGATAGCGCCGGCGATCCTCCTTCGCGAAGCGGTAGGTCGTGCCCTCGGCAGGCGTCGCTTCGAGGTTGTACATGTGGCCCGTCTCCTCCTGGAACGCCCGGATCCGCGCGCGCACGTGGTCCAGCAGGCGGCAGGCGAAGCGATGGCCCCATTCGCTCGTGATGTCGTGCCGATCCCGCGTGAAGTTCCTGATCATCTCGTTGATGCCGTTCACGCCGATCGTGGAGAAATGATTGCGCAGCGTGCCGAGGTAGCGCTTGGTGTAGGGAAAAAGCCCGTTGTCCATATGGCGCTGGATCACCTTGCGCTTGATCTCGAGGCTGTTGCGGGCGATATCCAGCAGCTCGTCCACACGCCGCAGGAGTCCCGCTTCGTCGTCCCGATGCAGGTAACCGAGCCGCGCGCAGTTGAGCGTGACCACGCCGAGCGAGCCGGTCTGTTCCGCGGAACCGAACAGGCCGTTGCCGCGCTTCATCAGCTCGCGCAGGTCGAGCTGCAGCCGGCAGCACATCGAGCGGATCATGTTGGGCTTGAGATCGGAGTTGATGAAATTCTGAAAGTAGGGCAGCCCGTACTTCGCGGTCATCTCGAACAGCAGCGTGCTGTTCGGGTGATCCCAGTCGAAGTCGGCCGTCATGTTGTAGGTTGGAATGGGGAAAGTGAATACGCGCCCCTTCGCGTCGCCCGTCATCATCACCTCGATGTAGGCGCGATTCACCATGTCCATTTCCGCCTGCAGCTCGCCGTAGGTGAAGGGCATCTCCTCGCCCCCGACGACCGGCACCTGCTCGCGCAAATCCTCGGGGCAGATCCAGTCGAAAGTGAGATTGGTGAACGGCGTCTGCGTGCCCCAGCGCGAAGGCACGTTGAGGTTGTAGATCAGCTCCTGGATGGATTGCTTGACCTCGCGGTACGAGAGCGTGTCCTTGCGCACGAACGGCGCCATGTAGGTGTCGAACGAGGAGAACGCCTGCGCGCCCGCCCACTCGTTCTGCAGCGTCCCGAGAAAGTTGACGATCTGTCCGACCGCGCTGGAGAGGTGTTTCGGCGGCGCCGCCTCGACTTTGTCGGGCACGCCGTTCAGTCCCTCCGCGAGAAAGCTGCGCAGCGACCAGCCCGCGCAATAGCCCGCGAGCATGTCGAGATCGTGGATGTGGATGTCGGCCTCGCGATGGGCGGCACCAACTTCCGGCGGATAGACGTGCGAGAGCCAGTAGTTCGCGGTCACCTTGCCGGCGACGTTCAGTATCAGGCCGCCCAGCGAATAGCCCTGGTTGGCGTTGGCGTTGACGCGCCAGTCCCGTTGCTCGAGGTATTCGTTCACGGATGCGGAGACATCCACCAGCGTCCGGCGATCCTCGCGCAGGCGCTTGTGCTGATCGCGGTAGGCGATGTAGGCGCGGGCGGTGTGCAGGTACTGGGCGGCGATGAGCGCCTGCTCGACCAAATCCTGTATTTCCTCGATCGCCGGCGGGCCCTGGAGGGATCGCGAAGCCAGCGCCGCCAGCACTTCGGCGGTGACCGCTTGCGCATCCGATGGGCCGAATTCGCCGGTGGCTTCCCCGGCCCGGACGATCGCCGAGGCGATTTTCGCGGCGTCGAAAGCCTCGAGACGCCCGTCCCGCTTCACGACCCGGGAGGGGGGGGTGCCCGCTCCTGCGGGCGTGGGGCAGTTTTTCACGACGGTCCTCCAGACCACAACATATAGTGGTTTAAGTGCTGACGCGATCAATATACGGGAACCGGAGCGGTGCGGGCGCCTATCTGGAGAATCTTTGACCCAAGTCAAAAAAAGACGCGCCTCCCCTGATTTACATCAAGCTTGCGGGGCGGAGTGGGGCCTACGATTCAATGGGATTCACATCGATAGGAGCCAGTCATGTACAAGCACATCATGTTGCCGGTAGAGGGCGATGAAGAGCTGTCCGCGAAAGCGGTGAACGAATGCTTCCTCCTCGCCAAGTCCGTCGGCGCGAAGGTCACGCTGCTGCACGTCGTGCCGCACGCCAATATCAACATTCCAGTCGGCTTTACCTCGGATATCGTCAGCCAGATCAAGAAGCAGCATGAGGACGAAGAGGTCAGCAAGAGCAAGCAAATGCTGCTCGACGTGGTTGCCGGCGCCCGGACTGCGGGGGTTGACTGCGACGACATGGTGGTGGTGGGCGACAGCCCGTATGAGGAAATCATCGACAAGGCGGAGAAAAATCACTGCGACCTCATCATGATGGCCTCGCATGCGCGGCGCGGACTGGACGCGATGATGTTCGGCAGCGAGACCGTACGGGTGCTCAAGCATACGAAGATCCCGGTGCTCGTCGTGCGGTAGGAGGCAGCCGCGGTGTATGTGAATTTGGACTGGCCGCTTTTATTGAAAATCACTATGGCCGGTAGAGCGATCGGCGGTCGCGGCTGAAATCGATCACGGCCTCACGCTCGTGCGCAGCGGTTCGCCCGAGGGATATCGTTCCCGATCCGGCGAGCAGAATGCCGTTGCGCACCAGATCTATCTCCCGACCCGTGCTGTCGGTTATGAAACTCGCGTTGATGCTGTCATCGATCAGGTAGAAGTCGCGCCCGATGAGCTTAATGTGCGCGTGGCGCCGCGATACCCATGGGCGGTCGATCACGAGGTGGCACTGCGGACTGCGCCCGATCACCATGTGGCTCTTCCAGAAATTGAGATGGGTGCGGTTGCCGCTGTGCGTGAGCAGCAGGCCGGCGGGTTCGCGCGGGATGCGCTCCTGCTGCACACGCTCCTCGAACAGGTTCATCGTCGTGTCGAGATCGCCGGTCTTCCACAGCATCTGGTAGAGAGTGGTCTCTTCCGGGTGAGCCTTTGAGTCGCGTTCGAATTACGGGGCGGGAGTAGGACTGAAGCGCGGGAGAGACCAGGCGATAGGTGGCTTCGGCAAAGATGATCTGATCGCCGCGCGCGACACCGCACAGGAACACGGCGACATTGACCGTGTCGCCGAACAGATCTCCGTTGTGGCTTACGACCGGCCCGTAATGCAAACCGAGGTGCAGACGCAGCGGATGCTCCTTGTCGGCGGTTTCGCCGTCATGGTCTGGATTTCGCATGCTGCCAGCAGCGCTTGGGGGGAGAGGAACGCGCACATCGCCTCGTCACCGATCGCTTTCACGAAGGTACCTTCGAAGCGCGAGACCAGGTCCTTTACCCGCGCGATCCAATCCTGTTCGAGCCGGATGGCGGCAAGATCACCCAACCGCAGAAACAGGCCGGTGCTGTCGGTAATGTCCGCGAATACTATGGTTAATGCCGTGTCGGTTTGCTGCATACGCCAGGAAGATTGGGTCATCGGCGCATCATAATAAGGTGCGCGCTGTGTCCAAATGCAGCGTTTCGCAATGCTTGGGCGTGCTCTGTATGAGGCAACAAGCGTCTTACGGGCTCGGGCGTTCACTCCCGTGCCGGTAGATGAGGTGATAGACGAGGGCCACCAAAACGCTGCCACCGACTATGTTACCGAGCGTAACGGGAACGAGATTGCCGAGGAAAGCGGTCCAGGTAAGGCCCGACACCTCGATATCCGGGCTCGCCCCGGCGCTGAGAAAGAGGCCCAGCGGGATGAGGTACATGTTTGCAACACTGTGCTCGAAGCCTGAGGCAACGAAAGCCGAAATGGGAAACACGATGGCGAGCAGCTTGTCCGTGACGCTGCGCCCGGCCATGGCGAGCCATACCGCAAGGCATACCAGGAGGTTGCACAGCACACCCTTGAAAAAAGCCTCCCAGAAGGGCAGCGCCGTTTTGGCGGCGGCGATTTTCACATAAGCCAGTCCCACTGCGCCGCCGTTCATGTCCGCGTGATGCGAGAGGAACACCGTGGCCGCCAGGCCGACCGCACCCACCGCATTGGAAGCGTAGACCAGGATCCAATTGCGCAACATCGCGTGGGTTGTGATCCGACGGTCCGCCCACGCCATGACCAGAAGATTATTGCCGGTGAAAAGCTCGGCACCGGCTACCACGACCAGAATCAGACCGAGCGAAAAAACCACCCCGCCCAAAACGCGGGACACTGCAAAAGACAATTGGGCATCGCTTACGACGAGAACGGAGAACAGCGCGCCGAGCCCGATGAACCCGCCCGCAACCATGCCGAGTACCAGTGTCTGCAGAGTAGGAAGTTCCGCCTTCGCGACTCCGACCAGCTCGATCTTTTCGGAGATTTCCCGCGGGGAGTATGCGTCCACGGAAAAATGGCGCCGTGACGCGGGCAGGCTCCACGGCTGGGTGGCGGCTTGGTTGCGATGTTCCGGCGTCTGTGCAGGCTGTTGCATGTAATGGCTACATTTCGTGGATGTACGTTCCAGGCGCATTTTCTAGCACGGGATACTTCCTGCTTCCTGGCTTACGTGGAGCGACTTTCGGACCGCAGCTTTTCGCGAGCCATGCCGACCAGTCTTCCCACCAGCTTCCCTCGATTCGCGCCTGGTGCTTCAGCCAGTCGTCCGGAGACCGAGCGCGCGCATTGCCGGTCCAGTAAGCGCGCTTCGGCGGGTTTACCGACGGATTGATGATGCCCAGGATGTGTCCGGAACTCGTCAGCGTGTGGCGTACCGGTGCGCTGATCGCCTCAGCGATCTTGAACGCGGCCTTCCACGGCGCGATGTGATCTTCCTCGCAGCCGACGGCATAGAGCGGCTGGCGGATGGCGCCGAGGTCGATCGGATGCCCGGCGAGCGTCAATGCGTCCTTCTTCACGAGCTTGTTGTGGAGATAGAACTCCCGCAGGTAATACGAGTGCATGGTGCGCGGCATGCGGGTCGTATCGGTGTTCCAGTAGAGCACGTCGAACGCCGGCGGCTTCTCGCCGTACAAGTAGCTGTGCACGTAGTAGTGCCAGACCAGGCTGTTCGAGCGCAGCATGCGGAACGTTCTCCCCATCTCGCGCCCGTCGAGATAGCCCTGCTGGGCCATGATGGCCTCCAGCGTTTCAATGGTTTCTTCGTTGATAAAGACTTCAATCGCGCCGGGACGGGCGAAATCGACCAGCGAGGCGAGCAGCGTCCAGTGCGCAACCGGCACCGCACCGGCGCTCGCGTGTTCGCGGTTGAACCAGGCCATCAGCGCGGCGAGCGCGGTGCCGCCGATGCAGTAGCCCACCGCGTGCGCCTGCCGCGTGCCGCAGATCGCGTTCGCCACCTCGATCGCCCGCCGCATACCCGTCATCAGGTAGTCGTCAAAGGTGGTATCGGCCTGCGCCGCCGTGGGGTTCTTCCAGCTCACGACGAATACAGTAAAGCCCTCGCTTACCAGGTAGCGCAGCAGGCTCTTCTTCTCGTTCAAATCGAGCACGTAGTACTTGTTGATCCACGGCGGAATGATCACGAGCGGTGTCTTCCGCACCCGGGCGGTGGCCGGCGCATACTGGATCAGCTCCATCAATTCGTTGCGATAGACCACCGCGCCGGGCGTAGTGGCGAGGTTCTTTCCGACCTGGAACGCGGAGCGGTCCGCCATCTGTACGTCGCCGACGCGCAAGTCTTCGAGCCACAGTTTGAATCCCTCCGCGAGGCTGGTGCCACTCGTCTGCCAGAATTTCTGCAGGGCGACCGGGTTGGTGAGGAGATAGTTGGTCGGCGCCACGGCGTTGAGCCATTGCCGGGCCCAGAATGCAGTGCGCCGGCGATCCTCCGCAGTGGCGCCCGGCGTGTCGTAGAGCGTTTCCTCCAGCCAGTGAGTATTCAGGAGGTAGAACTGCTTCAGTGCGGAAAAGAATGGCAGTTCCGACCACAGCGCGTCCGAGAAACGCTCGTCGTCGGGGGCGGCAGAGACGCAAGGGCGCGGCTGCAGGCCGAGTGCACACTGCCATGCGTTGAACTGCAGCGTATTCATGCTCTGCGCGAGCTTTGCGAGCGCGGTCGTCAGCCTGTCGGGATGCTGGAGCCAGGCCTGGCCGACCCGCGCGAAGGACGCTGCTACTCCGAAGGGATCGGCGGCACGTGTCATGTCGGGTATCTCGAACGGCGGCCGTTCTTCGGATGGGATCGCGACATGCTTGTTCATGAAAACTTTCCTTCTGGAGACGATTTCATTTTTGCGGTTGTGCGTCGCCGGGCGAATTTCCGCCCTGCCGGACCAGCAGCAACGCCACGGCGCAGGAGGCGAGACGGGTCTGCACGTTATCGGCGCGGCTGGTGAGCACGATCGGCACGCGCGCGCCCAGGACGATGCCCGCAGCCTGCGCATCTGCCAGATACTCGAGCTGTTTCGCCACCATGTTGCCCGCTTCCAGATCGGGCACGAGGAGAATGTCGGCGCGACCGGCGACGGCGGACACGACACCCTTGGTCTTCGCCGCGACCATCGATACCGCGTTGTCGAACGCAAGCGGGCCATCGAGCACGCCGCCGGTGATCTGTCCGCGATCGGCCATCTTGCACAGCGCGGCGGCTTCGAGCGTCGAACGCAGTTTTGGCGTGACCGTCTCCACCGCGGACAGGATGGCGACTTTTGGATCGCTCACGTGCAGCACTTTTGCGAGATCGATGGCGTTCTGCACGATATCGACCTTGTCCTCCAGGCTGGGATCGATGTTGATCGCGGCGTCGGTGATCATCAGCATGCGCGGATACGTCGGCACGTCCATCAGGAACACATGGCTGATGCGCCGCCCGGTCCGCAGGCCCGATTCCGGCGCGACCACTTCCGCCATCAGTTCGTCAGTGTGCAGGCTGCCCTTCATCAGCGCGTCTACCGCCCCGTCCCGCGCCATGGCGACTGCGTGCCGTGCCGCGGCGTGGCTGTGCGGCACGTCGACGAGCGTGTAGGGCCGAAGATCGATGTCTTCCGCTTTGGCCACCGCTTCGATTTTCGCGCGCGGGCCCACCAGCACCGGAACGATGAGGTTCATTTTGGCCGCCTCCACCGCGCCGAGCAGCGATTCGCGATCGCAGGGATGCGCGACCGCCATCGAGATCGGCGCCGGTTCCTGCGCCATCGCAATCAGTCGCCGGTATTGCGACGTCTTGTCGGTGATGCGGATCTCGGGCAGGGCCATGCGCGGGCGTCTGATTTTCCGGGTAGGCGCAATGACTTCCGCCGTGCCGCTGATCACCGCCACGCCGTGCTGGTTCACGCACTGGCAGTCGAATATCACGTTGTGATGATGCTCGTACTTGCGCGCGACCGTGACGGTCACGGTGACGGTATCACCGAGCGTGACCGGCCTTGAAAACTGCAGGCTCTGGTTGAGATAGATCGTTCCGGGACCGGGAAGCTGCGTGCCGAGCACCGTGGAGATCAGCGCGCCGCCCCACATGCCGTGGGCGATGACTTCCTGGAACATCGTGCTCTTCGCATACTCCGGATCGAGATGGGCCGGGTTGATGTCGCCCGACATCGCGGCGAAGAGCTGGATGTCTTCGAGCTTGAGCGTGCGCACCAGCGAGGCCTGGTCCCCGATGCGGATTTCCTCGTAGGTCCGGTTTTCCAGAAATTCCATGGTTCTCCAATCGCTTGCACCCGCCAGACCGGCACGGTGGGCAGTCCGGCAGTCGCAAGTGATGATAGAAGAGGAGCATGCCTTCGCGCTTGACATGAATCAACGTTGATCTGGATCAGCCCGGATCGTTCCACGCGCCGCCATGATCCGGGCATGGACGCGCAAGTCTTTCATACCGAAGAACTAAGACCGTGGGTCCAGGTGCTGACCAGCCTCGCCATCGGCTTTCTGATCGGGCTGGAGCGCCAGCGCAATCCGACCGCGAAGGCGGGCGTGCGCACCTGCGCGCTGGTCGCGGCGTTCGGCGCCATTGCGGCGTTGCTGGCACAGGCCTTCGACAGCCCCTGGATCGTCGCCGCGGGCCTGTTTGTGGTCGCCGCCATGATCATCGCCGCGTATCTCGGGGCCGAGAATCACGATACGGATTCGGGCACGACCACCGTCATCACCGTCATTCTCTGCTATTGCCTGGGCGTCATGGTATGGCTGGGACTCACACAGCTCGCCGTTGCGCTCGCGATTGCGATCACCGTGCTCCTGCATTTCAAGGCGGAACTGCACGCCTTTTCGGAGAAGCTTGCGCCGCACGACGTGAGCATGGTGCTGCAGTTCGCCGTGATCAGCTTCATCGTGCTGCCCTGGCTTCCCAATGAAGGGTACGGCCCCTACAACGCGCTCAATCCGTACCACATCTGGATGATGGTGGTGCTGGTGGCCGGCCTTGGCGTGGCCGGCTACTTCGCGCTGCGTCTCTTCGGCGCACGCCGCGGCCTGCTCATGGTGGGCCTCTTCGGCGGAATGGTATCGAGTACCGCGACCACACTGGTCCACGCGCGCCAGACGGCTGCGAACGCGCGCTTCTGCGCGTCGAGTGCGGCGGTGATCGCGCTGGCGAACCTGGTGGTGCCGATCAGGCTTTCCATACTCGGTGCGATCAGCGCGCCGGCGATCATTCCGCACCTGCTGCCGGCGCTTGGCCTCGGCATCGCCTGTGGCCTGCTGCCCGTAGTGCAGCGGTTCAGAAAAGCCTTCGGCGAAGGCAATGCAGCGGTCCCCGAATTCAGCAATCCCGCGAGCTTGCCGGTCGCGCTCGGGTTCGGTGCCCTCTATGCCGGCGTGCTGCTGCTGGCGGCCTGGCTATCCGATTACGCGGGGCAGGGCGGGCTGCTCGTCATGGCGACGGTTTCGGGGCTGGCGGACGTGGACGCGATCACGCTCTCCAGCCTGCGGCTGTTCGATACCGGGGCGTTGACGGCACAGGTGGCGGCGCTCGCGATAGGCTGCGCTTTTCTGGGCGCCACGGTTTTCAAGCTCGCCGCGGTGACGTGGCTGGGCGGGCTCACGCTCGCGCGGCAAACGTGGGCCGCGCTGGTGGCGCCGCTCGCCGGTGCTGCAGTCGGGCTGTGGCTGCTCACGCCGCGTTGATTGCGCATGCGCGATGCTGCACGCTGTCAGTGGACCGCTTCAGCGCAGGCGAAAAGCTCGTCCCACGTCGGGCGCGGCACCGCGTGGCTGGTGTCGATCCGAACGATATCCGTTTCATCGTCGGCCGGAAGGTCGCGAACGCCGAGCTGGCGCTCGAGTACGGCGGCGTCGGCTTCCGAAGCATCGTGGCCGCGCTCGAGCCGGTGCATTACCCGCTCGCGCAATATCGTCGCGGGCGCATCGAGGGCGAGTATGCGGAAGGGCACGCCGAGTTCACGTGCCGCCGCGCGGAACGCATCGCGTTCGCCACGCCGCAGGAAAGCCGCATCGACGATGACGCGATAGCCGGCGGATACCACCCTGCGGGCGAGTTGCAGCAGACGGTCATACGTGGCGGTGGTCGTAGCGTGCGCATAAATTCCGGCACCCGGGGCGGCGTGCGTGCGCGCGAGCGGCGAAACGCCATGCAGCCGCTTCCGCTCGATGTCGGAGCGCAGCCGTATGGCGCCGGAGCTTTCGAGCAGCGCTTGTGTCGCGCTGGTTTTCCCCGACCCGGAAACGCCGTGCGTGATGATGAGGCCCGGCGCGGGGGGACACGTGTAGCGTTGCGCCAGGGCGATGTACTGGCGAACCGCCTCGCCGAGCCGCCGGCTTTCGCCGGCAGCAATCCCGGGTTGCCGCGCGCGCAGCGCATGGATCTTGGCCCGTACGAGAGCGCGGTAGACGAGATAGAAGCGCAGGATGTCCAGCCCGGCATAATCGCCGCTCGCCTCGAGATAGCCGTTCAAAAAACGGTAAGCGAGGTCGCCGCGCTCGAAATCCTCGAAATCCATCACCACGAACGCAATCTCGCTCATCACGTCGATCCAGCGCAGCGCGTCGTCGAACTCGATGCAGTCGAACGCGACCGGGCGCTCTTCGAGCACCGCGATATTGCGCATGTGCAAGTCGCCGTGGCATTCCCGCACGCAGCCGTCGCGTTTGCGGCTCGCGAGGGTGGATTCGAGATTGCGATAGGTGCGACCCGTCCACGCCCTCAATGCCTGCAGCGCGTTCCGTTCCGGCGCATCGTCCAGGCACGGCGCCAGTTGTTCGAAGTTTTGCAGCGCGGGCTTCGCGATTGAGGCCGGCGTGCCGAACGGAGCGTTGTCGGCGGCGCGGGCGGCGGCGGCATGGAATGCCGCGATGTGCTGCGCCAGCAGATCGACGTGATGCGTCGTGAGAGCGCCGCGCGCGAGCAGTGTGCTGGCGAGCGCATCCTGCGGAAATTCCCGCATCCGGACCGCGTACTCGAGCACAGGGCCCGTGCCGCCGATGCGCGGCTGGTCGGGTGCGCCGCGGATTTCGACCACGCTGTCGTAGATCCGGGGTGCGAGCCGCTGATTAAGGCGCAGTTCCTCGTTGCAAAAGTGCCTTCTCGATTCAAGCGTGCTGAAATCGAGAAATCCCGCGTTGATCGGTTTCTTGAGCTTGTAGGTCCACGCGCCCGTAAGCAGCACCCACGAGATGTGGGTCTCGATCAGGCGCACCGCGCTGACCGGGTGCGGATAGCATTCAGGCCGCTGCAGGGCGCAGATCAGCGGCGGATGAAAGGCGGTCATGCTGCGTTCATCCTTGCGCGCCCAGCGGGTTGCGGGACACGGGCCGGACAGATGCCCGGCCCTTAGCGGCGGCCGATAAGCAGCCCCAGGAGGAGTGCGATGCCGGCGGAGATGCCGACGGCTTTCCAGGCATTCTCATGGACGTAGCGATCGGTTGTGCGTGCCGCGTCGGCGCCCCGGATCATGATCGTTTCCTTCGCCCCGGCCAGCGCCTCCTGCACGCGGGCGCGCGCTTCGGCGATCTTGTCGCCGGATTGGGCAGCGGTGGCCTTGACGAGTTCCTCGATGTCGGTGGCGAGGAGCCTGACGTCGGTAACGACTTTTTCTACGGGTGCGTTCATGGTGATCTCCAGGACAAAACGTTATGCCTGCGGACTGCGGGGGGGTACGCGATCAAGTCTATGCCGTTGCCGTCCTGCAGCGTTGATTTAGATCAACGCCATGAGCGGCTTACGTGGATCTCTTACGAGGCGCTCGTTTGACCTGGATCAAGGCTGCGCTCACCGGCCGCCGGGACAATCGAAGCATCGCACAGCACTCGGGGCGGCAGGAATGAACAGCGGTATGGCGAAAGATGGGGGAACGTACTGGCATGACAAGCGCAGGACAATGCTCCAGGCCGGGATATCGCTCGCCGCAGCGATCATCATGGCATCGGCTGCGCTCGATGCGGTGGGCGCGGACCAACTCAAGCGGGAGATCATTCCGGGCTCGGAGCTGATGACGTCGCAGGAGCGCGAGCGCTACCGGCAGCGGATACGCAACGCCAAGACACCGGACGAGGAGCAGAAGGTGCGCAGTGAGCATCTGCACCAGGTGCGCGAGCGTGCGCGGCTGCTTGGGCTGCGCCTGCCGGAGGACCCGAAAGAGGCGGGCAAATGAGATCCGCCGCCGCCCTCGTGGCGATCATCGTGCTCACGATTTCGGCTTCCGGAATTGCCCTCGCGGCCGGCGATCCCGCTCGCGGCGCAGCGCTGCACGAGGCCTGCCTCGGTTGCCACGGAACCGAGCTTTATGTCCCGCCGAAAGCGAAAATCAAGACGCTGTCCGCGCTGAAGAAGGAGGTGGACCGCTGGAACGACCGCTACAACCCGAAGTTCTCGAAGCAGGAGATCGAGGATCTGGTCGTGTATCTCAATCGCGACTTCTACAAACTCGCGAAGTGACCCGCATTCAAGAGCGAAGCACGCACTTGGCGTAGATATCGGGAAATACGCCCTCCGGGTCGTATTTCGCCTTGAGGGCGCGGTACGCTTCGCCGCCGTATATCCGCCAGAACTCGTCCTCGGAAAAAAAGCTGTCCGAGTAGAGCGACTTGATGCCGTCCAGTTCGGCGACCTTGCACTCGATCTTGCGGTTGAAGTGGCCGCGCTCGTGGCCTTTGCGGGTGCGGAGGACGTCCCAGAAACCGAAGTTGACGTACCACTCGCTGCGCATCGGGTAGAGCGGATAGCGCGCGGCATGGCGCTGCGGCCCGATGGGGCAGATCCACACCGGCCAGATGCCGATCTCGCGCGCATAAAAATCGAGAAACCCCGGCGCGTGCCGGATCGGAATGTCCACGTCCTGTATGACCGACTCCGAGCGCAGCCCCAGGAAGCGCTCGAATGCCGAGGAAACCCCGACCCGGCTGTTCCAGCGCATGATTTTCGTATAGGTCTGCGATCCCAGGCGGCGGCGTCCGTAGAGCCGGCGGATGAGCGGATTCTGCGCGCCGACGTTCTTCGAGCACCAGAACCAGTCGGTGTCCCAGCGCCAGAGGTAGTCGCGCGCGCTGAGCCAGTCCTCGCGCTTCTCGGGGATCGAGCGATAGTAGATGTTGCGGTAGGTGTAATCGCTGGTGCGCGGCGCGTCCTCCACGAATCGCCCGAGCGAAAGAAAAAGCCGCTCGGGACCGAAGAGTGTGCCGTCCATGAAATCGGCGTCGTCGTCCCGGCAATGGCGTTCCAACTGGGTGAAGAAAGCGCTCGCATGGGGAAAGGGCAGATGCTCGACGCGCACGTACGGCTTGACCGGAACCGCGCGCGCGGTGACGCGCAGGGCATAGCCGAGCGTGCCGTAGGAATTGGCAAATCCGAAGAAGAGATCGGAATGCTCGTTATCGGGTGTGCAGCGGTAAATGCGCCCGTCGCCGCACAGGACGTCCAGCTCCTGCACCGTTTCGTGGACCAGTCCGTGGCGGTGGGAGGTCGCTTCGATGCCGACTCCGGCGACGGCTCCGCCCAGCGTGATCGTTTTCAACTGCGGCACCACGGCCGGCATCACGCCCTGCGCGAGACAGGCGTCGGTGATCGCCTCGTACGAGGCCATGCCCTCCGTTTCCACCACGCCGGTTTCGCGATCGACGCGCAGCACGCTGGAGAAACCGCGCACGTCGAGCTTGCGTTCGGCCGCCGCGCTGCGGTCGCGGAACAGATTCGATGTTTCCTTGGCGAGCCCTACGCTTCCGGCGCCTTCCCTGAGCCTCGCCGCGAGCGCATCGCGCTTCGCAGCGTAGGCCTGCGCCGGATCGGTCATTCGCTGCCGCCCCCTACACGCAGGTGCCGCCGGGTTTCGTGCTGGGCGGCGGCTTGCGCTTCGTAGAGGAAGGCGCGGCTCATGGGATAGGTTTCCCGGGAGATGTTGCCTTTCGCGAAGACGATCTGGAATAGATGCGTGACCCCGACCGACGAACGGAACATTTCCGCGCAGCCGTGGAGGTAGACGCGCCAGCCGCGACGGAAGCGCTCGTTGAAGCGGTCGGGGTCGATGGCGTGCACGCGCTCCCAGTTGCGATCGAAGCGCTCGGCCCATGCATCCAGCGTCGGTGCGTAGTGGCGGCGCAGGTTCTCGATATCGATCACCTCGAGCCCGGCGCGCTCCATCTCGACGATCACCTCGGCGAGCCGCGGAATCCAGCCGCCCGGAAAAATGTGCTTGCGGATGAAATACTCGGTGTCGTCATGGCCGACATGCCCGATGAAGTGCAGCATGCCGAGCCCGCCTTTCCTGAGGAAGGCAGCATGCGCGCGGACGACCTCGGCGATCTGGTCGCGTCCCGCGTGCTCGAGCACGCCGATCGAAACCACCTTGTCATACTGGCGCTTGACGTCCCGGAAGTCGGTATCGATCACCTCCAGTTCGCCGCCCAGCCGGCGCTTGTGAATTTCGCTGCGTACCATGTCCACCTGCTCGGTGGTGTTATTGATGCCGGTAACGCGCACGCCGTGGCGCTCGTGCGCACGGAACATGAAGCCGCCGAACCCGCAACCGATGTCGACCACTTCTTCTCCTGGCGCAAGGCGCACCTTGCGGCAGACGTGGTCGATCTTGTTCTGCTGCGCGGCTTCCAGCGTGCGCGTGCCCTCTTTCCAGTAAGCGCAGGTGTACATCATGTACGGATCGTCCAGCCACAGCCGGTAGAACTCCGTGCCGAGCCCGTAATGGAAGCGCGCGTTGCGTCTGGCCTGCTCCCAGCTCGCGTTCGAGTACCGGAATTCGTGCCAGCGGTTGCCGATGCCGACGAGGGGATTGGGGGTGTCGAGCCTCGCCGCCATGCCGACGGCAAACGCGCGCGGCAGGCTGCCCTCGACGTCGAGATCGCCGTCGATATAGGAATCGATCAGTCCGATATGTCCGAGCGCCGCGGTGCGCCACTCGGCCCGCGCGCCCCGGAAGATCAGCGCGAATTCGAGGGGCCCGGAGTGATTGCGGTACTCCGTCCCATCCGCGAACCGGACCACGAACGGGATCTCCGTCGCCTCTCCCGCACGCTCCAGCACCCTTTTCAGCAGCGCCCGCATACCGTTGTACTCCTGTGCAAGTGCAGACGCGGGTTGGACAATCCCGCAGTGTACAGGTTGCGGCCCTATGGCGAGGCACGCGCGGTTAGCAGGGGCGCGGCGGCCGCACGGAGCGGTATTGTAGTGGCGACATGCCGGCGGAATCTACCGCCGCCTTGATCAACGCCGTCGTTTCGGGGAAGCCCTTGCGCGGCGCACCAGAATACGCTTGTACACGAGGTGCCTCCTTTATTGCGCGCATTGCATGTGCCGGGCGAGCGCGACCGCGAGTGAAGGGTATCGCCCGTTACTCGATATCCCTTGATCTGGATCAATGGCGCCGCGCCGCACCCGGCTAGCATGACGCGAGCAACGTACCCTCATGAAAAAGACCTGTCTTATCGTGGCCGACCGCGCCCGCGCCCGGTTGTTCCTCGTCCTGCCGGAGGAAGGCACGCGGCGCAAACTGCGGCTTGATGAACAGGCGACGCTCAACGCGGAAACCAGGGGACGGGGCGCCGGCGGTGATGCGCGCGCGAGAAGCGAGCGCCATTCCAATCGCGACGCCGGTCCCGTGCATCCCGTCGCGGCGCAGCGCGAGCGCCATCGTCTCGAGCATGAGCGCCGCTTCGGGGCCGAGATCGTCAGGCGTGCGGTCGGCGTGACAGCGAACTGGGAGGACGGCGTGATGCTGCTCATCGCCGAGCCCCGGCTTCTCGGGCTCGTACGCGAGCCGCTGCGGGAGGCCCTCAAGCCGGCGATCCGTCTCGAGGAGTTGGCGAAGGACTACGCGGGACTGTCGACCACGGAACTTGAACGGGTCGTCGTCGCCCAGCGACTCGCGCGGTAGCCGTGTTGCGCTGATCAAACACTCACTGTCGCCCACCGGCGACGAATAGCTTTTTTCCGTCGCCGCGGATCAAAAAAACCTTGCGCCGGCTCCCCGGCAAATGCAATAGTCAGGCCTCGTCAGGCAATTCAGTAGCCCGAACCTTCAGCGGTGCCGGGCGCGCAGTACCAACCCGGTTTTTCGCAGCAGGCAATTGGTATTTTTCTCCACCTTTTCCAGAGGAATCTTTCATCATGACTTTTGCATCGACCCGCAAGTTTCTTCCGGCCGCGATCGCCGCTGCCGGACTGATCGCCGCTGCCACGCCGGCTCTCGGCCAGTTGACGCCGCGCTCGACGGATCTCGGCTTCTACGCCGGGGGCGCGGTGGGACAGGCGAAATTCAAGGGGGCGTGCAGCGACATTACTGGCACCGGTTTCGTCGGCGGCTGCGATGACAAGGACACGGCGTGGAAAATATTCGGCGGCTACCAGTTTCATCGCAATGTAGCGGTGGAGCTGGGCTATGTGGACCTCGGTGAGGCCAGCGCCAGCGGAACGATTCTCGGCGTGCCCGCCAGCGCCTCGGCTGAAGTGAAAGCCCTCGAACTGGTGGCTGTCGGTATCCTGCCATTGACGACGCAGTTCTCCGCCTACGGAAAAGCCGGCGCCTTCCGGTGGGACGTCGACACGCGGGCCGCCGCGGGCGCGGTCGCCGTCGGCGGAGGCGATGACGGAACTGACTTCACATACGGCGTCGGCCTCAAGTACGACTTCACGCGCAATCTCGCCGCGCGGGTGGAATGGCAGCGCTACAACAACGTCGGCGAATCCAATACGACGGGTCAGGCCGATGTGAACATGTGGAGCGTGGGTTTGATGTTCAGGTTCTGATCGCGGAAATACGCCGATCGCCATTTTCGGTTTGCGCGCGGCATTGAAAGTACGGGTGCGTCTCGCTAGACTTTCGTTCGTTAGGGCGGCGCACCGCCGCTGGCGCTAGTGTGAGTGCTTCGCGACGACATCCCGAGCCAGCAGGTGCGCCGGAAAACGGCGAAATGCAACGCGAGGAATGTTCGATGTCCACCACCAGGCAAGTCAGGAAAACGCCCGCACCGGGCAGAAAGGCCGGCGCCAAGCCACGCGGTAATCCGGTACGGACGCGGAGCAACGGTGAGACCGCGCTGAGCGATGATCAGCGGCGGCGTATGGTTGCAGAGGCGGCTTACTATCGGGCGCTGCGCCGCGGGTTTGCGGCCGGCGGAGAGGTCGAAGACTGGTTAGCCGCGGAACGCGAGATCAACCAGCACTTTCGAGGTTAGCGCGCAGCCTCGGGTCGGACACCAGGACCTCGTCCACACTGCGGCGCGGCGTGTGCCGCGTCGCGCTGCCGCGGCCGATGCGCAGAACGATCTGCGGGAAGCCGTCGTGCCCCGTCACCGTGGCGAGTGCCGGGCGCAGCGCCGCAACCTCCACGGGCTGGTTGAGGAAGGATGCGCTATAGCCGTGGTGCGCGGCGGTCAGCAGCACCCTCTGCAGCGCCTGGCCCGCGCTTAGCCAGTCCAGGGTCGTATCGCGCGTCGTTCCGAGACAGGCGAGCAGCGGCGACCCGGTTGCGAGCTGCCGGTCACGGGCTGCGACGCCGTTTCCCAGGTCGAAGGTCCGCACCAGGAAAGCCGTGGCCGCGCTTCCCAGGCCCATCAGTTCCTGTGCGCCCCTCGAATAGGCGGGCAGTCCGTCCTTTTCGCGCGAGGAATGCAGCCAGCTCGCGAGTTCGCGACGGAATGCCGGGTCGTCGAACTGGAGGCGGTCCGCTTCGGCGATCAGGGCGCCGACTTTCTCCTTTTCCGCATCGGTCGAAAAGATGCGCAGCCAGACGCCTTCCACGTGCGCGGCTTCGCACAGCGCGTCCTGCAATGCCGGCGGGACGCTCTCGGGCGCAAACTGCCCCCGATCGGTAATCCGCGCCGGAATCGCTCGAAACAGCTCGGGCCAGCCGCCCTCGTGGATGCGCGCCAGGTCGAGATTGATGCGCGCCAGCAGGTCCGGTCGATGATGCTCCGGACACGGATGAGTGCTGGCAACGCAGCCAAAGTGGTTGAGCGCGGTGCGCAAGTTAAAGAGCGCCGCACCGCAACTGATGATGAGCTCCCGGTCCAGCGGATCGGCGACCGGCAGCGCGCGGTCGTAGTCGGCGAGGAGCTCGACGGAGCAGTCGCGAATACGAAAACGCCAGGGCTGGGAATTGTGGCTGGAAGGCGCCAGTATCGCGTAGCGCAGCAGAAATTTCAGTTGCTGTTCCGGGCTGCCGCGTTCGGGATATTCAGCCTCTGGAACGGTCCACACCGCCGAAGGTTCGTTGTCTTGTGCCATGCTTCCGTGCCTTGGTTTTGCCAAGCATACACGTTCGATTCAGCACAACTCCAGTAGCAGGCCGGCGGGCGGCGTGACGTTATCGCTATAATTCCCCTATCGGGAGGCCGCATGCGCGTATCGGTAGCACCGGGACATCTGTCGCGTCGCGCGATATTCATCGCGGCCGGACTGCTCGCAGCGATCATGATCCTCGGCACGATCACCGCGCTCGTGCTTTACCGCAACGCCGCGCTCGCCAGCGGCGAGTGGCATCTGAAAAATGCAGCGCTGGCGCTGGCCGCCCACGCGCGCCAGGGCCTGCTGACTGTGGACATCGCGCTTCGCGCCACTGCGGAGGAATACAGTCAGCAGGTTTCGACGGGCGCGTTGTCCGAGGAGGCTTTTCACCGGCGCATGCGGCAGCGCGCAGCCGAGCTGCCACAACTGAGCTCCTTGCAAGTTATCACACCGGACGGACGGCTCGTGGCGCACTCCGAGCTCTTTCCGGCGCCTCCGATCGACTTCAGCGACCGCGATTATTTCGCTGCGCAACGCCAATCCCAGGACCGCGGGTCGTACTTTGGAGTCCCGGTCAGAGAACGGGTGAGCCAGGCATGGACTCAGCCAATGAGCCGCCGCATCAGTAATGCCGACGGTCAGTTCCTGGGCGTGGCGACCGCCGCGGTGGATATTCTCTATTTTCACGACGTTTACCGCGCGCTCGAACTGGGGCCGGCGGGTCACGTTTTTCTTTTCAGGCGCGACGGTGTGCTGCTGACTTCCTTTCCGCAGAACGAGGCGCGGCTGGGAAGTTCCTTCAAGGCGCACCTCCTGTTCACCGCACTGGGTGGCGCGCCGACCGGCGTACTGCGCACCGCCGGTATCATGGACGACCAGCCTCGGCTCATCGCTTACCACAGCGTCCCGGACTATCCGCTGGTAGCGGTCGTCGCTTCCTCCGTCAACTACGTGCTGCAGGAATGGCGCCAGCAGTCGCTGTATGCGGCGGGAGGCGCGGTGGTTGCGATCGCGATCATACTCGCGGCGGCGCTGCTTCTGTTGCGCCAGGTACGCAGGTCGGAGGATCTCGCCGTTGAAGTCACCGCCTCCGAGCAGCGGCTCAACGCCATCATCGGCTCGGCGATGGACGCCGTCATCACCGTGGACGAGAACCAGGATATCGTGCTGTTCAACGCGGCCGCCGAAAGGATCTTCGGCTGTCCCTCCCTGGAGGCCGTGGGCGGGCCGCTCGATCGCTTTCTTCCGCAGCGTTTCCGGGCTGCACATCGCGCGCACGTCGAGCGTTTCGGCCAGACCGGCGTCACCATGCGTCGCATGGGCGAGAATATCGTGCTCTCCGGCTTGCGTGCCGACGGCGAAGAGTTTCCGATCGATGCCTCGATCTCGCAGGTGGTGGTCGGCGGGCATCGGTTCTATACCGTTATCCTGCGGGACATCACGGAACGCCAGAGAGCCGCGGCGCAACTGGCGGAGTCGCACCACGAATTGCGCGAGCTGTACGGGGCGATGAATGAGGTTCGGGAAGCGGAACGGATCCGCATCGCACGCGAACTGCACGACGAGCTGGCGCAGTGGCTTACCGCGCTGAAGATGGACGTTTCGTGGATCGCCTCGCGGCTGCCCCGAGATGAGACGCGGCTGCTGGACAAGACCGCCCGGATGAAGGAGGTTGTGGATACCACCGTCGCGGCCGTGCGTCGCATCGCTTCGGACCTGCGGCCGGTCATGATCGATGATCTGGGACTGGTGCCGGCGATCGAGCACTTGCTGCACGATTTTTCGCAGCGTACCGGTATTACGATCAGCTTGGATACGAGCACCGACAGGGTGGAGTTCCACGACCCGGTCGCGACCGCTGTATATCGCATGGTGCAGGAGGCGCTGACCAACGTGGCGCGCCATGCGAATGCGACGCGGGTTGAAGTCCGAATGGCGCTGAACGGCGAGCAGCTTCAGGTGATGGTCCGCGACAATGGCCGCGGCATAGACGAGGCGGGACTCCGCAGGAGGAAGTCGTACGGGGTGCTGGGTATACGGGAACGGGCGCAGACACTGGGGGGAATCGCCCGTATCTACCGGGCTGACGAGGGCGGCACGATCGTGGAGATCACCA
This sequence comes from Betaproteobacteria bacterium, assembly GCA_052386775.1. Lineage (GTDB taxonomy): Bacteria > Pseudomonadota > Gammaproteobacteria > Burkholderiales > SG8-41 > DSOT01. Next base: position 21,153 of record JBQTJV010000247.1, read on the forward strand.
TACCCATGCGGGCCCAGGAACGCGCGGAGTCGGTCGCGTGATACGCGTCGTTCTTGCCGACGACCACAGGATGGTTCGCGCCGGGCTCAAGGAGATCCTGGCGGATACCGGGGACATCGAGGTGGTGGGGGAAGCGACGAACGGGCATGAAGTCATGGCGTGCGTGCGCGAGATCCCGTTCGATGTGCTGGTGCTCGACATGTCGATGCCGGGACGCTCCGGTATCGAGTTGATCCGCCAGGTCAAGGCCGAGAAAACCGCGCTGCGCATCCTGGTGCTCAGCATGCACAGCGAAGAGCAGTATGCGGTCCGCGCCTTGAAGGCCGGGGCATCCGGTTATCTCACCAAGGAAGGGGCGGCGGACGAGCTGGTTGCCGCCATACGCCGGATCGCGGGCGGCGGCGCCTACGTGACCCCCGAGACGGCTCAGCGGCTCGCTCTCGGCCTGGACCAAAGCCGGGAGGGGCCGCCGCACGCCGCGCTGTCGGATCGCGAGATGCAGGTGTTCCTCATGATTGCCGCGGGAGAGACGATCTCCGAGGTGGCTGACGCGCTCGCCCTGAGCGTGAAGACGGTCAGCACGCACAAGACCCGCATCATGCAGAAACTCAATATCACCAATCAGAGCGAGCTGATCCGCTACGCCCTGCGGCACAGCCTCATAGACGATCCCGCTTCAGAGCAGTAATGCCGTTGTAGGACGATTCCGACAGTATGTAGATTACGAAAGGGCGGGGCTTGGTTTGATGCTCGCGCCGAAACCTTATTCGGGCCACTGGGCTAGGATCGCCGTTTTCTCCACCCCTGAGTAAAGCCTTGACTCCTCAACAAGCAGCCTCACGGCGGTTACAATTGTTTTCGACAATGGAGCGCGATAGCAGTTG
>JBQTJV010000248.1:0-3832 GCA_052386775.1 Betaproteobacteria bacterium
TTTTCGACGCGCTCCACATCCTCGGCCTGCTGTGGATCGGGCACCGCGGCGGAAATGTATTGACGCTGCGTCAGCTGCACGCGGCAGTGAAGCTGCGCATCGACCAGATCGAGTGGATGCTCGACACGATGAGCGCGGCGCTGTGGATCGGCAGAACCGGTCCGGGCTGGGCGCTCATCAAGGATCCGCGGGAGATCAGCATTGCGGACGTCTATCGGCTGTTCGTGTTTCGCGGGGGCCCGCGCATCACCGATCGCAAGACCGGGAAGGAAATCGACGTCTACGCGCAGAAGCTCGCGCTGAACGTCGAGGAACACATGAAGCTCTCGCTCGAGGAATTCTTCACTGCCGTGAACGACACCGAAAAGGTGCCGCCGGTAAAGGACGATCCCGACCAGGAGACCACCCCATCACCCGCGAAATTGCACTCCTAGATTGCTCGTCTCATCCGATGAGCTGGAGTGACGCGCGCTACCAGGCGGTGTCAGGACGCGCGGCCGCTCACGCTCTTGATCGTGTGCGTCGGATAGTGCCAGTCGGCCTGCCACGCGCGCACCACCAGATTGGGATATTCCGGCTGGCCCAGGCTCCCGTTGTAGCGCCCGAGCGCGCGGTAGAGATTGCCCTTTTCGATATCGAGATAGTGGCGCAGGATCATGCAGCCGTAGCGCAGATTGGTGCGCAGGTGGAACAGATTGTGGCGGCGCTCACCGATCAGCTTCACCCAGAACGGCATCACCTGCATGTAGCCGCGGGCGCCGGCCTTGGAGACGGCGTACTTGCGGAAGTTGCTTTCGACCTGGATCACGCCCAGCACGAGCTGCGGATCCAGCCCCGCGCGCTTGGCTTCATAATGTACCGTCACCAGGAATTCCTCCCGCGCGAGGCGGTTCGGCATGCGCCGCGCCAGCTTCTGCGACATCGCCTCCAGCCAGGCGCGCGCCTCGCGTTCCGTTTCGAACGCGAGGTACGGAACCGCCTGGTCGCTCACCGCCTCCGACAGCGCCGCCTGCACGCTCGCCGATAGCGGCGCATACATCTGGGCGCCACCCCATGCGGTGAGCGGCAGCAGCAACAGCGCCAGAAATCCGCAAAAACGGCCGTTCAGCTTTCGCATGCCCGCGATTGTACGAATTCAGCGGCATCCTGCAAGGCAATATTTTGCGCCGCCTTGTCGCGCCGGCCCTGATATTCGACGGTCCCCTGTTTCAAGCCCCGCTCGCCTATGACCACCCGATGGGGTACGCCGATCAGTTCCATATCGGCGAACATGACGCCCGGCCGCTCGTCGCGGTCGTCGAGCAGCACCGCGACGCCCGCCGCCTGCAAAGCATCGTGCAATTTTTCCGCGGTTTCCTTGACCAGCGCGCTTTTGCCGAACCCGATCGGCACGATGGCGACCTCGAATGGCGCCATCGTGCGCGGAAAGATGATGCCGCGCTCGTCGTGGTTCTGCTCGATCGCCGCGGCGACGATGCGGGTCACGCCGATGCCGTAGCAGCCCATTTCCATCAACTGCGGTTTGCCCGACTCGTCGAGAAAGGTCAGGTTCATCGTGCTCGAGTACTTGGTGCGCAGCTGGAAGATGTGGCCGACTTCGATCCCGCGGCAGATGTCGAGCACGCCCCGGCCATCGGGACTGGGGTCGCCCGCCACCACGTTGCGTATGTCCTCGAACTGCGGTTCGGGAAAGTCGCGGCCGAGGTTGGCGCCGGTGTAGTGGTGGTCGTTCTCGTTCGCGCCGATGACGAAATCCGCCATGGTCGCGAGCGCGCGATCGGCGATCACGACGCCCTTGAAACCCACCGGACCGAGCGAACCGGGATCGGCGCCGAACGCGGCGCGTATCGCTTCCGGCGACGAAAAACTGACCGGTTTGCTGACCGCCTCGAGCTTCCCGGTCTTGATCAGATTGAGCTGGTGGTCTCCCCGCACCATCATCAGCACCGGCTTGCCGCCGGCTCCGTCGACGCACACCGCTTTGACCGTCTGCCCGGGCGGGATTTTCAGGAACGCGCACAGCTCGGCAATGGTTTTCACGCCGGGTGTGTGGACGCGGGTGAGCGCCGCGCCGGGTGCCGGGCGCCTCCCCGCCGGGGCCACCGCTTCGGCGAGTTCGACGTTTGCCGCGTAGTCGGAGGCCGGGCAAAACGCGATCGCATCTTCGCCCGAATCCGCCAGCACGTGAAACTCGTGCGAGCCGGTGCCGCCGATCGCACCGGTGTCCGCGGCGACCGCGCGAAAATTCAGGCCCAGGCGCCGGAAGATGCGCGAGTAACAGTCGTACATCTCGCGATACGTCGCGTCCAGGCTCGCCTTGTCCGGATGGAACGAGTACGCGTCCTTCATGATGAACTCGCGCCCGCGCATGACGCCGAAGCGCGGCCGGATTTCGTCGCGGAACTTGGTCTGAATCTGGTAGAGGTTGAGCGGGAGCTGGCGGTAGCTCTTCACTTCCCGCCGCACCACGTCGCTCACGACCTCTTCGTGCGTCGGGCCGAAGCAGAAATCGCGCTGGTGCCGGTCCTTGATGCGCAAGAGCTCCGGGCCGTATTCCTCCCACCGCTTCGATTCCTGCCACAGCTCCGCCGGCTGCACTGCCGGCATCAGCAGTTCGATCGCGCCGCTCGCGTTCATCTCCGCGCGGATCACCGCTTCGACGCGCCGCAGTACGCGCAGCCCGAGCGGCATCCAGGTGTAGACCCCGCTCGTGAGCCGCTTGATCAGGCCCGCGCGCAGCATGAGCTGGTGGCTCACGATCTCCGCCTCGGACGGCGCTTCCTTCAGCGTCGAGATGAAGAACTGCGAGACGCGCATGGCTGTTCCAGACGGAAAAAAGCCATTATTCTACCGGACCTCCATTGCTGCGACGACGATGAAATTCCTGGCGAAATGGCGGCTGCGCAAACCCGCGGACGACGCCGAAACAGTCTACGTGAGCGAGAAATACGGCGTGCGCTCGCTCCATATCGGCAGCGACACGATACAAAGCGCGATGCGCATCGCGAAGCCCCACGATCTCGAGCTCTCCTACACCCGCAGCATGATGGCGTTTCTGCTGTTCAGCGAGCGCCCCACCCGCGTACTGATGATCGGGCTGGGCGGCGGCTCGCTCGCCAAGTTCATCTATCACCGCATGCCGTGGGTCACCACCGAGGTGGTCGAGGTCAACCCGCGCGTGGTCGCCATCGCGCGCCAGTGTTTTCAGGTTCCGGACAACGAGGCCCGGCTCGACGTGATCGTCGGAAATGGCGCCGAATACATCGCGCAGAAGGGCTACCCGCCGGACGTGATCGCCGTCGACGGCTACGACGCGGAATCGCAGGTGGAGGAACTGTCCGACCGGCGGTTTTATGCGGCCTGTCACGCCCGTCTCAATACCGGCGGCATACTGGTCGTGAATCTCTGGGGCAGCGACCGCGCGTTCCACGATACGCTGCAGCGGATCGAAGCCGCCTTTCCCTCGGGCACGCTGTGCCTGCCGGCGGAAAAACCCGGCAACATCATCGTCTTTGCCTTCAAAGACTGCCCGCCGAGTTGGCGCTGGGCGGCGCTCACGCAGCGCGCGCATGAGCTCGAAAAGCTCTACCAGCTCGAATTTCCGCGGTTCGTTGCGAGCTTGCGCAAGATGAATCGGCACGACCGGGAACAGCTCTACGCCTAGTCGGCGGCGCGCCGGCCCGTGCTTTCTTTCCGCCCGGATTTGTGAAAAAATCGTCTCAACTGACTGAGTTACCGGGGGTGTTCCCATGGTGGACCGTGACGGATATCGCCCCAACGTAGGCATCATCCTGTGCAACTGGAAGAACGAGGTTTTCTGGGGCAAGCGGGT
>JBQTJV010000249.1:0-18210 GCA_052386775.1 Betaproteobacteria bacterium
CGACTTGGGATGATGCCGGCGATGAAGGCCGCAACCGACCTGAGCGACACGCTCCGCCCGAGCTGAGCGCGCCTGAACGCGAAGCCCTGGCCTGCAAATGGCAAGGCCGCCTGGCAGCGGCAGCACAGCAGGCGCGCCAGGCGGGCCGCATGGGCGAATCGTGGCTGCGCCGCATTCATGCACTGCTCGGCCCCCGGTTGCCCTGGCGCCAGTTGCTTGCGCGTTACATGGTGGGCCTCGCCCGCGATGATTACAGCTTTCAGCGGCTGTCGCGCCGCGAGGGCGATGCGCTGTTGCCGCGTCTCGCAAGCGAGCAGATCGATGTTTACATCGTGCTCGACACCAGCGCTTCCATTGCCGACGAGGAGCTTGCCGAGTTTGCAGCCGAGGTGGATTCCCTGAAAGGCCAGATTCGCGCACGCGTTACGTTGCAGGCGTGCGATGAGCACCTCGACCCGCGCGGGCCGTGGATCTTCCAGGCGTGGGAGCGTTTCGTCCTCCCGGATGGCTTGCGGGGCGGCGGTGGCACGTGTTTCAAGCCGGCTTTCGACTGGGTTATGGGGCAGACCATGCGGCCCGGCGTCATGGTGTACTTTACCGACGCCGTAGGCGCATTTCCGGAGCGCGCGCCGGAATATCCGGTCATCTGGCTCGTGAAGGGCAGTGGCAAGGTGCCGTGGGGCGAGCGCATACAGCTCAATTGATGAGGACGATGGAGCGCGATGTCAGACCTGCACCCGGAACGCGCGCGTGCGCGCTGGATCCTTCCGGTAATCGTGTTATCCCAGTTTGCTGGCACTTCACTCTGGTTCGCCGGCAACGCGGTGCTGCCGGAACTGCAGCGCGAATGGAACCTGCCCCCGGATGCGATCGGCTACATCACCTCGGCGGTGCAGTTCGGCTTCATTCTGGGGACGCTGGTATTCGCGTTCTTTGCCGTTTCGGATCGTTACTCACCGCGCATCGTGTTTTTCGTATGTTCCCTGCTCGGGGGGGTGTCCGGACTCGGCATCTTCAACGCCTCTGATTTCTTTAAACTGCTGCTGTCCCGCTTTCTGACGGGATTCTTCCTCGCGGGCATCTATCCGGTCGGCATGAAGATAGCAGCCGGTTGGTATCGAAGCGGCCTGGGCAGCGCGATCGGTTTCCTGGTCGGTGCACTGGTGTTGGGCACCGCCTTCCCGCATTTGCTGAAGGGGCTGGGACAGGCGATCGCGTGGGAGACGGTAACCGTCGCCGTCTCGGCGACCGCCGTGATCGGGGGCCTGGCGATGCTGCGGTTCGTGCCGGACGGTCCTCATCTCACCCAGGGCGCGCGATTCGATCCGGCAGCGCTCGCCGTGATCTTCCGCTCGCGCGACTTTCGCGCTTCCGCCCTGGGCTATTTCGGTCACATGTGGGAACTGTATGCGTTCTGGGCTTTCATGCCCTTTGCGATAACGGCGCATGCGGCACAAACACCCGGCGCCGACCTCAACGTGGCGTTCTGGTCCTTCCTGGTCATCGCGGCAGGTGCGGTCGGATGTGCCGTCGGCGGGGTGTTGTCGCTGACGGTGGGCAGCGCGCGTGTTGCTTTCGTGCAGTTGTTCGCCTCCGGGGTGTGCTGCCTCGCCTCGCCGTTGCTCTACTATGCACCGACGCCGGCGTTTCTGGCGTTCCTTGTATTCTGGGGCGTCGTGGTGGTCGGCGATTCGCCGCAATTTTCGGCGTTGAACGCGCAAAATGCACCGCGGGCGCTGGTCGGCTCGGCGCTGACCATCGCGAACTGCATCGGTTTCGCCATCACGATTTTCAGTATTCAACTCCTGAACGCCCTTGCAGGCGTGATCCCGGCCGCCTATCTGTTCCTGCCGCTCACGCTCGGCCCGGTATTGGGTTTGATGGCGATGAGTCCGCTGCTCCGGTCGCGCCACGCTATCGATACCGGCAGGAGATAGGTTGATGCTGCGAATCCTGTGCGTCCTGACCGGGCTCGCCGTGGGGGCGGGCAATGGTGCATACGCCGCACTGGCTGCCGGCGATTACCAGTTCACGCTGGTTCACAAATCGTTGCGCCGCAGTTACCTCGTGCGCATACCGCCGCACGCTTCCGAGGGCGCACCGCTGCCGGTGGTAATCAATTTTCACGGCGGTGGCGGAAACGCAAAGACACAGAAGTGGTACACCCGCATGGATGCCGTTGCCGACCGCGAAGGATTCATCGCCGTCTACCCCAACGGCACCGGCGGTCTGGGAACCCGCCTCCTCACTTGGAACGCGGGAAACTGCTGTGGGGTAGCGGCGCTCAACCAGGCAGACGACGTCGGGTTTACGCTCGCCGTCATCGACGATCTCGCCGGTAAGACGGCCGTCGATGCCGCGCGGATATACGCAACGGGCCTTTCGAACGGTTCGATGATGGCTTACCGACTGGCTGCCGAGGCCCCGGAGCGCATCGCTGCCGTAGCGGGGGTGGCGGGTGCGATGACGTTAGGGCCGTTCAAGCCGCGACTCACCATGCCGGTCATGCACATCCACAGCCTCGACGACGAGCGTGCACTGTATTCGGGCGGGCTCGGCCCCGCGTTTCCGATGACCGACACCCGCGTGTTTCACAATTCGGTCGAGGACATGGTGAAGAAATGGGTGGCGTACAACGGGTGCGCGCCGCAGGGAAGGGTGGTGGCCCTGGTGAGCGGCAAAGGCCCGGACGAGCGGCATACCGCGAACCGAATCGAGTATGCACCGTGCCGCGATGACGTCGAGGTGGTGCTCTGGAAACTTGCGGGGCCGGGCCACGTGTGGCCGGGTGGCCAGCGGGATTTTTTGCCGCGCCTGCTCGGGACGTCGAGCGCCGTGATCGATGCCAACGATGAATTGTGGCGGTTTTTTTCCCGCTTCCGCCGGCCGCAGCAGCGGTGAGGCCGGCTTCTAGCTTGCCAGTTGCTGGATGGTGCGATTGGCACGCCGCAAACGGGCGCCCAATTCCCGCCCCAGATTCGACAATATCTTGATCGCGGCCTGAGGGTGCTTTCGCGCGAGCGCCTCGAACGCATCGTGGTGCAGGACATAACAGACAAGTTCCTCATCGGCTTCGATGGTCGCCGAGCGCGCCTCCCGGTCGAGAAGCGCTATTTCGCCGAATACCGTGCCCGCGGCGAAGGTGATGAGACGCGTTTCCCGGGCGCTCCCCGGGATTTTCAGTCGGGCGCTGGCACTGCCTTTGGCGATGATGTACAGCTCACGGCTGGTGTCGCCCTGCCTGAAAACGACTTCGCCTTTACGGTAGGCCTGCCGCGTCAGCATGGCGCTCGCGTCCGCCAGCTCGCCGGCGTTCATCCCGGCGAATACATCGAGCTTCTCGAACGGAAATTCATCCCGTTCTCCGGCGTCTCCCAGCTCGCTCATGAGCAGATGATCCTCTGCCCATTCGACGGCATGATCCAGATCGGAAAACATGCGCGCGCGGGTGAGGGCTGCGGTCACGCCCATATCGCCGAAGAATCGCGCAAGTCGCGTGTCTTCATTTACCGAACTCATCAACAGATATTTTCCCTGCTTTGTGATGCGGTCGTGGAGCTGAACGATGATCTGGGCGCCGGTCGAGTCCACTTCGTTCACGCGGTTGAGATCGATAATGACGTACTTCACCTGTTCCTCGAGCGCGTCTTCGACATGGGTGGCGAGCTTTTCAGCGGTTCCGAAGAAAAGCGGCCCTTCCAGCTCGAGCACCAGGATGCGGCCGCCGTGGCGGGCCAGAATATCCATGCTTTCCGGCGCGCGGGTTTTGCGCGAATGCACCGCGTCGCAATGGTAGGCACGGCGGATTACCGATCGGCTCATGCGAACCAGGAAAAACACCACCGTGATCGCCACACCCAGCGCCACGGCAAAAAACAGGTTCATCGCTATCGCAACAGTGGCGACCAGAACGATGACGATGAAATCAAGGCTCGTTCGGCTGAGCAGGCCGACTTCTCCCGAAAAAACCCTCCGTGCTATCTTCAGGGTCCAACGGTCGAAAAGATTGATGCCGACCACCACCAGAGCGGCCGAAATGACAACGCGCGGCACGTATGCGATCAGTCCGGACAGAAGCTGCACGGCAAGCAGAATGGCGACCGCGTGCACCAACACGGAAAGTGCCGTCCGTCCGCCGCTGCGATGGTTGGCGAAGCTCGAGGCGAGATTTATGCCGTTTGCGATTCCGCCGAATCCTGCGGTGACCATGTTTCCGATACCAAGCCTCACCAGCTCGCGGTTGCCGTCGAATCTTTGACCCGAATCCGCGGCAACGAGCCGCGCGCACAGAACGGCATCGAGTGAGGCGATGGTCGCTACGCTGAGGGCACCCAATACCACGATGGGAAGAAACTCCAGGAATTCGGGTTTCGAGAGCAGATCAGTGAATGCCATCAGGTAATGGGGATCGGGGAAGCCGACATCAATCTTTCCCACGACGGGACCAAGGGCAGCCCCGGATCCGGCGAACGCGATGAGGTAATAGGCCGCCGCGCCGCCAAGCAAGCCGAGTATGGTAGGCGGAACTTTCCTGGTCATGCGCGCGCCGCGCATGATCAATGCGCATGTCAGAACGCCCACCAGAATGGTGAAAGGCTGCAGCAACGGAAGGTGCGTAGGCAGGCTGGCGAGCGGCGTTGAGCTGGGCAGACCGAGCATCGTGTTCAACTGGGAAGCAATGAGCAGGAAGGCGGCGGCGTTTTGAAATCCTGCGATTACCGGCGTCGGAATGTACTTGAGCAGGGTGCCGAGCTTGAAATATCCGAACAGCCCCTGAAAAACGCCGGTCAGAAAGATGAGCAGGAACGCGAGGGTTAACAGGACCGCCGGGTCCGCCGACCGGATGTAAGGCGCTTGCGACAGCGCGAGATCGTGCAGGACGAAGGAGCCGATAAGGAAGGTCGTGACGCTCCGCGGGGAATAGATCATCGTGGTGTTGGCGCCGAGCAGTATCGCAACCAGGCAGCCGAATACCGGTGCGTAAAGCCCCGCCAGGATGGCGTGCGGGACCGCCGATTCGCCGAGCGGCAGCAACGCAAGCAGCCCATAGCCTATGCTGACGGGAATGCTCAACATGGCGGCCACCATGCCGCCGGAGAAGTCCCCGCGCAGATGGCGGAAGCGATGGCGCCACGCGCCCGGCGCGGGCGTCGTCGCCGGCGCTCCAGGCTCGTAGGCCTGATCGGGCAGCCCGTATCCCCAACGCTGTTTATTCGTCGCCATGCCCCTCCCGCTTGCGGACTGCAACCATAGCACACACGTTTGCGCCACCGGCGGCGATGGGGTCTTCGGCGCGGGTCGCGTGGTTATGCCGGCTAATCGGCTGAACGGCTAGGACCGAATGAGCGCGTGCGATCCTTGAACGGCCCGCGTTCGTTCAATTCATCGACGTAGTGCGCGATGCTGCCCGCCTCGCGGGCGAGATAAGCCTCGACCGCCGCGCTGAACTGCGGGTGCGCAAGCCAGTGCGTGGAAACCGTTTCGACCGGCTGCAGGCCGCGTGCCAGCTTGTGCTCGCCGCGCGAACCCCCTTCGAATGCCGCGATTCCGCGCGCGATGCAGTATTCGATGCCCTGGTAATAGCACGTCTCGAAATGCAGCCCGGAATGATATTCGAGCGTGCCCCAGTAGCGTCCAAACATGCGCGAAGCATTGCGCAGGTTCAACGATGCGGCAATCGGATGGCCGTTCCGATGGGCGACGATGAGCGTCATATTTTCCGGCATGGAGCGGCCGACGCGCAGGAAAAAATCGAGATTCAGGTACGGCGTCGAATGATGCTCGCGATAGGTGTGCCGGTAGCACCGGGCGAAGAAAGCCCAGTCCTCCGGCGTGATCTCCGCGCCTTCCCGCCAGCGGAACTCGATGCCGGCCTCGCGCACCTTGCGGCGCTCCTGGCGAATTTTCTTTCGTTTGTCGTGGCTCATGCCGGCGAGAAAATCGTCAAACGCGCCATAGCCGCGATTCGTCCAGTGGAATTGAACGGTACGCCGCAGCAACATCCCCTGTGCGACCATCTGTTCCGACTCTTCTGGCATCGGGAACAGGCAATGAAATGAGGATACGCGCAACTCGCGTGCCAGCTTCAGCGCCGCCGCGACGAGGCGGGCTCGATCGTGCGACTGCGCGCCCAGGATTCGCATGCCGGTCACCGGCGTAAACGGCACGGCGCAAACCAGCTTCGGGTAGTATTCGATACCGTGGCGATGATAGGCGTCCGCCCACGCCCAATCGAACACGTACTCGCCGTAGGAATGATCCTTGAGGTACATCGGCATCGCGGCGGTCACCCTGCCGCCGGAGCGCATCACGAGATAATGCGGCGTCCAGCCCGTTTCCGGCGTGGCGCAGCCGGCGTCATGCAATGCCGAGAGGAATTCGTGGCGCAGAAATGGATCGTCTCCGGCCAGCCGGTTCCACTCATGCGGCGCGATGTCTGCCAGGGTATGGGTAAGCTCTATCTTCACCGGGTGGGCGGAGCGGCGATTGCGCGTGTGCTCTGCGCGCGCGCCCGATTTTGAACGAGAAGGTTGTCGTGCATCGGACTGCTCTGCGGACCCGCGGATGATATCATCTGCCTCATGAAAATTGCGATCGCGCAGATCAACGTGACGGTGGGCGACATGCCCGGCAACGTGAACCGGATCGTGGAGTTTGCCGAGCGCGCGCGGGCAGCGGGGGCGCACCTGATGGTGACGCCGGAACTCGCGCTCTGCGGCTACCCGCCCGAGGACCTGCTGCTGCGGCCCGATTTCATGGAAGCTTGCGCGCAGGCGCTCGACGACCTGGCGCGCAGGATCCACGGCATGGCGGTCGTGGTCGGTCATCCGCGCGCCGAGGGCGGCCGGCGCTACAACTCCGCCTCGGTAATCCGCGACTCGCGCGTCGTTGGGCTCTATGACAAGCACACTTTGCCCAATTACACGGTCTTCGACGAAGAACGCTACTTCGAGTCGGGAATCGATCCCTGCGTTTTTGCGGTGAACGGGGTGCAGTTCGGGGTGAACATCTGCGAAGACACGTGGGGCACGCCTTCTGTGGCGGCCGACGCGCCCGCCAGGAGCCAGGTGAATGTAGGCGTCAACATCTGCGCCGACACCTGGCACGCCGAGGCGCCGCGCGCCGCACGCGAAGCGGGCGCGGGAGTTCTGCTCTCGCTCAATGCCTCGCCCTATCACATGGGCAAGCAGCAGGTCCGCTACGACGTCATGCGACAGCGCGTCGGGGAAACCGGCATGTCGATCATCTACGCGAACATGGTTGGCGGGCAGGATGAACTCGTTTTCGACGGTGCTTCCTTTGTCGTCGATCCGCAGGGGAACGTCACCCATCAGTTGCCATGGTTCGAGGAGGCGCTTGGCTTCGTCACGCTCACCGATGGCGAACCGCAGCCGGGCGAGAAGGCGCCAGCGCTATCGGAGGAGGCCGAGGTCTACCGCGCGCTCACGCTCGGCGTGCGGGACTACGTCAACAAGAATGGCTTTCCCGGCGTGCTGCTGGGGCTTTCGGGCGGCATCGACTCTGCGCTCACGCTGGCGGTGGCGGCCGATGCGTTGGGTCCGGAGCGCGTGAAGGCGGTCATGATGCCCTCGCAGTACACGGCGGGCATGAGCCGCGACGACGCGCGCGCTCAGGCCGAGGCGCTCAAGGTGCGCTACAGCGAAATCGCGATCCGGCCGATCTTCGATGCTTTCCGGGCCGCACTGGCAACCGAGTTCAAAGGCCTGGCGGAAGACACGACCGAGGAGAACCTGCAGTCGCGCATCCGCGGCACGTTGCTGATGGCGCTGTCGAACAAGACCGGGGCCATCGTGCTCACCACGGGAAACAAGAGCGAGATGGGGACCGGCTACGCCACGCTCTACGGCGACATGGCGGGCGGTTTCGGCGTGTTGAAGGACATCAACAAGATGATGGTCTATCGGCTCGCGCACTATCGCAACAGCCTGGCGCCGGTGATCCCGATGCGGGTGATCGAACGTCCCCCTTCTGCGGAGTTGAAACCCGGTCAGAAAGACCAGGACAGCCTGCCGCCGTACGAGGCGCTCGATGCGATCATGGAGGCCTACGTCGAAAACGACGCGAGTCCGGAGGATATCCTCGCGCAAGGCTACTCCAAGGCGGACGTGAAGCGCGTCGTCAACCTGATCCGCGTCAGCGAGTACAAGCGGCGTCAGGCGCCCATAGGAATCCGCATCACGAGCCGCGGATTCGGCAAGGACTGGCGCTATCCCATCACCAACAAGTACCGCCATCGTCTCGACTGAAGCAGCGGGATGTTCCGCCTGTCGGCGGCTGCGTGCTCTGTGCTATCCTTACTGTCTGCAAGCCTCAGTGCCTTGATTTGTCCGCGATGCGGAGGGGTCCATGAAGAAGATCGAAGCCATATTCAAGCCATTCAAACTGGACGAGGTGCGCGAGGCGCTCTCCGAGATCGGCGTCAGCGGGCTGACCGTGACCGAGGTGAAGGGTTTCGGCCGCCAGAAGGGACACACCGAGCTCTATCGCGGTGCCGAGTATGTCGTGGATTTCCTGCCCAAGGTGAAAGTCGAAGTCGTCGTTCCGGACAAGCTGCTGGAAGGCGCGATCGACGCGATCGTGAAGGCCGCACGCACCGGCAAGATCGGCGACGGCAAGATCTTCGTCACCGGCGTGGACCAGGTGATCCGCATCCGCACCGGCGAGACCGACGAAGCGGCGATCTAGCTTTTCGTTTTCAGCAGGACCACCGCCGCGCCGCTGCCGCCCTCGGTGCGCCTCGCCTGGCAGTAGGCGAGCACCTCGTCGCGCTGCATCAGCCAGCGCGCCACTTTCTGCTTGAGCACCGGCTCACGGTTCCTGGAACGCAGCCCTTTGCCGTGGATGACCCGTACGCAGCGCAAACCCCGCCGCAGACAATCGCCGAGAAAGTCTGCGAGCAGAGCGCGAGCTTCCGGCGTGGTCGAGCCGTGCAGATCGATCTCGTCCTGGATGACCCAGTGCCCGCGGCGCAGTTTTCTGAGCGTCAGCGACGGTAACCCGGGACGCAGATAAGCCAGCTCCTCTCCCGTCTCGTGTCCGCTGTCCCACGGGACGTGCGGGCTCAGGCTTTCCGAAAGCGCGGCCTGCTCGTCCCGCAGCCGCTGCACCGGTATGGGACGCGGCGGTGGACTCGTGGTGTGCGCGCGATTCGTTTGTGGCAGGGGCACCACGTCGGCCAGCGAGGCGCGCAGCAGATCCACGTCCTCGGTGGCGGGCTTCCTGTCGCGCTTCTTGGTCATGGCGACGGCGGAATAGCCAGGGCTAAATAGCGCCTTCGCTCTCGAGATATTTCTGGGCGTCGAGCGCGGCCATGCAACCGCTGCCTGCGCTGGTAACCGCCTGCCGGTAGACGTGGTCCTGGACGTCGCCGGCTGCAAACACTCCCGGTATGCTGGTTGCCGTGGCGTTGCCGTTCAGCCCGCTGCGGGTGATGATGTAGCCATTCGCCATTTCGAGCTGGCCTTCGAAAATCTCGGTGTTGGGGCGATGGCCGATGGCGATGAAGACACCCTGCAGCTTCTGGTCGGTGAGCGCCCCGTTTTTCACGTTCTTCACGCGCATCCCCGTCACCCCGCTGTTGTCGCCGAGCACCTCGTCGAGCACGTGGTCCCACAGGATGGTCGCTTTGCCCTCGGCGACCCGCGCCTGCAGCTTGTCGACGAGGATGGCTTCGGCGCGGAATTTGTCGCGACGGTGCACGACGGTGACGCGGCTGGCGATGTTGGAGAGGTACAGCGCTTCCTCCACCGCGGTGTTGCCGCCGCCCACCACGGCCACTTCCTGGCCTTTGTAGAAGAAGCCGTCGCAGGTCGCGCAGCCGGAAACACCGCGGCCCATGTAGCGCTGTTCGGAAGGCAGTCCCAGGTACATGGCCGAGGCGCCGGTGGCGATGACGAGCGCCTCGCAGGTGTACGTGGCCTGGTCGCCGATCACCGTGATCGGGCTCGCCTTGAGTTTCGCGGTGTGCACGTGGTCGAAGATCACTTCGGTGTCGAAGCGCTGGGCGTGCTTCAGGAAGCGTTCCATCAGCTCCGGCCCCTGCACGCCCATCGCGTCGGCGGGCCAATTGTCGACGTCGGTGGTCGTCATCAACTGGCCGCCCTGTGCGAGGCCGGTCAGCAGCACGGGTTTCAGGTTGGCGCGCGCGGCGTAGACCGCTGCTGCGTAACCGGCGGGGCCCGATCCGAGAATCAGCAAGCGGCAATGGCGGGTGGGCATGATGCGAGGCAGGTGGCTTGGAGATACCGAAATCTAGCAGGTCGGCCGTTCAACTGTCGAGCCGATGCGCTGCGAATGTGGGCGGCATTTCGCCGCCACAGGTGACGCAGAGAGGATGATCTGGCAGTATATGAGCCGCCCTGCCGCGAGCCGGGGGTCGGAACGCGCGTATTAGAAGAATGCCATGACGGGATGATGACCATGCCGGTACAGTTTGCCCTCAATCCGCAGATCCTGAAGCGCGTGCCTCTGTTCTCCACCTTCTCGGAGCAGCAGTTGAGCGCGGTGCTGAGCTATGTGCAGCACCGGCGCTATCCGCGCGGGGCGCTGATCGTGCGGACGGGAGACGACACCGACGCCCTCTATATCATCCTCTCCGGCCGGGTGAAAGTGATCATCCAGGACGACGAAGGGCACGAAGTGATACTGAGCGTTATGGGGTCGCACGAATTTTTCGGGGAGATGGGGCTGCTGGACGATCAGCCGCGGTCGGCAAGCGTCGAGGCGCTGGAGCCGTGCGAAATGCTGCGATTGTCGAAAGCCGGCTTCGTCACCTGCATGAAAGACAACTTCGACCTCGCCATGCGCATCATTCGTAACCTGGTGAAGCGCCTGCGCGATGCGGATCGCAAGATCGAAAGCCTGGCGCTGATCGATGTCTATGGACGGGTGGCACGCCTGCTGATCGACCTGGCCGAGGAAGTCGACGGCAAATGGGTCGTGCAGCATGCACCGCCGAAACAGGAGATTGCGCGCATGATCGGCGCCTCGCGGGAGATGGTGAGCCGGGTGGTGAAGGACCTGCAGGAAAAGGGCCTGATCCGTGCCGAACGACGCAGGATTCTGCTGCTCGACCGTCAGTCCATGAGCAACCGCGGCACGACGCGCGCGGCAGGGTGAGTTCGGCGATCTGATTTATGATATAAGAGCCGCGGTCCCGGTCGCTGGGGCAGCGGCATGCAGCAACGGTCAGCATCAATGAAGGGAGGGGCGGGATGTTTGCAAAACGCTACTTAGCCAGGCAGGCAGCAGTCATCATACTTAGCGCAATGGGCAGCGCGGCGTTTGCCGCGACCGGCACCGTCGCGCATCTGAGCGGATCGCTTTCGGTGCAGCGTGCGGACGGGACATCGAGCATTCTCGTGCGCAATTCACCGGTCACTCCGGGCGACGTGCTGACTACCGAGCAGGAGAGCTACGCCCAGATCAATTTCAGCGACGGCAGTTCCATCACGCTGCGGCCGAATACTTCGGTGAAGGTGGAAGCCTACAATTTCAACCGCGACCAGCCTCAGGCCGACAATTCATTTCTGCGACTGGTCAAGGGCGGGATGCGCACCGTCACCGGGTTGATCGGCCGGCGCGGCAACCAGGATGCCTACAAAATCGGCACCAACCAGGCGACCATCGGGATACGCGGTTCCTCCGGCGATACGCTCGATTGTTCCGAGGGCTGTCCCGGCGTCACGCCGACCAGCGGGAAGCTGCCGCAAGGCGTTTATCACGCCACGCACACCGGCGCCTACATCGTTCAGAACGACGGCGGTTCGGTGCTCGTGAACCCCGGCCAGATCGCATACGTCAAGGATGCGAGCACAGCGCCCACGATACTGGGTAAGGATCCCGGCATGGGCCTGAGCCAGCTCCCGTTCTCGCTCGGCGTGCCGCCCGGCGGGCCGGGGGAGTGCATCGTGCGTTGAGTGCCCTGATCGGCCCCAAAGAAACCTCGTCGCAGCGGCGGGGTTTTTTTTCGAGCGCGGTTTGCCATTGGGATGTACAATCAACGGCTTAAAGGGAGAACCTGAACCAGTGTCTGCGCGCGACAGAATCGGCGATACACGAGCCGCGTCAAACCCGCTGCCGCCCCGGATCGCAGCACGGATCCGCGAGTCCGGATGGTTCGCGCTGCTCGCGCTGGCGCTCTACCTTCTGCTGGTGCTGTACACCTACGACAAGGGCGACCCGGGGTGGTCGCACAGCCTGAGCACCACCACGATACACAATGCAGGCGGGGTGGCCGGCGCCTATATCGCCGATCTGATGCTTTACCTGTTTGGCATATCGGCTTACTGGTGGGTCGTGTTGTGCGCGGGCGCCGTAACCTGGGGCTTTCACCGCATCGAGCGCGTGCCGGTGACGGACCGCAGGTCGTACGCGGTGGCGATGGCCGGATTCGGGATGGTGCTGGTGGCGAGCAGCGGCGTCGAAGCCCTCCGCCTCTACACGCTCAAAGTGGCGTTGCCTCACGCGCCCGGCGGCATCATCGGCGCGCTCGCCGGTGAAGGCCTCGCCGGGCTGCTCGGCTTCACCGGCGGGACCCTGATACTGCTGACGATCTTCGTGGCCGGACTGGGCTTGTTTACGGGCATATCGTGGCTGACCGTCATCGAGCGCCTGGGCGGCGGGCTGGAAGACGGCTATTTCTATGTCGTCAGAAAATGGCAGGAGCGGATCGATCGCCAGGCGGGCGCGCAGGCCACGATCGAGCGTGAAGAAGTGGTCGAGGAGGGCAGAAGAAAGCTGGAGATCGAGATACGCGAGCCGATACGGATCGAACCGCCGGCCCTGGACATACCGAAATCGTCGCGGGTGGAGCGGGAAAAACAGGTGCCGCTCTTCGAGAATCTTCCGGATTCCCTGTTGCCGCCGCTCAATCTGCTCGATGCCTCGCAGAAAAACGTCGAAGTGCTGTCTGCAGATACGCTGGAATTCACTTCGCGGCTGATCGAGAAGAAGCTGCTCGATTTCGGCGTGGAAGTCAAAGTCGTGGCGGCCTACCCGGGACCGGTCATCACGCGTTACGAGATCGAGCCGGCGGTGGGCGTCAAAGGCAGCCAGATCATCAATCTCGTGCGTGATCTTGCCCGGGCGCTTTCGGTGGTCAGCATCCGTGTTGTGGAGACGATACCCGGCAAAAGCTGCATGGGACTGGAGATACCCAATCCCACGCGGCAAATCGTGCGCCTGACGGAAATTCTCAGTTCGCAGGTCTACGCCGACATGAATTCGCCGCTCACGCTGGCGCTGGGCAAGGACATCGCGGGCAATCCCATCGTCGCCGATCTGGCGCGCATGCCCCACCTGCTGGTCGCCGGCACGACCGGATCGGGGAAATCGGTGGCGATCAACGCCATGATCCTGTCGCTGCTCTACAAGTCGCCGCCCTCGCAAGTGCGCCTCATCCTCATCGATCCCAAGATGCTGGAACTCTCGGTGTACGAAGGGATACCGCACCTGCTGACGCCGGTGGTGACCGACATGCGGCAGGCGGCGAATGCGCTCAACTGGTGTGTGGCCGAGATGGAGCGGCGCTACAAACTGATGTCGGCGCTCGGCGTGCGCAACATGGGGGGCTTCAACCAGAAGGTGCGCGATGCCGCGAAGGCGAAGACGCCGATTCCGAATCCGCTCACGTCCACGCCGGAACAGCCCGAGCCGCTGCACGAGATGTCGCTGATCGTGGTGGTCGTGGACGAGCTGGCCGATCTCATGATGGTCGTCGGCAAGAAGGTGGAAGAGCTGATCGCGCGCATCGCACAGAAAGCACGCGCCGCCGGCATCCATCTCATCCTCGCGACCCAGCGTCCCTCGGTGGACGTCATCACCGGTCTCATCAAGGCCAACATCCCGTCGCGCATCGCATTCCAGGTGGCGGCAAAAGTCGACTCGCGCACCATACTCGACCAGATGGGCGCCGAAGCGCTGCTGGGGCAGGGCGACATGCTGTTCCTGCCGCCCGGCACCGGTTTCACGCAGCGCGTGCACGGCGCGTTTGTCGCCGATCACGAGGTGCACAAGGTGGTCGACCATCTGCGGAAACTCGCTCAGCCGCACTACGTGGAGAGCGTGCTCGAAGGCCCGGACGCCGAGGGCGCGGAGGAGGGCTTCATCGAAGAAGGCAACGCGGAAGCCGATCCGCTCTACGATCAGGCGGTCGCCATCGTATTGAAGACGCGCCGCGCATCGATATCGCTGGTGCAGCGGCATCTGCGCATCGGCTACAACCGCGCCGCGCGTTTGATCGAGCAGATGGAGCGCGCCGGCATGGTGTCCGCGATGCAGTCCAACGGCAACCGGGACGTGCTGGTTCCGGCCTCGGCGGCGAACGCCGACGAGCGCTGACTCGCGGCGCTGAATTTCCGGAGCACGACACGGTCTTACGGTCATCCGTTCCTTCAGAAGGCCCTCGAATGCCGATGCGCCCCTTCCTGTTCTCGATGCTGTGGATGTCGTTTTCCGCCCATGCGGCCGGCATCGACGCGCTCAAATCCTTCATCAACGGTACGGAGTCGGCGCAGGCCCGCTTTGCCCAGATGGTGCTCGACCGCAACATGAAAAAACTGCAGCAGGCGAGCGGCACCATGCAGTTCTCGCGTCCCGGGAAATTCCGCTGGGTATATGACAAGCCGTACGAGCAGGTGATCGTGGGCGACGGCAAGCAGCTCTGGATCTACGACAAGGATCTGAACCAGGTGACCGTGCGGCAACTCGATCGCGCACTGGGCAGCAGTCCCGCGGCACTGCTCGCGGGCAAGGGCGTGCTCGAAGAAAATTACACGCTCAGCAACATCGGCAACCAGGAAGGACTGGAGTGGGTCGAGGCGATACCCAAAACCCAGGACACGGCTTTCGAAAGGGTGCGCATCGGTTTCGGAAAGTCCGGGCTGGAAGCGATGGAACTGAGAGACCAGTTCGGGCAGATCACCGTGATCAAGTTCGCCGACCTGGAGCGCAATCCGAAATTGCCGCCGGATACCTTCCAGTTCACGCCGCCCGCCGGCGCGGACATCATCCGTGAATGACCTGTTCGCAAAGCGCTCGCCCCCACCGCCCCTCGCCGAGGCGCTGCGACCGCGCGAGCTTGACGAGGTCGTCGGGCAGGCGCATCTCGTAGGGCCGGGCAAACCGCTGCGGCTCGCATTCGAGGCGGGCAAGCCGCACTCGATGATCCTGTGGGGGCCGCCGGGCGTCGGCAAGACCACGATCGCGCGGCTCATGGCGCAGGCCTTCAACGCCGAATTCATCGCCATCTCGGCTGTTTTCTCCGGGGTGAAAGACATCCGCGAAGCAGTGCAGCGCGCGGAGCTCGAACTGCAGCAGCGCGGCCGCCACACCATCCTCTTCGTCGATGAAGTCCATCGCTTCAACAAGGCGCAGCAGGATGCGTTTCTGCCGTACGTGGAGCAGGGACTGATCACCTTCGTCGGCGCGACCACCGAAAATCCGTCGTTCGAGGTGAACAGCGCGCTCCTGTCGCGGGCAAGCGTTTACGTCCTGCATCCGCTCACCGCGGACGAGCTGGGAGCGCTATTCGACCGCGCCGCGCGTCACAGCCTTCCCGGAATCGAGGTGACGCCGGCGGCCCGCGCGCTGGCGATCGCCTATGCCGATGGGGATGCGCGGCGCCTGCTCAACATGGTGGAACAGATCGCCACGGCGGTGACTGAAACAGCCGCACCGGCGATCGACGACGTATTCGTCAGGAACACGCTTACGCAAAGCCTGCGGCGTTTCGACAAAAGCGGGGACGCTTTTTACGATCAGATTTCGGCCCTGCACAAGTCCGTGCGCGGCTCCGCGCCTGATGCTTCTCTTTACTGGCTCGTTCGCATGCTCGACGGCGGGGCCGATCCGCTCTACCTCGGCCGCCGTCTGATCCGCATGGCGGTGGAGGACATCGGCCTGGCGGACCCGCGCGCGCTGCGGGTCGCGCTCGATGCCTGCGAGACCTACGAGCGGCTCGGTTCGCCGGAAGGCGAGCTCGCCCTGGCGCAGGCGGCGATCTATCTTGCGGTGGCGCCGAAGAGCAACGCTGTTTACATGGCCTACAACAGTGCCAGGGAACTCGTCGGCAAGGACCAGTCGCGGCCGGTTCCCGAGCATCTGCGCAATGCGCCCACTCGGCTCATGAAGGAACTGGGCTATGGGCAGGAATACCGCTACGCACATGATGAGCCGGAAGCTTATGCCGCGGGCGAGAGCTACTTTCCGGACGGCATGACACCTCCGAAGTTCTACGAGCCGCCGCCGCGCGGCCTCGAAGCGAAGATCCGCGAGAAGCTCGAGCACCTGCGCGAACTGGATCGCAAGGCGGGAAAGCCGCGGTCTTCGTAAGCCTTCAGCCGTTCATCCTGAACCCAGTCGAAGGATGAACGTAATTCCGGGCGTGTGCTGGCCGTCTCCGGGCAAGTTCGCGATAATGTGCATCCTCTCTTGGGGCCGAAAAGAAAATGCTGGACATCCAATTGTTGCGCAGCGATTTATCCGGCGTGGCCGCCCGCCTGGCGACCCGCGGCTATACGCTCGATATCGCCACGTTTGAGACACTCGAGGCGGAACGCAAGAAAGTCCAGGTGGAGACCCAGGACCTGCAGGCGCGCCGCAACCAGCTTTCGAAACAGGTCGGCCAGGCGAAAGCCAAAGGCGAAGATGCCACAGCGCTGATGGCGCAGGTCAGCGCGCAAGCCGATCAGTTGAAGCATCTCGAACGCCGGCTCGGTGAAATTCAGGGCGCGTTGAACGAGTTCCTGCTGCTCGTGCCGAATCTGCCGCACGCCAGCGTGCCGCAGGGAAGTGCCACGGAGGACAACGCGGAAATGCGCCGCGTCGGTACGCCGCGCCGGTTCGATTTCACCGTCCAGGACCACGTCGACATCGGCACCGCGCTGGGCATGCTGGATTTCGATGCGGCGGCGAAGATCAGCGGCGCCCGTTTCGTGGTGATGCAAGGGGCGCTCGCCCGCCTGCATCGCGCGCTTGCACAGTTCATGCTCGACGTGCATACCGCGGAGCACGGCTATACGGAGGTGTATGCGCCGTATCTCGTCAACGCGGCAAGCGTGCAGGGCGTGACGAGCCTTCAGAAATTCGAGGGCGATCTATTCGCCGTGCCGCGGGAGACCGGCGAGAAGTTCTACCTGATTCCCACGGCGGAAGTGCCCGTAACGAACATCGTGCGCGATGAAATCCTGGCGGCGGCCGCTCTTCCGCTCAAGTACGTGTGCCACACGCCGTGTTTTCGCAGCGAAGCCGGTTCCCACGGGAAAGACACGCGCGGCATGATCCGCCAGCACCAGTTCGACAAGGTGGAACTGGTGCAGATCGTCCGCCCCGAAACGTCGTATGACGCGCACGAAGAGCTTACCGCGCATGCCGAGACGATCCTCAAGCGGCTTGAATTGCCGTACCGCGTGATGACGCTGTGCACCGGCGACACCGGTTTTTCCTCGGCGAAGACCTACGACCTCGAAGTGTGGCTGCCCTCGCAGGACACCTATCGCGAGATCTCATCGTGCAGCAATTTCGAAGCTTTCCAGGCGCGCCGCATGCAAGCCCGCTTCCGCAATGAAAAGGGAAAGACCGAGTTCGTGCACACGTTGAACGGCTCGGGACTCGCGGTCGGGCGCACGCTGATCGCCATCATGGAAAACTATCAGCGCGCGGACGGCGGCGTTGAGATTCCGGCGGCGCTGCAGCCGTATCTGGGCAGACTCAAGTCTATCGATCCCGCGCCACGCTGATCGTTATTGAGGTCCAGAATTCGAAGGAGCACATGGTAAAATCGCGCCCTCCGGAGAGATGCCAGAGCGGTTGAATGGGCCGGTCTCGAAAACCGGAATACGCGCAAGCGTATCGTGGGTTCGAATCCCACTCTCTCCGCCAGTCAAGTGCTGTAACGTCCTGAAACGTCTTGTTTTCGATTTTCCACATTAAGCTCTACCCATACTGCTACCCATATTCACGCTGAAATCACCGGGGGATTGTCCGCTCACTTCCGGCAAGGGCTATGCTGCTTGACCGATTAGGGAATCCCTTTTTCCCCGAGGCCGAAGGTGGTGTCATCAAAACAAGGCCGGGGTGGGGTGTATCACCTCATGCTCATTTTGAGTATGCGCGGCTTCCCACTGAATCGGGGGTCCCATTTCATCGTTCGCCGGTTGCTATAACAAAAAGGCTTTAGGGGCGGTAAGG
>JBQTJV010000250.1:0-2941 GCA_052386775.1 Betaproteobacteria bacterium
TGGGTTACCACCAGCTTCTTTCGCTGGCTCACGATGAGGCCATCGCAGCTGGAGAGCGGTCCGTGGCCCTGAATCCGAATCATGCGGACAACGTGGCAAATCTGGGTTGTTTCTATGCGGTTTCCGGCAGGCCTGGCGACGCAATCATCGCCATGCGCCGGGCAATGCGGCTCTGCCCCGTTTACCCTGCCTGGTACCTGCAGATCCTCGCGTTCGCGCACTACCTATGCGGCGAATACGAGGAGGCGGAAAAAGTGTTGAGGCTCGCGCTGGAGCGAGAGCCCGCATTCACGGATTGCCGCCTCCTCTTGGCGGCAGTGCATCAAGCACGCGGCCGCGTCGATGACGCCCGAAGCGAAGCCCGCGAGGTACTGCGGATCGAACCTGGTTTCCGGCTGAAGCAGCTTGAAGGCCGCCAGGCTATCGTAAAGGATCGGGAAATGCTCGCGCGCTTTCTCGATATGCTCCGCCAGTTGGGCGTGGAGTAACCCAGGGATCTTGATGGGTGGTTCCGAAGAGTCATCGTGGGTACGGCAGCCGGATTGCCAGCCCGGCATTTTGTATTCCATGCATGCGCGGACGTCACTAAATATGAAGTGCCGATGAACAGCGACGCATGGCTCCTCGCGGACCTGCTGCTGAGATTCGCCGCGGCCGGGGAACTTGCGCTCGGCATGGCCGTCATCCTGCGCGCCGACACGCGCGGCGTGGGGCACCGGGTAGCGGCGGGATTTGTCGCTTGTGTGATCGCCTACCTGGTCCTCTCTGCGCCGCTTGCCGGGGAAATTCCTGCTGCAGTCCGCGTACCGCTGGTGGCGCTGGCGTCCGTCGGCGCAGCGATGCTCTGGCTTACTGCGGGCGCGCTGTTCGACGACTCATTCCGGCTCACGCCGGGGCGAATGGTTCCAGCCTCCCTGCTTCTCGTCTGCAGCTTGCTCTACTACCTCTCAAAGGAAGCCTATCCGTGGCAGGCTGCGGCGGCTGGAAACGTGCACAAAGCCGTCGCGGTCGCGCTCTACGCTGCCGCGATAGCCTACGCATGGCGAGGCTTGCGCGGCGATCTCATAGAGGCGCGAAGATGGTTCCGGCTCTGGTTCATCGGTGGCGCTTCCATCCTGGGGCTTGCCATCGCGGTCGCCGAAGTCACCTATCGCGAAGCGGCAGTCCCAGCCGGACTTGAACTGGCCAAGGTCGGCGTGATCTTCGTGCTGACAACGGTCTTGTTCATCTGGTCGTTCGAATTGAAGGCCGATTGGCTGACGGCACCGGCGCGCCCCAAGCCCTCCGAGCCGCAGGCCGAAGAGGTGCCTCCGGGTGAACGGCAGTTGCTCGCCGAACTGCGCCAGGCGATGGACGACGCGCGTGTCTATCGGGAAGAGGGCGTCACCATCGCCGCGCTCGCTAGGCGCCTGAGGGCGCCGGAGGAGCGGTTGCGCCGCGTGATCAACCAGCGCCTGGGTTACCGGAACTTCAACTCCTTCCTGAACGAGCGCAGGATCGCCGACGCCAAGGCAGCACTCGCCGACCCGTCCGCCGCCCGCAAGCCCGTGCTGACCATCGCCCTGGAAGCGGGTTTCGGATCCATCGGTCCTTTCAATCGCGTGTTCAAAGAGGCGTTCGGCGAAACACCCACCGAGTACCGCCGTCGCGCACTTTCAGGGATCGATTCGGACCCGGAAACCTCACCGCAAACAGGTAAATAGCACCGACTCCGGAATCGGCGAGGGTTTCCCGGTATTCGGCGAGACCGCCCCCACCCGGCGGCGCGAAGCTCCACGGCATCTACTCAACGTCATGAAAGGACGCCGATGGACTGCTATCAGGGCCTTGTTGCCCAGTTTTTCGCTGTGTGGCCGACGATTATTGCTTTCGATCTGGGACGCTATCTCGTAGTCGCAGGGGCCGTCGCCGCCGCGCTGCACTTTATGGCACGGTCCTTGGCCGGCCGGCGCATTCGCGATGTAAACCCTCCCGACGGTCAGCGCATGGCCGAGTTCTGGGCCTCGGTACGCACCGCCCTGGTCTTCTCGATCGTCGGTTTCGGCATTCAGCTCGGAGTGACCAACGGGTTCCTGGAGATCTATCCGCATATCGCGGACCGGGGCTGGGTCTATTTCTTTGCCTCGCTCGTCCTCGCCATCGTGGCGCACGACGCGTACTTCTACTGGACGCACCGCGCGATGCATCACCGCGCACTCTTCCGCTGGTTCCACCGTGGCCATCACCGGTCGGTGCGGCCCACGCCTTGGGCGGCGTACTCGTTCGATGTCCCGGAAGCATTCGTGCAGGCGGTGTTCCTGCCGCTATATCTCGCTGCGGTGCCGATGCACGGCGCGGCGATTTTTCTATTCCTCATGCACATGATCGTGCGCAACGTGATGGGACATTCCGGATATGAACTCATGCCGCGCTCGCTCGGCAGCAGCCGGGGCTGGGGGTGGCTGAACACCGTCACGCATCATGACCTGCATCACGAAACCTGGCGCTGGAACTACGGCCTGTACTTCACCTGGTGGGACCGGTGGATGGGAACGGAGCATCCCGATTACCGTTTCCGTCTCGAAGGCGGCAGGGAGCGCTATCGCTCCACCGGCAACTCGGCCGCGCGCCATTCCGGATAGCCGTTTTCCAGGCACTTAGCGTTGAATCCACGTCGGCGGACATTGTGCCGCGTGGAAACCTAGACCCTACACAGCTTCCGTTTTGCCTCTGAATCGGCGCGCCATTTATGACGGCTATCACAATATTTGCGCGGCATTCCAGTAGGCGAAAAGTCGAAGCGGAATTTGCCGCAGCCGCTCCATCCGCATTGGGAGAGCTTGCGCGTAAACTTTTGTCGATTATTCAAGATCAACGCCACGGCGTAGCTATAGCAGGCTTGGACACCCACCAAGGCGGCCTGGGCGTGAGTCGCGTTTTCATGAAATGTGCCATGCGTATG
>JBQTJV010000251.1:0-6472 GCA_052386775.1 Betaproteobacteria bacterium
ATGATGCGGAACTTCCCCGCGAAGGGAACGGCCGGCTTGCAGCGCTCGTCGGTGAGTTGCCGCAGCCGCGTGCCGCGCCCGCCTGCCAGGACGAGCGCAAACGTCTGTTTCGTAAGCTGGCTGACGAAGCGGCCGCTGTCTCCCGACGCGCGTGTGGCGCCATTGTCCGGATGCTGCTGCTCGAGGTCGGGCATGTCCCCTCCGTGTGGAGTTGAGCGTACGATTGTAAAGCCGACCGCTTGTTGACATGGCGCAACCGGTGCATCGTACTGACTGAAGCGCGTTGCCCCCAGACAGGAGGCCCCATCATGCCCCGGTTCAAGAAAGAAAAGCCGCTGGCCGTATGCACCGTCTGTGGCACCTATACAGACCAGGTGGCCTATGTGAATTGCCGCTGCAACAGGACCGTGACCGGGAGAAGATGTTCCGGCATCTTTCGCAGCGGGCTGGGGCAGGCCTGGACCGAGTGCCTGGAATGCAAGGGCTACGGGCGGCTGGGCAGCCTCGAGTGCCGCGAATGCAAGGGGTTCGGCTGGCAGCTGGTGAAGTAATCTATTCGGGCTTGATTGCGGCGTCCTTCATTACGTTCTTCCAGCGCTGCAGCTCGTCCACGATCAGTTTTTTGAACTGCTCCGGCGTGTTGGGCGCCGGTTCGAGTGCCGCCGTGGCGAGTCGTTCTCGCATGTCGGGCGCAGCAACCGCACGGGAAAGTTCTTCGTGGAGCCGCTTGATCACCGGTTTTGGCGTGCCGCCGACCGACATGATGCTGTACCAGTTCGTCATAACGACACCGCTTATGCCCGACTCGGCGAACGTCGGCACGTCGGGCATGAGGGCGCTGCGCTTGGCGCCGCAGGAGGCAAGGATCTTGAGCCGCCCTGCCTTGACCAGCGGCATTGCGGCAGGTGCGGTGCTCATCGATGCCTGGATCTGGCCCGACGCGACGTCCGCGCTCGACAGGCCGGCGCTCTTGTACGGCACGTGAACGAGGCTGATCCCCGCGCGCTGCTTCAGCAGCTCGCCGGAGAAATGCGTGCCGCTTCCACTCCCGGCCGAGCCGAGGTTTATTTTTCCGGGCTGCGCCTTTGCCGCGGCGATGAACTCCTTGACGCTCGAAATGTACGGCAACCCGGGATTGACAACGATGATGTATGGCGTTTCAGCGACCACCATGACCGGATCGAAGCCCTTGATCGGGTCGTAGCTCGTCTTCCTGTAGTAGGCAGGGTTGATGGTGAAGCCGACGTCGCACAGGCACAGCGTATAGCCGTCGGGCGCCGCACGTGCCACGATCTCGGTGCCGACCAGCGAGGCGGCGCCGGGACGGTTGTCGACCACGACTTGCTGTCCCATCTGCGCCGTGAGCTTCTGGCCGACCAGCCGCCCGACGTAGTCCGAGCCGCCACCGGGACCGAACGGCACGATGAGCCGGATCGGGCGATTGGGGTAATCCGGGCTCCGCTCGCCCGGTGCCGCCAGCGCGCCCGGAGCGAGCAGACCTCCTGCGACCAGCACCACACCCACGCCAAGTCGATTCTTCATGTCATCCTCCCAGGGAAGCCATTGCCGCGACTACAGTGTAATGCGACAGCGGCCTGACCCCGCAACTTTTTGTCATCGTCAGGATGCGGCGATCTCTTCCGCCGTGACCACGCCGCACACGATCGCCTTCCCCAATCCGGCGAGGGTGACTGCAGCCGTCGTCGAGACTATTTGCTCGCGACAGCGTGCGACATGTGCGCCCGATCGCCCCCTCATCTTGCAGACATGACATGATCTCCTGCTGAGCTCCGATCGCCCCATCACATAGCGGTTTTTTTCGCGACATTGGTAGAATTGGACGACCGGCCACCTGGAAGACCGCCGGCGCGGGAGGGGTTATGGCAAGCCAAACACATCCTAAACGTAAAGCCGGTCTTCGCACACCGCCCGGGCGCGGCGACCGCACCGACTTCCAGTTCTCCGTTTTCGGCGAAATCGACCGGCGAAACTTCGAAGCAAGCCCCTACCCCATTCGCATTTTCGACCGTGAAACTTTGCGTTACCTCGCGGTCAATGACGCCGCGCTCAAGCTCTACGGCTACAGCCGCGAGGAATTCCTGCAACTGACGCCCTTGGATACACGCGATCCCGGCGAACGTTCGCAGATCGTCGAAAGCCTGGCCGAACCGACGGGTTACCTGCGCCGTCTGCCGCCGCGGCGCCACATGACGAAGCAAGGCGAAATCGTGGTCGTCGAATTGATCGTGCAGGACATCATGTACCGCGGCCATAAAGCGCGCTTGAGCCTCACCATGAACGTCACGCAGCGCGTTCGCACGGAGGAGAAATTGCGGCAGCGCGAGCGCGAGTTCGGCGCACTTGCCGAGAACTCCCCCGACATCGTCGCACGTTTCGATCGCGACCTGCGTCTTCTATACGTGAACCTCGCGGCGAGCCGCGCGCTGGGCCTTCCGATAGCGGCATTTATCGGCAAAACCAGCCGCGACGTCGGCGTGCCGGGGTCACTTGCTGCAGTGTGGGAAGCCGAGGTCAAACGCGTGCTCGAAACCCGCGCCGAACACACCGTTGAATTCCAATATGCAGGCCATGACGGCACGCGCTACTTTCAAACCCGGCTCATTCCCGAAGCCGGCCCTGATGGAACGGTTGAAACGGTGCTTACGACTTCGCGTGACATCTCCGCACGCAAGCGTGCGGAAGAAGCCGAAAAGCGGTCCACCGAGCGCCTGCACCTGGCGGTGGAGGCGGCGCGCCTCGCATTATGGGATGCGGACACGTTGAACGGAGAAGTGTTTCTTTCGGGGCAGTGGGCCGCGATGCTGGGTGGGCCGCCGGGCGAAACCCGGACGACCGTTCGCGAACTGCTGGACCTGGTGCATCCGGAGGACCGGGAGCGCCTCGTTGACGCCGCCGTCCTCGCGCTGAAAGGTCAGCGTCCGGAGTATTCGGAGGAACATCGGGTGCGCACGGCCACCGGTGAGTGGCGCTGGGTAACGTCGACCGGACGCGTCACCGAACGCTCGCCGGATGGCCGGGCGGTGCGCATGATCGGCATCAACTGCGACATCACTGAACGCAAACGCGCGGAAGAGGAACTGAAGCGACAGAAGCGACTGCTGGAAACCATAGTTGAAAGCCTGCCCGTAGGCGTATTCCTGAAGGATGCGAAAACGCTGCGCCTCGTGATGCGCAACCGTGCGAACCGCGGCATGATGAAGTGTTCGGCTGAAGAGGAGATCGGCAAGACGCCTCACGAGCTGTACCCGAAGGCGCTGGCTGACTACATTGCCGGAATCGACCGCAAGGTCCTCGAAACCGGCGAGATGATCGAGATCCCGGAGCAGGAGGTCATTTCGCAGTCAGGAAACTTGATCGTCCAGCACGTACGCAAGGTGCCGGTGCCGGATGAAAGCGGCAAACCGTGGTTGTTGCTCGGCATCTCCGACGACGTGACCGAGCGCAGGCGCACCGAGCGCGCGTTGCGGGCGAGCGAGGAATTCCTGCGCCGGATGATCGAGAGCAGCCGCGATTGCATCAAGGTACTCGACATGGAGGGCCGCATCACTTGGGTCAACCCGGGTGGCCAGGCGCTGATGGAAGCCGGCAAGGCGGCGTTCATCGGCAAGTCGTACCTCGATTTCTGGAACGAAGCGGAACGCGAGGCTGCGTGTAACGCCCTCGCCGCCGCCCGCGCAGGCAACATCGGGCGCTTCGAAGGCTACTGCGCCACGGCAGCGGGCACGGCGAAATGGTGGGACGAAATCGTCACACCCATATGCGGGTCGGACGGCAAACCGGAAAAGATACTCGTCGCTTCGCGCGACATCACCGAAAGCAAACAGGCGCAAAGGGAATTGCAGCGCCAGAAGAACATGTTCGAAGCCGTGTTCGAAAACCTTCCAATCGCGGTTTTTATCAAGGACGCGCAGACATTGCGTTTCGTGAGGACAAATCGTTTCGCCCGAAGGACGCTGGGCCATCCGGTGGAAAGCGCCGCACAAAAGACGGTCCACGATCTGTTTCCCGCGGATCAGGCCGGACGGTTCGACGCGACCGACCGCGAAGCGCTCGTGACCCGCCGCATGGTCGAGATTCCCGAGCAGGAAGTCCTGGGGCGTGCGGGCGACGTGCGCGTTCAGCACGTGCGCAAGGTGCCGGTGTTCGATGAAAAAGGCGAGCCCTGGGTGCTGGTGGGCATCGCAGAAGACATCACCGTGCGCAAGCGCACGGAAGAGGAACTGGCGCGGCAAAAACGACTGCTCGATGCCATCATAGACAATCTTCCGCTGGCCGTTTTCGTTACGGAACCGTTCACCGGACGTCACATGATGCGCAATCGCATTGCAAGAGAGTGGTTCGGCGCGCTACCGCGGGCCGGAGATGGCGCAGCCCTGAATGAACCCGGCACCCGGGATCCCGCCGATCAAACGCCCGCAATGGACAGGAGGGCCTTCGATACGAGGCAGATGGTGGAGAGTTTCGAAGAACAGGCACTGGGCCCATCCGGGAGGCGCCGCATCCAGCGCGTGCGCAAGGTGCCCTTGTTCGATGAGCACGACCGCCCGTGGATGCTGGTCGGCATCGCCGACGATATTACCGAGCAAACCCGGCGTGAAGAGGAATTGAAACGCCAGAAGAAACTGCTCGACGCCGTGATCGAATGCCTCCCGGTGGGTGTCACCGTAAAGGATGCACGCACGCTGCGCTATCTTCTGCGCAATCGCATGGCTGAAAAATTGACGGGACTGAGCGACGCCGCAACTCGCGGCAAGCGCGCGGACGAGGTGTGGCCACCGGACTTCGCCCGCTTCATCAACGCGTCGGATTCCATGGCGCTCGCCGGCCGCACACCGGTGAGGGGCGATTTCACCATGTTGCGGCAGCTTCGCGGCCGTATTGTGCGCAACCTCAAAGTCCCCGTACCGGATGACAGAGGAAAGTACACTCATATCGTCAGCATACTGGAGGATCTGACCGATATCGAAACAGCGCATGCCGCACTGCGGCGCTCGGAGGAACACCTGAGACAACTCATCTCGATGTCTCCGGCGGCGATCTATTCTTTCTCGCTCGCACCGCCGTTCGACACGACCTACATCAGCGACATGGTCACGGTGCAAGTCGGCTGGCCGCCTTCCGAATTCACGAACGGCCGGGACTTCTGGATCGAGCACGTTCATCCCGAGGACCGGCCGCGCGTCCTGGAGGCAATTCAGCTCATCGAATCCGATGGGCACTTTGCCTGCACCTATCGCTTCCAGCACAAAAACGGATCCTGGCGTTGGATGCACGACGAGGCACGGCTCGTACGCAATGCGGACGGCACGCCACAGGAAGGTATCGGAATCTGGGTGGATGTGACGGAGCAGCACCAAGCGAGCGAAGAACGGGTACAGCGGACTATCCGCCAGCGCGACGCGCTGGTAAAGGAAGTACACCACCGGATCAAGAACCACCTGCAGGGAATCGCCGGCCTGCTGCGGCAAAAGGTCCCCGCTCACCCCGCCGTTGCACCGCTGCTCGAGTCCGTGGTCGCGCAGATGAAATCCGTCGCGCTGGTCTACGGACTACAGGAAGGTGCCGACGCGCCGGTATCGGTCCAGCGGGTCGTGGATGCCATCTGCACATCGCTCGAGGCACTGCTGCCCTGCCGCCTCGTAAGAAGGTACGATGCGCGTCATGCCCTCACTCTCGCGGGAAGTGCGGCCGTGCCGGTTGCGGTCGCGCTGAATGAACTCATGTACAACGCCGTCAAACACGGCGAGCACGACCCGGATCCGCCCACTGTCGAGGTCGAATACGCCGAACGGGGCGCGCGAGCCGAAATTCGCATCGCGAACAGCGGCAGGTTGCCGAGCGGGTTCGATTACGCTTCAGGCGCAGGCTGCGGGACGGGGCTCGATCTCGTGAAGACCCTGCTCGATCCCAAGGGCAGCACCGTGGAAATCCGGACGCGGGGAGGCGACGTGGTAACCGAGCTGATGCTGGGACCCCCGCTGGTCATGGCACAACCGGTGCTCACCGCGGCTTGAGCGATCGGGATGTCATGCGCGAGGCGCGGTCGCAGCGGAATCGTTCATGCAGCCGGGTGGTGAAGCTCCCGCGCCGACCAAGACCGTGATGCTCAAAGGGTCAAGTGCCGAGCCCGTGGGGTCGGAAATTGAATACATAACCAGCGTTTTGGGTCGGTTTTCGTAGCCCCGCATTGACATGATTGTCGTCATGCCGCCACAAATCGCAGGGTTTTGCGCCGAAAATCAATGGCGGACCCTTGCAAATATTACAAATACCTATAAGAATATTCCCGGCGGCGCCGTGACCCCGCACCGCTACTTGCGTTAGAGAGAAAAAGCGCGCTTGTAAAACCGCGGCGCGTGACCATCAGGCCCAATCCCCGCCTGCAGCATAAACCTCGGTGTGGTTGCCGCGCGTCTTGCGCGGTAGGAGGAGGTGGAAGCATGGGGCTTGC
>JBQTJV010000252.1:0-13797 GCA_052386775.1 Betaproteobacteria bacterium
ACGAGCAGCGTCTGTGGCAACGCCACATGGAGATGGCCGCAATCGGCGCCATTCCCGGCAATGGTGTCAACCGCGCCGCGTTCTCGAAGGAAGACATCGCCGCGAGAAAGCTGCTGATCTCGTGGGCGCGCGCCCGCAATTTCCAGGTGGCGATCGACGCGATCGGCAATCTGTTCATCCGCCGTGCCGGAACCGACCCGCACGCGCCGCCGGTGATGACCGGCAGTCACATGGACAGTCAGCCGCGCGGCGGACGCTTCGACGGCATCTACGGCGTGCTGGCAGGACTCGAAGTGCTCGAGGCGATCGACACGGCGGGGTTGCGGACGCGGCATCCGGTGGAACTGGTCGCCTGGAGCAACGAGGAAGGCGGACGCTTTCAGCCGTGCACGATGGGCTCCGCGGTATACACGCGCGCGAGGCCGCTCGAAGACGTGCTGGCCACGACGGACGACGCGGGCATCGCGCTGGACGCGGCGCTGAAAGAAACGCTCGCCGCCACGCCCGATCTGGAAAGACGCGAACTCAACGCCCCCGCTGCCGCTTATATCGAAGCGCACATCGAGCAGGGACCGCTGCTCGAACGCGAAGGCAAGACCATCGGCGTGGTGACCGGCATCCAGGGGCTGCGCTGGTTCAACGTCGAGATCTACGGCGAGTGTGCGCACGCCGGCACCACGCCGCTCGCCCTGCGCAAGGACGCCCTGCGCGAGGCGATCGCGGCGATCAATGCGCTGCACGCGCTGACCCGCGATGCGAGCGATACGGTGCGCTTCACCATAGGGCGCGTGCTGGTCACGCCGAATTCGCCGAACACCGTCCCGAACCACGTATTGTTCTCGGTCGACCTGCGCCATCCCGATCCGGCGACGATCGGCCGGCTCGGTGCGGCAGTGGAACCGGCGGTGCGCAGCGCGGTGCAGCACTGCGCGGTCAGGATCACGCCCACGCTGCACGATGATCCGTGCGCATTCGACCCGGGGGTGGTGGACTGCGTGGAAGGCGCGGCACAAGCCCTGCAGGTGCCCTATCGCCGCATGCCCTCGGGCGCCAGCCACGACGCCATGTACATGGCCCGGGTATGTCCCACCGGCATGATCTTCGTGCCGTGCGAAAAAGGCGTGAGCCACAACGAAGCGGAGAACGCGGCGCCGGGCGACCTCGCCGCCGGGGCGCGGGTGCTCGCCGCAGCGTTGCTGGAACTGGCCAACCGCTGACGCAACTCCCTGCGCCTTTCGGTATTCCTATGCACAGGCTCGCGCGTTATGGGCGTGGCGCCTTCTGTATAATGCCCGCTCTTTCGAAAAACCAACGAGTTACGCCCTTATGACGCTTTACGCGCTGACCATCTTCACGAGCGCGTTCCTGCTCTTCCTGGTCCAGCCCATCATCGCCAAGCAGATCCTGCCCTGGTTTGGCGGCTCGGCGGCGGTATGGGCGACCTGCCTGGTGTTCTTTCAGTTCCTGCTGCTGTTCGGCTATGCCTACACCGACTGGACGACGCGCAAGCTCAAGGCGCGCACGCAGACCTCGCTGCACATCGCCCTGCTCGTCCTAAGCCTGGCTTCGCTCCCCATTCTTCCCGATGCGGCATGGAAGCCCGCTGGCGGCGAAGACCCGACATGGCGCATCCTCGGTTTGCTCGCCGCCACCATCGGCCTGCCCTATTTCCTGCTCTCCACCACCGGCCCGCTGGTGCAGGCGTGGTTTGCGCGAACCTTTCCGGCAGGCACCGTCTATCGGCTGTTTGCCCTCTCCAACTTCGGGTCTCTCCTCGCCCTGATCGCCTACCCGTTTGCCGTCGAGCCCTGGATCACCGGGCTGCAGCAGTCGTACGGCTGGACCGCCGGCTATGTGCTGTTCGTCGTACTGTGCGCCGCAGCCGCCATCTACAGCATTCGCCATCCCTCGGTGCAGCCGGGCGCAGCGGCGGTGCCGCAGGTCAACGTCGGCCCCGCACCGCGCGCCCGCGACTACGTGATGTGGCTCGTGCTCTCCGCCATGGGCTCGTTCATGCTGCTCGGGGTGACCAACCACATCACCCACGACGTCGCTTCGGTTCCGTTTCTGTGGATACTCCCGCTCACGCTCTACCTCGTCACCTTCATCCTGTGCTTCGAGGGGCGCGGATGGTATCAGCGCCGCATTTTCTTCGTGCCGCTGCTGGCGGTCGTGGTCGCCATGGCGTGGGGCCTGCACGCGGAAGGCGGCGTGATGGATATCAAGGGCGCGATACCGCTTTACGCGGCCGGGCTCTTCATCTGCTGCATGTTCTTCCACGGCGAGCTGGCCGCGATGAAGCCCTCGCCGCGTTATCTCACCACTTACTATCTCATGATCTCGCTGGGCGGCGCCTTGGGAAGCCTCGTGATCGGCTTCGTCGCGCCCAAGGTCTTCAATACCCACTACGAGTTCGCCATCGGGCTCATCATCACGCTCGGGCTGGCAGCCTATCTCACGTGGCACGTGCACGTGCCGCGCCTGGTGCCGCTCGCCGCCGCGGCGACCGCCTGCTTCGCCGCATACAACGTCTACCAGTATGTCGATCTCCTGTCGCGCGACACCCGCGTGATGGTGCGCAATTTCTACGGCACGTTGCGGGTGAAGGACGGGACGGGCGACAACGGGGACGTCCGGCGGCTCATGCACGGCGTGATCATGCACGGCGAGCAGTATCTGGCGCCGGCCAAGCAGGCGCTGCCCACCACCTATTACGGTCCGGACTCGGGCGTGACGCGGATTATCAAGGCGCGCATGGACCAGCCGGTGAAGATCGGCGTGGTCGGCCTGGGGGCAGGCACGCTGGCGGCATATGGCCGGTCCGGCGACATCTACCGCTTCTACGAGATCAACCCGCAGGTCATACAGATCGCCCGCAGCGAGTTCACGTTTCTCAACGCGACCGCCGCGCAAACGGAAACGGTGCTGGGCGATGCCCGCCTCAACATGGAGCGCGAGCCGCCCCAGGCATACGACGTGCTTGTGATCGATGCCTTTTCGAGCGACTCCATCCCGGTGCACCTCGTCACGCGTGAAGCGATGGCGGTATATTTGAAACACATAAGACCCGACGGCGTCATCGCGTTCCACGTCACCAACCGGTTTCTGAAGCTTGCGCCGGTCGTCAAGCGGATCGCGGAAGCCTATGGACTCCACACCGCGCTCGTCAGCGACGAGGCCGAAGACACCGATTACTCGAAGACCGACTGGGTGCTGGTGACGCGCAGCCGCACGGTGCTGGAACGCGAAGACATTGCGCGCGCGGCGGAAGCGATTGCCGACATACCGGGGCTGCGCATATGGACCGACGACTACAACAACCTCTTCCGCATACTGAAGTGACGGTGCGCAGATCGACTAACGCCGCAGTCGAGGACTGGGTCTGCGCCGTACTTCTGGCCTTGTGCAGCAGCGTCGCCGCGCAACCGCCCGCAGCGAGCCGCGCCTTGCCTACGCTCGCGCCGCTGGTCAACGAGGTGACGCCCGCGGTGGTGAATATTTCCGTCGTGACGCGCTCGCCGCTCGAGGACAACCCGCTCTTCCGCGATCCGTTCTTCCGCCGTTTTTTCAACCTGCCGGACCGGCCGCAACGCCAGGAACAGGCTGCCGGCTCGGGCGTCATCGTCGATGCCGCCCGCGGCTACGTGCTTACCAACCATCACGTGATCCGCGAGGCGGAAGAGATCATCGTCACGTTGAAGGACCGGCGCCAGTTCAAGGCGCGGCTGGTCGGCGCCGATCCCGGCACCGACGTGGCGGTGCTGCAGATCCAGTCGCAGGACCTGACCGCGCTCAAGTTCGGCGATTCCGAGCAGCTCAACGTCGGCGACTATGTGATCGCGATCGGCAATCCGTTCGGACTGGGCCAGACGGTCACGTCGGGCATCGTCAGCGCGCTCGGCCGCACCGGCTTGAGCGTGGAGGGATACGAGGATTTCATCCAGACCGATGCCTCTATCAATCCCGGCAATTCCGGCGGCGCGCTGGTGAATCTGCGCGGCGAACTCATCGGCATCAACACGGCGATCGTTGCACCCTCGGGTGGCAACGTCGGCATCGGCTTTGCCGTCCCCTCGAACATGGCGCAGGCGGTGATGAACCAGATCGTGCGCTATGGCGAGGTGCGGCGCGGGCGCCTCGGCGTGGAAATGGTGGACGTCACGCCGGCGCTCGCGAAAAAGCTCGGCGTTGCCGTGCTCGAAGGCGCGATCGTCGCGGGCGTACAGTCGGGTTCGCCCGCCGAAAAAGCCGGATTGCGGGAGCGCGATGTGATCGTCGGCATGAACGGCCGCCCGATCCGCAGCGCCGCCGAACTGCGCACGCGCCTCGGATTGACGCCCATCGGCGAAGAGGTGGAATTGCGCATCCGGCGGGGCGGCGAAGCGCGCGCCCTGCGCGTTCGCGTGGAGGCCCCGCAAAAGCTCGTGGAGGGAGAAGGTCAGGCGGTCGCGCAGTTGCCGGGCGTGCGCGTCGTGGAGATCGAGCGCGGCAGCCCCCTGTCCCGGCGCGTGCAGGGTCTGGTCGTCACGGCCGTGGACGAGAACAGCAAGGCGTGGCAAGCCGGGCTGCGGCCCGCCGACATCATCTTCGGCGCCAACCGGGCGCGCGTGCGGACGCTCGCGGAACTTCAGAAAGCGCTGCGGGCGGGCGAACGCGGGCAGACGCTGAACCTGCTGCGCGGCGATTCGGAGCTGACGATCGTCATCCGTTAAGGAAGCTCTGAAAAAGTCCGTTCGTGTTGAACCTTGTCGAAACATGAATGGACCGCGCTGCAATGAACCAATGACTTGGCCGTTGCCCTTCGACGAACTCAGGGCGAACGGCCGTTTTAATCAGAGCGTCCTCGCTCATGGAGCGACGGTCGGCGCCTCAGAACCAGCCTTCGGGCACCTGCAACACATCGTCGGGCCGCACCCGATCGGTAAGCCGCGCGCGCTGCGTGACCACTTCGCCTTGCGGACCTTTGCGGTCGACTTGTATGCCGCGCTCGGTGCCGCGCGGCGTAAGCCCGCCACCCAGTGACAGCGCCTGTCGCACCGTCATGTCCGAGGTGAGCGGATACGCGCCGGGCGAGCGCACTTCGCCGTAGATGTAGAACACCGGCGCTTGCGGCACATAGATCACGTCCTCGCTCGCGATGCGGATATTGCGCTCGGGATTGTCCCCCGCGAGCAGTTTCTTGAAGTCGACGGCATACTGCGCGGTCTTGCCGCCTTCTTCCTTGCGGATGATGGTGACCATGTGTCCGCCTTTGGGCGCGATGCCGCCCGCCATCGCGATCACGTCGGTGAGCGTCACCGTCTGATTGATCGGGTACTTGCCCGGCTTGTTCACTTCCCCGATTACCGATACCTGCTGGCTGCGATACTGCGTCACCAGCATGTTGACGTGCGCCTTCGATACGAAGCCGCCTTTTGCGAGGCGGGACGAAATCGTTTTCTCGGCCTCCGCGCGCGTGAGGCCGCCGATCTTCACCGCGCCGATCAGCGGGAAGCCGATGGTCCCGTTTTGCGCGATTTCCGCTTCCGTCGTGAGGTCGGGACTGTTGTACACCGTGATTCTCACGATGTCCCCGGCGCCCAGCTTGTATTCGGGTGTCTCCGGCAGGTCCACCGGCGCCACGGCCGGCTCGGGTGCAGCCGCCTGCGGCTTGGCCGCTTTGGGCGCAGGCCAGAGCTGCGCGCATGCCGACACCAAGACACAGAGCAGGGCCGCGCCAACGACAGCAATGCGTCGATTCATGTTCGACCTCCTTCAGTAGGCTTTCTTGTCTTTCAGCAACAGCAGCACGGTCCCCAGCACGATTCGCAGATCGAGCGACAGCGACCAGTGATTCAGGTAATCGAGGTCGTACTCGACGCGTTGCTTCATCTTTTCCACGGTCTCCGTTTCGCCGCGAAAGCCGTTCACCTGCGCCCAGCCCGTGATCCCGGGACGAACCTTGTGCCGCACCATGTAGCCGTTGATCAGACCGCGGTACTGCTCGTTGTGGGCAGCGGCATGCGGACGCGGCCCGACGATGCTCATGCTGCCCGTCAGCACGTTGATGAACTGCGGCAGCTCATCGAGTGAGGTGCGCCGCAGAAAAGCGCCGAAGGCGGTCACGCGCGGATCGTCACGCCGCGCCTGGGTCACCTTCGCGCCGTCCTCGCATACCGTCATGGTGCGAAACTTGAGCACCACGATTTCCTTGCCGTCCAGGCCGCAGCGGCGCTGGCGGAAGAGCACCGGGCCGGGCGAGGTCAGCTTGACGCCGATCGCAATCGCCAGCATGAGCGGCCAGATCGCGAGCAGCACCAGCGTCGACAAGACGATGTCGGAGGCCCGCTTCAACACGCCATTGATGCCATAGAACGGCGTTTCGCAGACCGCGATGACCGGCACGCTCCCGATATGGTCCACGCGGGCCTGGATCATGTCGAAAGGCAGGGTGCTCGGCACGAAGTACACCGACGCCGTCGTATCGCGCAGCTGGTCCAGCATGCGCACGATGCGCGGATCGCGCGTCATGGGCAGCGTAATGTAGACGACGTGAATTCCATATTGCTTCACGTAGCGGGCCACATCCTCCACACTGCCTAGTACGTTCGATGTGTATTCGGCCCGCACCCGCCCGTCGCCGCGGTCATCGAAGAATCCCTTCACCACGCCGCGGCACGGGTCTTCGCCGATCTCGCGCGCCAGTTCCAGCCCCATTTCGTTCAGCCCGACAATGACTTTCCTGCGGGCGATGACGCTGGTTGACAGGAAGCGATAGAGCAGCCGGCGCGCCAGCTCCTGTGCTCCATGCAGCACGAAGGGCGTGGCCAGGAACCAGGTGAGCAACAGCTTGCGTGAATAGAGGTCGGAGGTCTTGGTGAGAAATCCCAGGAACAGCAATACGCCCGCCACGGTGACCCAGTCCGCGACGATGCCGTGGCCCGGCACCAGCATCGAGCGCCCGTTGCTGAGCGGCAGCTCGCCGAACACGCGCAGCGTTACCAGCAGCGTCGCCGCCGCCAATACGCCATATATCGGCGTAACGGGCTCGAGATAGAGCGCCATGCACAGCATGAGCGAGACTACGGCGGCAAGCGGCGCCACGGCGAAACGCACGAATGCCACGACGGGCAATTCCGTGCGAACCGACTGGAACTGAGTGGCGAGCGTGCTCACGATAGCGGGTGCTGGACAAAAACCGTACCAAGCACAGCAACACACGTACCAACAGCCCCGTCCGCCCAGATGCCGGCATGCCGTATGTCGGTTTTTGTCCTACATGGGTCCGGGGGTACGCCCCTATGGGGGCGGTCAAAGAGCGCCGGACGACAACGTCATCTCTGTTGGGCGAGCCCCGACTTCGTGAATTGCGTCCAATCGCGCGCAGCTGCGGCATCGCGCTGTCATAAGGAGACGACGCAGGTTGAGCATTATTACTGAGCGTTCTGATTTTTTTACAAAAGTGCTGTCTCAAATAAGCAACAAGCGCCGGCGCCGCAGCAACCGAACGCTCGACATTCGAGCCGATTTATGGCATCTACTAGCCCTAGCTCGTGGGGTTTGGCGTCGGGCGACCCGGACCGAGACATCGCGCGTTATCAAGAAGAAAGGCGCGGTGAACGCCTCCCGCAGCGAGTGGGGAGAAGAAGACGCATAGCATGAGGAGCCGTTGATGCGCGCAACACTAAAAACACTGGGAATGGCAGCCCTGTTGTGCCTGCCCATCGTGGCCGCGGGCTTCGAGAGAGTCGAAGACATCCAGTGGCCCGATGACGGGCGTTTTACGGGCTATCCTGCCGAGCCCGATCCGCGCACGGTGCGGTTTTCGGTCTCGGGCGGCCTTTATCACGATGACAACATCTTCCGGCTCTCCGACAGCGCCACGGTGCCGGCGGGAGTGCACAAGTCGGACACGATCTTCCGCCTCGGCGCCGGGCTCACGGCCAATCTTCCGGTCAGCCAGCAGCGGATCCTCCTCGATGCGCGAGTCGACAGTTTCACTTATGACAACAACGATCGGCTCGACCATGTCGCTTATCGCGGCAGCGCAGCCTGGCGCTGGCAGGCCGGGCAGCGATTGAGCGGCGATCTCGGCTACTCCCGACGGCGTTATCTCGGCGATCTGGGCGAAATCCAGGCTCCGATCAAGGACATGATCACCGAGGATCGTTTTTTCGGCAGCGCCGGCTTCATGGTGACCCCGCGTTGGCGGGTGCGCGGCGGCGCGGACTGGCGGAAGTTCGACCATAGCGAAGCCACCCGCAGCGAACTCGATCTGCGCGTGACCTCGGGAACGGTCGGGCTGGATTACGTGACGCCGCTCAACAACTCCCTCGGCGTGCAATACAAGCAGAGCCACGGCGAGTACGACAATCGCCAGGCGATTGCTCCGGGAACCACCGTGGCCAACACCTACGATGAGTACGAAACCAGTGCCGTGATGCGCTGGAACATCGGGCCCAAGTCGGTATTCAACGCGCGGCTCGGCTATACCAAGCGTGAGCACGACGAAGCGCCGGCACGGGACTTCGATGGCTTCACCGGCCGATTGAGCCTGGATTGGGCCGCAGGCGCCAAGACGCTGATCAATGCCAGTGCCTGGCGCGAAATCCGCTCGGTGGAGGAAGTTGGCACGCTGGAGCAGGCCGCGGCGAGCTACATTCTGAGCACGGGCATGAGCATCGGCCCGAGCTGGGCGCCCACCTCGAAGCTCGTGTTCGAGGCGCGCTACGTCCACGAAAAGCGGGAATACGAGGGCGATCCCAGCCTGAGCCTCCCCGGCGCGGTCCGGCGCGAAGACACGTTCAACGGACTGCGGATCGCGGCAGGCTACTCGCCGGTCCGCAGCGTCCGACTTTCGCTGTCCGTGGAGCGCGGCGACCGCGATTCCAATATCCTGTTGCGGGACTACGACTACAATCGCGTGTCGGCGAACGCGCGGTTCCAGTTCTAAAAGGAACTGTCCACAGCAAAACGGCGTCGCATCGAGCGACGCCGTTTTGTTTTGCAGCAACCCTTACGGGCGGCTGTCGATCGCGACCCCCGTCTCGCTGACCGCCACGTTGTGGTCCGCCGTCGACCGGCCCGGGCGCAGCGCGGCATCGGCGGGCGGCGCCCAGCCTATGGGCCGGCTTTTCTCGGCGCGGCCATAGGAATCCTCGAGGCGCACGATATCGTCCTCTCCGAGGTAGGCGCCGGACTGCACTTCGATGATCTCCAGCGGCACCTTCCCGGGATTTTCGAGCCGGTGTTTCACGCCGAGAGGAATGTAGGTCGACTGGTTTTCCGTGAGCAGGAAAACTTCGTCGCCACGCGAGATTTTCGCGGTCCCCCGAACGACGACCCAGTGTTCGGCGCGATGATGGTGGAGCTGCAGCGACAGCGCGGCGCCGGCATTGACGATGATGCGCTTCACCTGGAAGCGCGGGCCGCTGTCGATGCCGTCATAGCTGCCCCACGGCCGGTACACCTTGCGGTGGTTGAGGCATTCCTTGCGCCCGTCGCGCTTGAGCCGGGCCACCACGTCCTTCACGCTCTGGGCGTGGTCCTTGCGCGCGATCATCACCGCGTCAGGTGTCTCGACCACGATCACGTCTTCGAGGCCGATGCACGCCACCAGCCGGGACTGGGCGATCACCAGCGCGTTTCGGGTATCGACCGCGCAGACGTCGCCGTGGACGACGTTGCCGCTCTCGTCCTTGACGCCGATTTCCCACAGTGCATTCCACGCGCCCATATCAGACCAGCCCGCTTCGAGTCGAACCACCGCCGCGCGCGGCGCAGCGCCGGCCGGCTCCGGTTCCAGCCGTTCCATGACGGCGTAATCGATGGAATCCTGCGGACAGTCATGGAACGCCTTGCGCTCCACGCGGTAGAAATCCGCGTCCCACGCGCCGAGCGAGTGGGCGCGCTCGCACGCCGCGGCGATTTCGGGCCGGTAACGCGCGATGCTGTCCAGCCACACCGAGGCGCGCATGGCGAAGATGCCGCTGTTCCAGAGATAGCGGCCGGAGGCACAGTGGCGCCGGGCGGCGGCGGCATCGGGCTTTTCAACGAACGAATGCACGCGATGCGCGACCGGGGTGGCATCGCCGTTGAGCCTGGCGCCCAGCCGGATATATCCGTAGCCGGTCTCCGGGCCGGTCGGCGGCACGCCGAACGTCACGACGTAGCCTTGCTCCGCCAGCGCCGCGCCGCACTGGAGCGCCGACTGAAAAGCCGGCTGCTGGAGGATCGCGTGGTCGGACGGCATCACGAGCAGCACCGGATCGTCGCTGCAGGCAGGGTTGAGCGCGGCCAAAGTGAGCGCCGGGGCGGTTCCCCGGCCGACCGGCTCCAGGATGATCGACCGCGGCCCGACGGCGATCTGGCGCAATTGTTCGGCCACCAGAAAGCGATGCTCCTCGTTGCATACCACCAGCGGCGCATTGTGCTCGGCGGCAAGCCCGTCCATGCGGCGCGCCGTGGCCTGCAGCAGCGTCAGCTCGCCGTTCAGGGCGAGCAACTGTTTCGGATACTGCTCGCGCGAGAGAGGCCACAAGCGTGTGCCGGAACCCCCGCACAGAATGACAGGCTGTATCTTCATCTTGCCTCTGGGTTTGGTGTTGGAACGGCGGTGCGAGATCCCGTTTTCCGCCGCACCGTGGAATGGCCCAATCTAGCCGGCCTAAATGACATTTCGTGGACCGCTCCCTGAGCCGGACGGGGCTTACTTCAAAACGGCGCGAGCCATGTGCGACGGGCTTCGATCAGCCGCCAGAGGTTGCGAATTACCGGATCGGAAGTATCAAGGCATTCGTGCTCGAGGCCGTGCTGCAGCATCGTCTCGATCAGGCAGGCGAGGGCCAGTGCCGCCACCACGGTCTCGGGCCAGCACCATTCCGGATAGAGCTGGCGCATGCGCCTGCCCGCGGCGCGAACCACTGCACCGATCGCGCGGGGGCTGGTCGCACGATGGGACGCTGCGCGCGTGCCCGACCAGAAACCCAGCAGATCGGTAAGC
This sequence comes from Betaproteobacteria bacterium, assembly GCA_052386775.1. Taxonomy (GTDB): domain Bacteria; phylum Pseudomonadota; class Gammaproteobacteria; order Burkholderiales; family SG8-41; genus DSOT01. The sequence continues at coordinate 10,982 of JBQTJV010000252.1, forward strand.
GGGTTGGCGCCGCTGCGGGCCCGTTCCCAGCCACAGACGAACACGTCGCGGCGCTGAATACGCACGTTCGAGGGCGCGAAGCCTCCTTGGGCGAGGACAAACGGGCCTTTCCATCCCGAAAGATGGACGACGCAATCCCTGATCGCCTCCCACAACCCGACTTGGGTATCGCGGTCCACGCACGGCTGTAGCCGCGCCAGCATGGTTTCGATGCGGCGCAGGCACGCCGAGGCGCCGAACTGCTGTTCCTCCAGATGGGCGCGCCCCAGCAAGGCGAGGAACCGCAGGTGCGCCGGCGTCAGGCTGTTCGACCGTTCGACGCTCGGCGCGAGCGTCGTCACGAAATACCGCCGACCGCCTGCCGTCGTGCCGTCGGCGAGCAGCCGGGGAATGCGGCCCGCCAGATACCCTACGCCTGACAATCGCCGCAGGTTGTCCGCTTCGGCGCCGACCCTTGCATCGGCCATCGGCGTCATCGCCACCCTGGCGAACGCGATACCCTCCCCGGCATCGGTGGCAAACACGACGCTCGCGCGCTGCCTCGGCCCCGCCGTACCTATGCGTATGGCCGCCCGCCACTTAGCACGCAGGGGCAGCTCGAACGAGAGCATCCGGCGCATGGCGCGCGGCAAGCGCACCTCGGCCAGGATGCCGGCGCGGGGGATGACCCGGTTGAGGTGCAGCAACGCTTCAGAGTGCAATGTCCGCCAGGGAGAGGCGATGAAGTAGCGCAGACAGCGCCGGTACGAGGACGCTGCACCGGACGATACCCACACCGGATGCAGCGGATCCGCGAGGATCACCTGCCAGCGCTCGGGCCACAGCGGAAACACGCAGGCCGACGCGCTGCCCGCGGCGCCGAGCACTGCCTTGCCTGGATCGAGTATTGTCGGGAAACGGTCGTGCATGGCATGAGGACTGCCCGATACACGCGGAGCAAGCACCATGCCCGCCCCTTTCCCTCCGCAGCTTGTCTATCCGAAGCAACACCTTAACGACGAGGGGCGCGCGCGCGTGCAGCGCGGCCTGCCGGCAGTGTCGTAAATTGCCGACGCGCACCACGCCGCATCCCGCAATTCGGGTGGCGGGCCGTCTCGCCGCGACGACAGGGTGCGCCCGACGCGAGCGCTGTATCAGCCAAAAAAAAAGCCCCGCCGCGAAGCGGGGCTTGCCGACAACCTAAATGCAGCGGGTTAGTAATCCATGTCGCCCATACCCGGGTGGGCGGGCGCCGGTTTTTCGTCCTTCGGCAACTCCGCGACCATGGCATCGGTGGTGAGGATCAGGCCGGCTACCGAAGCCGCGTTCTGCAAGGCAGTACGCGAAACCTTGGTCGGATCGAGCACCCCCATCTCCACCAGATCGCCGTATTCGCCGGTCTGCGCGTTGTAACCATAGTTGCCTTTGCCGTCGAGCACCTTGTTGAGCACGACCGAAGGCTCGTCGCCTGCATTGGCCGCGATCCAGCGCAGCGGCTCTTCCAGCGCGCGCCACACGATCTTGATGCCGCAGTCCTGGTCGTGGCTCGCGCCTTTCAGGTCCTTCACCGCCTGGCGCGCACGCAGATAGCCTACGCCACCGCCCGGAATGATGCCTTCTTCCACCGCGGCGCGTGTCGCATGCAGCGCGTCTTCCACGCGGGCCTTCTTCTCCTTCATCTCGACTTCGGTCGCGGCGCCGACTTTGACGAGCGCCACGCCGCCGGAGAGTTTGGCCACGCGCTCCTGCAGTTTCTCGCGGTCATAATCGCTGGTGGTTTCCTCGATCTGCTGGCGGATCGCCTTGATGCGGCCTTCGATCTGCTTTTTCTCGCCGGCGCCATCGATGATGGTGGTGTTCTCCTTCTCGATCTCGATGCGCTTGGCGCGGCCCAGGTCCTTCAGCGTGACGTTCTCGAGTTTCAGACCCAGCTCTTCCGCGATGACGGTGCCGCCCGTCAGAATCGCCATGTCTTCGAGCATCGCCTTGCGGCGATCGCCGAAACCCGGGGCCTTGACCGCGCAGGTCTTCAGGATGCCGCGGATGTTGTTGACGACCAGGGTGGCGAGCGCTTCGCCTTCGACTTCCTCGGCCACGATCAGCAGTGGCTTGCCGGCCTTGGCGACCTGCTCCAGCACCGGCAGCAGATCACGGATTGCGGAAACCTTCTTGTCGTGGAACAGGATGTAGGGGTCTTCCAGCACCGCGATCTGCTTCTCGGCGTTGTTGATGAAGTACGGCGAGAGATAGCCGCGGTCGAACTGCATCCCTTCGACCACTTCCAATTCATTCTCGAGGCTCTTGCCATCTTCGACCGTGATCACGCCTTCCTTGCCGACCTTGTCCATCGCGTCCGCAATGATCTTGCCGATCGACGGGTCGGCGTTCGCGGAAATCGCACCGACTTGCGCGATCTCCTTGCTGGTGGTGCAGGGCTTCGAAATTTTCTTGAGCTGCTCGACGGTCGCCTCGACGGCTTTGTCGATGCCGCGCTTCAGATCCATCGGGTTCATCCCGGCGGCGACATACTTCATGCCCTCGGCGACGATGGCTTGCGCGAGCACCGTTGCGGTGGTGGTGCCGTCACCAGCCACGTCCGAAGTCTTGCTTGCGACTTCTTTCACCATCTGCGCGCCCATGTTCTCGAACTTGTCCTTCAGTTCGATTTCCTTCGCGACCGACACGCCGTCCTTGGTGACGGTGGGGGCGCAGTACGGTTCCTTACCCCCATCTACTTGTGCTCCAAAGTTGACCCAAAATGGAACTGTGTCACTAGTCGCATCTGTTACTATTTTAACTGTAAAAGGAGATGGAGCTAATACATTTACGTCATAAGA
>JBQTJV010000253.1:0-12005 GCA_052386775.1 Betaproteobacteria bacterium
GGTTATGACATCAATATCTCGGAAACGCCGGAGGGGAAGATCTCCATACATATCGTGCCCCCGGGCGTCAATAAATCCATCCACGGGTACGACTGGTTTCCCACGCTGTCATTTTTTGGCGCGCCGATGAGAAACACCATCGGTCTGCACGGTCTCAACATGCGACCCAATTCGGATAACGGTTCGGGTTCGCGCGGCGAATACACGTTGGCGCAAATCAACACTGAGATGGTGGAGAAGGCGTTGACGAAGTTCATCGGTGAAATCGCCAACTGGTAGCGTAGTGCTCCCTGGCGCTTGTGCGCGATGTTAACCAGCTGGGAATAGCTTTGATCCGCAGCCCGTTTTTTGGCGCACCCGCTTTTCCCCAGTGAAAGTCCGTGGCGCGACGCCCACCGGGCGGCGGAACATCGTGGAACCAGCTTGCCGAATTTCGCAGTCGATCAGTCAGGACTTCAAGTAAATGCATCTCAATGATATCGACAAACTGGCAACGCTCATCAAGCAGGAACGCAATGGCTTGCTTTCGTTGTGGCGCCAACGGGTGCGTGAACTTCCTTCAGCGCACGGTCTCGATACCCCGACGCTCAATGATCACCTTCCCGGGCTCATAGATGAACTGGCTGCCGCGCTTGAAGCAAGGTCTGACGAGACGATTCCGGAAGCGCTTAGCGATAGCAGCCCGCCAGCCCACGGTCTCCAGCGTGTTCAGGACGGATTTGATATTGAAGAAGTCGTGGCGGAGTACAACATCCTGCGCGGCTGTATCCACGATCTCGCCGATACCAACGGACTTAACCTGCAGGGCAGATGTTTTCACATCTTGAATCGTGTCTTGGACGGAGCAATCGGATTGGCCGTTCAGGCATACGCCACTCAGCAAGCGCTGGAAGTGCAGCAGCGCAGGGATGAGTATCTCGCTTTTGTCGCGCACGACCTCCGAACCCCACTGAATGCCATTTCCCTGGCTACGCAAGTGCTGGAGAAGGGACTGCTGGAGCGAGGCGTCAATGCTGATAATGTCCAGATATTGAAGACGCTGCACCGCAACGTGCAGTATCTCGATGGACTGGTCGGCAAGGTGATTGATGAAAACACGAACCTGCTCGCCCAAAGCGGCATCGTGTTGGTGCGGCGTGCGTTTGATTTATGGCCGCTCGTCGAGGCTATCATTCATGATCTCCATCCGGTAGCAGGAACCGCTAGCACGCAACTGATCAACAGTGTGCCCCATGACTTGGTCGTTTATGCGGACGCGAGTGTCTTGAGACGGGTCTTCCAGAACCTAATTGCAAACGCGATTTTGTATACCCCGCGCGGAAAGGTGAACATAGGGGCACGGAGCCTGGACGCGGAAGGCGTCACTGAGGGTTGGGTCAGCGACGACGGCGCGGGCATTCCGCAAGAGCGTCTTGAAAAAATATTCGACAGATTAGAAACTGATCCGCAGAAAGAAGGCGGGTCAGGCCTGGGTCTGGCAATCGTCAATGCATTTGTCGAGGCTCACGACGGAAAGGTGACCGTCGAAAGTACGGAAGGTCTCGGTTCAACTTTTCGGTTCACGCTGCCTCAAAAGCCAGGCGCGCTTGATAACGGAATCTGAAGAAGGGCGCGACCTCGGCGACATGCCGTAATCGATGCCCATGCATAGGTCCACAATCTTGTCTACTCGCTCATCGAGCGGTTTGCTAGCGCCGCCTCCTATTGGCCGGCGGATCTTCTGCGCTAGCGGTGAACGCGCGCGGCGCCATGCCCACGGCACGCCGGAACATGGTCGAAAAGGCGCTCGGGCTCTCGTAGCCGAGATCGATCGCGACGGTGGTGACCGGCACGCCTTCTCCGAGGCGCCGGATCGACTCGAGCAGCCGCGCCTGCTGCTTCCATCTCGCAAACGTGATGCCGGTCTCACGCAGGAATCTGCGGTACAGCGTCCGCGTGCTCAAACTGAGCTCGTTCGCGTCCATTTCACACGCGCGTCGCGTGGAGAAGTCCGAAAGGATACGCTCACATAACTGCATGAGCTGCGCGCTTTCCGGCAGCGGCAAGTCGAACGCACACGGCGACAGGCGGCGGATCTCGGCCACCAAGAGCCGCATCAAAAGACCGGCCTCGCCGCTTTCATCGTAATCGGCGGGCAGCGCCACCGCGCGCACGATCAATTCGCGCAGCAGCGGCGTCACGTTCAATACCACCGGCGAAGCAGGCATGCCCGCCGCGGCCGATTCGTTCAAATAGAGGCTGTGCATCTTTACAATCCCGTACATCTGCACTTCATGCGCCGTGTGCGCGGGTATCCACAGCGCCCGGCTCGGCGGCACGATCCATACCCGGCGTGCGCTGCGCACGCGCATCGTGCCCTCCAGCGCAAACGCAAACTGGGCGCGCGCATGCCAGTGCAGCTTGATCTGATGCCCCGTCGGGTACGACGTCCGGCGGGTCACGATGGCGCGGGACGGATTGCCCTCTACCGGGCTTTCCTGGATCGCGGCGAGTTTGGCAGCGAAGCGCGTCGCGCCCGTGGTGGACGCATTGTCCATTTATCGAAAGTTATTCGTAAAACATCGAAAGACAGACGATTATAAACCGGGCAGAATCGCGCGCTATGACTACCCTTGCCCAAGTCGCCCCCCATCCTGGCTTTCCCCGCGCGGTCAGCCTCCTGCTCAACATCGGACACGGCATCGATCACATGTTTTTGCTGATCTTTGCAACGGCGGTTGCCGCGGTGGCCACCGAGTTCGGCTATGCCAACTGGACGGACCTGATGCCCTACAGCGTCGGCGCCTTCGTCCTGTTCGGCCTGGCGGCGCTGCCCGCCGGCCGCCTCGGCGATCTTTGGGGCCGGCGCGTCATGATGATCATCTTCTTTGTCGGCATGGGCCTCGCCGCGGTAATCGTTTCCCTGACGCAGAACGCGTGGCAGCTTGCCGCGGCGCTCACGTTGATGGGAGCGTTCGCAGCGATCTATCACCCGGTCGGAATTCCGATGCTCGTCCAGAACGTGCCGAATCCCGGCGCGGTGATCGGCATCAACGGCCTTGCGGGCAATCTCGGCATCGCGGTCGCCGCGCTGGTCACCGGCTTCTTGGTGAAGTGGATCGGGTGGCGCGCCGCGTTCGCGATCCCGGGACTGTTCTCGATCGCCTGCGGAATCGTTTTTGCACTTGCCTGCCCGAAGGAAAGCGAAGCACCGGCCAAGCGCAAGGGCGGCAAGGCCAAAGTCGTGCTCACGCCGGCCCTGCTGATGCGGGCGTTCACGGTCATGACGGCAGCAGCGGTCGCGAGCAGCCTGCTCTTCAACTTCACCACCAATGGCAATTCACAGTTGATGACCGAGCGTTTCCTGGGCGTCATCGAGGATCCGGCCATGCTCGGCGCCCTCCTCGCCTTGATCTACACCATCGCTTCCTTCGCGCAGATCGTGGTCGGGCGCCTGATCGACAGCATGCCGTTCAAGCCGCTGCAGCTCTGGATGTCGGTGGCCCAGGTGCCGCTGCTGATCTTCGCCGCCCACACCCAGGACTGGTGGCTTTTCGCCGCACTGCTTGTCGTGATGGTTTTCATCTTCGGCTCCATCCCGTTCACCGACGCGATGATCGTGCGCTACGTCGATGACCGGCTGCGCTCGCGCGTATCCGGGATGCGCATCACGGTGGCGTTCGGGGTCAGTTCGCTGGCAGTCTGGGTGTTGGGGCCGCTGGTGAAGGAAATCGGTTTCGCCAATTCGCTGTGGGTGCTGGCCGGCATCGCGGCGATCAAGGCCGCCATCGTCCTGCTGCTCCCGGACGAGCAGGCCGCAGGAAATACAGCGCAGGCGTAGAATCGCTCCTCATAGGAGGACGACATGACCAAGCCACTCGGCAATGAGGATCTATCCGACAAACCGGGCGAACGGGTGATCGACAAGCCCGAACTGCCGGCTGCCGGGATCACGAACGAGAACGACGTGCTCACCGAAACGCTGGCCGGCGAGCTGCAGTTGAAGCGCGGCACCTCCGGAAAGTTCGAGGTGTACTGTGACGAGCCGGCGCGCATCGGCGGCACGGACAAGTATCCGTCGCCGATGGCCTATCTCGCGATGGCGATAGGCTTCTGACTGCTCACCCAGGTTGCGCGGTACGCGCACATGATGAAACTGAAGGTGAGCAGCGCGCAATGCCGCGTGGTAATGCGCAAGCATCTCGGTGGCTCGGTGCTCAAGGGCACGGTATTCAACCGCTGGGAAAGCATCAGCACCCACTTGCAGGTGCATAGCGCCGAGCCGGCGGACAAGCTCTCGCACCTCATCCGCAACGCCAAGGCCGGTTGTTTTGCCGAGGGCCTCATCACGCAGCAGGTTCCCCTGCACAGCCACGTCGAGGTGAACGGCAAGCCGTTTCACATCGAAGGCATCACGGCGGCGTAGGCGCGGGCTGCGCCGGGATGGCGCCCAGCACGCGCGGGAAGTAAAGGTGGAGCAGCACCCCCCGCAGCCCCAGGAAGGCGGTCACTGCAATCCACACGCCGGTGTTTCCGTAAACGGGCGTGAGGACGTGCAGCAGGACCGCGAAGACGGCGAACGAGGCCATCACCGTATTGCGCATGATCGTCGTGCGGGTCGCCGCGAGATAGACGCCATCGTAGGTATAGGCCCATACCGACACGATCGGTAAGATGACGGGCCAGACGAGATAGTCGGCCGCCGCCATTCGCACGTCCGCGATGTTGGTGAGCAGCGCAATGATGCCGTGTCCCGCCGCCGCATACACCACCAGGTTCAACAGCCCGACCAGCGCCGCCCAGAAGAAGACGACGCGCATTGAGTGCTGGAACGCCGCGCGATCGCGACGCCCTACGGCTTCCCCGAGTATCGCCTCGGCGGCATGGGCGAAACCGTCGAGCCCGAAGGAGGTGAAGACGAGAAAGTTGTGCAGGATCTGGTTCGCGGCAAGCGTGAGGTCGCCCAGCTCCGCGCTCTTCGCCAAGAAAAGCCCAAGCACCGACACCCCGCAGAACGTCCGCAGCACGAGGTCGCCGTTGATCGACACCATGCGGATCAGCCGTTCGCGATCGAGCAGCCGCGCGTGGCCCGAGCCGGGCAGCGCCCGCACGGTGCGAAAGACGTAGTACAGGCCGAGCACCAGCCCCGTGTACGAGGCGATGACCGAGGCAAACGCGACACCGGCAACACCCCAGCCGAATCCGAATACGAACAGAAAGTCGAGCCCGATGTTGAGGGTGTTGCCGAAGACCTGCACGATCAGCGGCGTGCGGACATCGCGCAATCCGTAGTACCAGCCGATGATGGCGTAGCCCGCCAGCACGGCCGGCATGGACCAGACGCGGATGAGGAAATACTCGCGGGCATAAAACTCCACCTCGGCGCTCGCGTCGATCAGCCAGAACGCCAGAGCGAGGATCGGGAGCTGCAGTGCGATCAGCACGCCGCCGATGACGCCTGCCAGCAGCAGCGCGCGGCCGATCATGGCGCGCACTTCGGCGTAGTCGCCGGCGCCGCGCGCCTGCGCTGTCGGGCCGGTGGTCCCCATGCGCAGGCAGTTGAAGAGATGGTAGATGTAGGTGAAGAGCATGGCGCCGATCGCCACACCGCCGATGTAGTACACCTCCGGCAGGTGACCGACCACCGCGGTGTCGACCGCACCCAGCAGCGGCACCGAGATGTTGGCGAAGACGATCGGACCCGCCATCGCGAGCACCTGGCGGTGGGAGTCGCGAGGCGCCACAGCGGCCCCGGATCCCGGGCTGCGCTCAGGCGGGCTCAAAGAAAGTCTGCTTCGTGGTATGCATTCACGGTTGCGGAGCATCGTATGTCGAACGCTCCGCTCGATACAAGGCACGAGCAGCGCGGCGGCGCGCGTCTCTTGGGAGACGGGTCGATTTGCTGTATGATGCGAAACCTTCCCCTGGCTTTACCGCTCGTCCCCCGGGCCATCCATTCACAGTTACGAGGAGCGCGGCATGCAAGCGATACTGGACTATCTCAAACTTGGCGGCGAACGGCTCGATACCGAGATCGCGGCCGCAACGGGCATGTCGCTCGATACGGTGCGAACGAGCGTCAGCAATCTGCAGGCGCGCGGCGAAATCATGGTGTGCCGTTCCATCCGCTACAAGGACGGGCAGGAAGTCGATTCGATCCTGTGCCGCATCTCCGGATACATCCCGCCCAAGCCGCCGGGCAGGAAGCCCAGCCGCTGAACGCGTCAGCCGGTGCGCCACCCTGCCGTAGCAGGTTCATAACCGTTATTCGGAGGCCGGTGGCTGCGCCGACATGATTTCGCAGGACTGGACGACGCGTTCGTTCAGGTCCGGACAAGGACCCTCAGCCATGCCATTCGACGCCTCTTCCGCAGCATGCCAGCTCCAGGTCGGCAGCACATCATACGATTACTACAGCATTCCGGCAGCCGAGAAAGCCGGTCTCCACGGCGCGTCACGGCTTCCCTGCACGCTCAAGATCGTTCTTGAAAACCTGATCCGCCAGCAGGCGGAGGGCACGGCGAGCAGCGACGACGTTCTGGCGGTCATCGAGTGGCTGCGCAACCACACTTCGGAACGCGAAATCGGTTTCAAGCCGGCGCGCGTGCTGATGCCCGACTCTTCGGGCGTTCCGCTGCTGGGCGACATGGCCGCGATGCGCGACGCAATGGCGCGTCTCAAGGGCGATCCGCGGCGGCTCAATCCGCTCACGCCGGTCGACTTCATCGTCGATCATTCCGTGATGGTCGATCACTACGGCAGCGCGGATGCCGTGGCACAGAACATGGCGCTCGAATTCTCCCGCAACAAGGAGCGCTACGAGTTCCTGCGCTGGGGCAGCCGCGCCTTCGAGCAGATGCGCGTCATTCCTCCGGGCACCGGCATCTGCCATCAGATCAACCTTGAATATCTGGCCCGCGTCGTCTGGACGCGGGAGCGCGCCGGACGCCTCATCGCCTATCCGGACTCGGTTCTCGGCATGGACAGCCATACCCCGATGATCAACGGTCTCGGGATCGTCGGCTGGGGCGTGGGTGGCGTCGAGGGCGGCGTTGCGGCACTCGGCGAACCTGTCGCCATGGTGATTCCCGAGGTCGTCGGCTGCCGCCTCACCGGCCAGCGCGCGCCGGGCGTCACCGCCACCGACATCGTGCTCACCATCACGAATTTGATGCGCAAGCACAAAGTCATCGGCAAGTTCATCGAGTTCTTCGGGCCGGGAGTGGATACGCTGTCGCTGCCCGATCGCGCCACGATCGCGAACATGACGCCCGAGTACGGCGCAACCGTCGGCTTCTTCCCGGTGGACGCCGAGACTGTCCGTTTCCTGCGTCTTACCGGTCGCGACGCGCAGCAGGTGGCATTAGTCGAGGAGTACTGCAAAGCGCAGGGCATGTGGCGCGATGCGGGGACCCCGGTTCCGGAGTACACGTCCGTCGTCGAACTGGATCTCGCCACCGTGGAGCCGAGCGTTGCCGGGCCACGCCGACCCAATGAACGGGTGCCCCTGCCCCGGGCACCGGAGACCTTCCGCACCAACTATCCGAAGAACGGCAGCGGCGTGAAGGTGCAGGGCGCCGACTACGCGCTGCACAACGGCGACATCGTCATCGCGGCGATCACGAGCTGCACCAACACCTCCAATCCGTCCGTCATGGTGGGTGCTGGTCTGCTGGCGCGCAACGCCCGTGAAAAAGGCTTGAAAACCAAACCGTGGGTGAAAACCTCGTTGTCGCCGGGCTCGCGGGTGGTGCTCGACTACTTGACGGCCAGCGGGCTCAAGCAGCCGCTCGATGAACTGGGATTCCACGTCACGGGATACGGCTGCATGACCTGCATGGGCAATTCCGGACCGCTGCCCGAGCCCATAGAACAGGCGATCGAAGCAAGCGATCTTGCCGCCGTGGCCGTGCTCTCGGGCAATCGCAACTTCGAGGGTCGCATCCATCCGAGCGTGCGCGCCAATTTTCTCGCGTCCCCGCCCCTGGTGGTCGCGTACGCCTTGTCCGGTTCGATACTGAAAGACCTGTCCGCCGAGCCGATCGCGGAAGATCGCTCCGGCCGCCCCGTCTATCTGCGCGAAATCTGGCCCAGCGATGACGAAGTGCGAGATATCGTGGGCAAGGCGCTTTCGCCAGCACTGTTCCGCGGGCGCTACGAAACGACGACGGCCGAAGGCGCCAAATGGGCCGGCGAGGCCGCCGCGCCCACGCGCTTTGCCTGGAGTGCCGGCAGCACCTTTATTCTTCGCCCGCCGTTCTTCGACGACATGGAAGCCGACCCGCCACCCGTGCGCGACATCACGGGCGCGCGCATGCTCGGCATGTTCGGCGACATGCTCACCACGGACCACATCTCGCCGATCGGCGCCATACCGCTCAAGTCTCCCGCCGGACAGTATCTGCAGTCGCTCGGCATCGCGCGCGCGGATTTCGTGAGCTACGCCTCGCGCCGCCTCAACCACGATGTCATGACGCGCGGCACGTTTGCGAACCTGCGCATCCGCAACGAAATGACGCCCGGCGTGGAGGGAAGCTGGACGCGCCACGCGCCGAGCGGTGAAGAAATGTCGATCTACGACGCCGCGGAGCGCTATCGCCGCGAGGAGGTGCCGCTCGTGGTCGTCGGCGGCGCCGACTATGGCGCCGGTTCGTCACGGGACTGGGCGGCGAAGGGCACCAGGCTGCTCGGCGTGCGCGCGGTCATCGCCGAGTCGATCGAGCGCATACATCGCTCCAATTTGGTGGGCTTCGGCGTATTGCCGCTGCAGTTCACGAATGGCATGACGCGCAAGACGCTCAAGCTCGACGGCAGCGAGACATTCGACGTCATCGGGCTCGAGCGCGGCCTCGCGCCCCGCATGGAACTCTCGTGCACCATCACGCGCGCCAACGGGGCTCGCGAAACCATCCCGCTCCTGTCGCGGCTCGACACCCGCGCCGAGGTGGAGTACTACCGCCACGGCGGCATTTTTCATTACGTGCTGCGCCAGTTGCTCGAGGAGAAAGCCGCATGAACGCGAGAAAGACCATGCGCGAACTGGTGAACGGCACGCGCTATGTCGTCGTGCCCGGCGCCTACGACCCCCTCACGGCGCGCCTCGTTGAGCTTGCCGGGTTCGATGCCGTTTACCTGACCGGGGGCGGCTATTCGCGCGCCAACGGGCTGCCCGATCTGGGACTGTTCACCATGAGCGAGAACATCGAGTTCATCTCGCGTGCGGTAGAAGCGGTCGACATTCCCGTGATCGCGGACATGGACACGGGCTATGGCAATGCGCTCAACGTGATCCGTGCCATGCGCGAGTTCGAGAAGACCGGTGTCGCGGCCTTTCATCTCGAGGACCAGGTCTCGCCCAAGAAGTGCGGACACTACGAAGGCAAGCAGCTCGTCACCAAGTCCGAGATGGTGGGCAAGATCAAGGCCGCGGTCGACACCCGCCGCGATGCCGACCTGGTCATCATCGCGCGCACCGACTCGCGTGCCGTCGAAGGGTTTGAGGCGGCGATCGACCGCATGAACGCTTATCTCGAAGCGGGCGCAGACGTCGGCTTCGTCGAAGCGCCACAAACCGTCGAGGAGATGGAGCGGATTCCGCGCGGCCTCAGCAAGCCCGCGCTGGTCAACATCTTCGAGGGCGGCAAGACGCCCCCGCTGCCGGCGAAACAGTTGGAGGCGATGGGCTATCGCCTCGGCATCTATCCCTCCCAGACGCACCGTGCGGCGATCCATGCCGCGCAGGAGGTCCTCGCGGTGTTGAAGCGCGATGGGGATACCGCCGCGATCGAACATCGCCTCGCCAGCTTCAACGACCGGGAGAAAGCCGTCGATACCGCTCGCTGGCGCGAGCTGGAACGCAAATACATGAGCGCCGACTGACCGTCGGCCGCAATGGCAGGACCGTATCAAAGAGGAGGAGCAAACATGAGACGCGTTTCACTGCTGCGCATGACCGGCGGGGCGGCATCCGTCGCGCTCATTACGTTTTTTTCGGTGTCCGCCTCCGCGCAACCGTATCCGGCGAAACCCATCCGCGTGATCGTCCCGAGCGGTGCCGGCGGCAGCGTGGATACGCTGGCGCGGCTGGTCGGCCAGAAGATGTCGGCGAGCCTGGGGCAGCAGGTGGTGGTGGAAAACCGCTCGGGCTCCGGCGGCGTGATCGGCACCGAGATCGCGGCACGCTCGGCGCCGGACGGCTATACGCTGCTCATGGCCTACGGCAGCCACGTCGTGAACCCGACCCTGTACCCCAAGCTGCCCTACGACACGATCAAGGATTTTCTGCCGATCACGCAGGTCGCCGTGCAGCCACTGCTGGTGAACGTGCATCCGGCCCTGCCCGCCAAATCCATCAAGGAACTCGTCGCGCTGGCGAAGGCGCGCCCCGGGCAACTCAACTACGGCTCGGCCGGCAGCGGCAGCGGCGGCCATCTCGCCACCGAAATCCAGTGCACGAAGGCCCACGTCACGATGACGCACGGGCCCTCCAAGGGGTCCGCCGCCGCGATGTTCGACGTCGTCGCGGGCCACACGCAACTCATGGTGGTGACCCTCATCACATCGTTGCCGCAGGTGCGCTCAGGCAAACTGCGCGCGATCGGCATCACCAGCGCCAAGCGCTCGCCCATCGTGCCGGATGTCCCCGCGGTGGCCGAAACGATTCCCGGTTATGACGTCGAAGTGTCGTACTTCCTGCTCGCGCCCGCCGGCACCCCGCGCGATATCGTCACGAAGCTGAACGCGGAAGCGACGCGGGCGCTCAAGCAGCCCGACGTGGTGGAGCGTCTCGCGCGCGACGGCGCAACGCCTGTGGGGAATACGCCCGAACAGACGGCGCGCTACATCGATCAGGAAATCGTCAAGTGGGGTAAAGCGGTCAAGGCGTCCGGAGCGAAGGAACAGTAAAGTCCGGCGTTTGACACCGGGGTAGGGTTGCATAGCGCGGACGAGACGCCATATACGGGTTATACGCTTGCCCGCATGGCGGTTCCATGCCGGCCATGGCGAGCGCTGACGGAGCCCGATATGAAAAAGGTTCGTGAAATTCACCGCGCCGGACCGCAGCACTGGGTGGGTGATGGTTTCCCGGTGCGCACCCTGTTTTCGTACGACCGCGCCGCAGACGCGCTGAGTCCTTTCCTCCTGCTCGACCACGCGGGGCCGGCGCGTTTCGCACCGACGCAGCAGAAACGCGGCGTCGGCGTGCATCCCCACCGCGGCTTCGAGACTGTCACCCTGGTGTACGAAGGCGAAGTCGAACACCACGACTCGGCCGGAAACGGCGGGCGCATCGGCGCGGGAGACGTTCAGTGGATGACGGCGGCTTCCGGCATCCTCCACGAGGAATATCATGCGCCGGAATTCGCGCGCACCGGCGGCACGTTCGAGGTCGCGCAGCTTTGGGTGAACCTGCCGGCGCGCCATAAAATGGCGCCGCCCGGATATCAGACGCTGCTGAAGAAGGACATCCCCGACGTGCGGCTGGAAAACGATGCCGGCGTGTTGCGCGTCATCGCCGGCGAGTACGGCGGCCACCCAGGGCCGGCGCGCACCTTCACCCCCGTCAATATGTGGGACCTGCGGCTGAATGCCGGCGGGCACGCAGTGATGCCGGTGCCGCAAAACCATAATCTGGTGCTGGTTGTGCTCAAGGGCAAAGTGCGAGTAAACGACGCGGAAACGGTTGCACCCGACGAAGTGGCAATCTTCGAACGCCGGGGCGGCAATATAACGCTCCACGCCGATCAGGACTCGAAAACATTGCTATTGAGCGGCGAACCGTTGAACGAGCCGATCGCCGGATACGGGCCGTTCGTCATGAATACGCACGCGGAAATTCAGCAGGCCTTCGCCGATTTTCACAATGGCCGGCTGGGCACGGCCGCGGGCGGCACGCGCGCTTAGTGCTCTGGACCGAAATTTCGGTGACGTATTTTCTCATGCAGCAAGGGCGAGCAGATCATGAGAGCGAAGTTTGAAAAGCAGTTTGCTGAGGTCACGGCGGGTGAACCTCCACTGGAAGGGGT